>NZ_JAEHBK010000007.1:0-237087 GCF_016483685.1 Bacillus cereus group sp. N8 | reverse complement strand
CCTAAAGTGTAACGGAGGCGCCCAAAGGTTCCCTCAGAATGGTTGGAAATCATTCGTAGAGTGCAAAGGCATAAGGGAGCTTGACTGCGAGACCTACAAGTCGAGCAGGGACGAAAGTCGGGCTTAGTGATCCGGTGGTTCCGCATGGAAGGGCCATCGCTCAACGGATAAAAGCTACCCCGGGGATAACAGGCTTATCTCCCCCAAGAGTCCACATCGACGGGGAGGTTTGGCACCTCGATGTCGGCTCATCGCATCCTGGGGCTGTAGTCGGTCCCAAGGGTTGGGCTGTTCGCCCATTAAAGCGGTACGCGAGCTGGGTTCAGAACGTCGTGAGACAGTTCGGTCCCTATCCGTCGTGGGCGTAGGAAATTTGAGAGGAGCTGTCCTTAGTACGAGAGGACCGGGATGGACGCACCGCTGGTGTACCAGTTGTTCTGCCAAGGGCATAGCTGGGTAGCTATGTGCGGAAGGGATAAGTGCTGAAAGCATCTAAGCATGAAGCCCCCCTCAAGATGAGATTTCCCATAGCGTAAGCTAGTAAGATCCCTGAAAGATGATCAGGTTGATAGGTTCGAGGTGGAAGCATGGTGACATGTGGAGCTGACGAATACTAATAGATCGAGGACTTAACCATATAATATGTAGCAAATGTTATCTAGTTTTGAAGGAATATGCCTTCATAGTTTGGTGATGATGGCAGAGAGGTCACACCCGTTCCCATACCGAACACGGAAGTTAAGCTCTCTAGCGCCGATGGTAGTTGGGACCTTGTCCCTGTGAGAGTAGGACGTCGCCAAGCAAAAACCTAAGTCGTTTCGACTTAGGTTTTTTTGTGTTTATTTTTATTTACCAAATGTTAAAATCCATAAATTGAATAACGCTAAAGAAGAAAAAAGAATGAAAATAAGGCTATTCAAAGTAATAGCAATGATTTTTGGTTTTCCAGGTTTTCCGAGTACTCCTAAAATAATCCCTATGATAGGACACATTATTTCTAGCGCAAGTATATATTTAAAATAATGAGAGTAGAAAAAATGGGATGATATAAATAAGTATTCAATCATTACAGCAATTACTGCGATAGAGAAAAATAAATAGGATAATAGCATAGTTATTTTTTTCAAGATTATTCCCCCTTAGAAATTAATTCGCTACAATAATAAGTTCACAAGAGTGTATATACTTTGATTAAAACATACTAAAGTACTATATAAACAGCTATACGTAAAATAGATCTCTAGAAATATATATTCTAATTCCCTTTCCTTCTTGCATATAGTTGCAATTCTCCTTTTGAATATAACTAAAACACGAACGTTATCAGAGACTAATAAAAAAACATTCGATTATTTGTTGACATTGTTTATGGAATATTGTTAATATAGCCATAGAAACAATAATATAAGACCTCATATAATCGCGGGGATATGGCCTGCAAGTCTCTACCTAACGACCGTTATTCGTTAGACTATGAGGGAAAGTCACTCGGTATTTTTCTATTCACAAGGGATACGTATGCCTGAGTAGAGCGCTTTCTCTCATAGTAAAAGAGAAACTGTTCTATTTCAGGCTTTTTTTATTTGAATCGGGGGGATTCTAATATGAAATCACTAGTTGGAGTCATAATGGGAAGCACGTCAGACTGGGAAACAATGAAATATGCTTGTGACATTTTAGATGAATTAAATATACCGTATGAGAAAAAAGTTGTATCGGCTCATCGGACTCCGGATTATATGTTTGAATATGCAGAGACAGCTCGTGAACGTGGATTAAAAGTTATTATTGCTGGAGCTGGCGGGGCAGCACATTTACCAGGAATGGTTGCAGCGAAGACGAATCTTCCTGTAATCGGAGTTCCAGTTCAATCAAAAGCGTTAAATGGCTTAGATTCATTATTATCCATCGTCCAAATGCCAGGAGGGGTTCCAGTTGCAACTGTTGCAATTGGTAAGGCTGGTTCAACAAATGCTGGATTACTTGCTGCACAAATACTTGGATCATTTCATGATGACATACATGATGCATTAGAACTGAGACGAGAAGCTATTGAGAAAACTGTGCGTGAAGGTAGTGAGCTAGTATGACGAGAATCATTTTACCTGGAAAAACAATCGGTATTATTGGAGGCGGCCAGCTAGGAAGAATGATGGCATTGGCAGCTAAGGAGATGGGATATAAAATTGCTGTTTTAGATCCTACAAAGAATTCACCATGTGCACAAGTTGCTGATATTGAAATTGTTGCACCATATGACGATTTAAAAGCAATTCAGCATTTAGCAGAGATCAGTGATGTTGTCACATATGAATTTGAGAATATTGATTATAGATGTTTGCAATGGTTGGAAAAACATGCTTACTTACCACAAGGTAGTCAGTTGTTAAGTAAAACGCAAAATCGTTTTACAGAAAAGAATGCAATTGAAAAAGCGGGATTACCAGTAGCAACGTATAGATTGGTTCAAACTCAAGAGCAGCTTACTGAAGCAATCGCCGATTTATCATATCCTTCCGTCTTAAAAACAACGACAGGTGGATATGATGGGAAAGGGCAAGTTGTTTTAAGAAGTGAAGCTGACGTTGATAAAGCGCGAAAGCTTGCGAATGCAGCGGAGTGCATTTTAGAAAAATGGGTGCCTTTTGAAAAAGAAGTATCAGTTATTGTAATTCGAAGTGTAAGTGGTGAAACGAAAGTATTTCCGGTAGCGGAAAATATTCATGTAAATAACATTTTGCATGAATCTATCGTTCCAGCTCGCATTACAGAGGAACTTTCTCAAAAAGCAATTGCTTATGCAAAAGTGCTCGCAGATGAACTAGAACTTGTGGGAACACTAGCGGTAGAGATGTTTGCTACAGCTGACGGTGAGATTTATATTAATGAATTAGCACCAAGACCTCACAATTCAGGACACTATACACAGGATGCATGTGAAACGAGTCAATTTGGTCAACATATTCGAGCAATCTGTAATTTACCTCTTGGAGAAACAAATTTGTTAAAACCAGTTGTCATGGTAAACATTTTAGGCGAACATATAGAAGGGGTCCTAGGACAAGTGAATAGATTAACCGGGTGCTATTTACACTTGTATGGAAAAGAAGAAGCAAAAGCGCAGCGAAAAATGGGGCATGTTAATATTTTAAATGATAATATTGAAGTCGCTCTAGAAAAAGCAAAGAGTTTGCATATTTGGGACCATCAAGAACAACTGTTGGAGGGAAAAAGATGATTAATCGTTATACACGCCCTGAAATGGGTGCAATTTGGACGGAAGAAAACAAATTTAAGGCATGGTTAGAAGTTGAGATTTTAGCTTGTGAAGCATGGGCTGAGCTTGGCGATATTCCAAAAGAAGATGTTAAAAAAATTCGTGAGCATGCATCATTTGATATTGATCGTATTTATGAAATTGAAAAAGAGACACGTCATGACGTAGTGGCATTCACTCGTGCTGTATCAGAAACACCAGCATTAGGCGAGGAACGTAAATGGGTTCATTACGGTTTAACATCTACAGACGTTGTAGATACAGCGCTATCTTACATCTTAAAACAAGCGAATGAAATCATATTAAAAGACTTAGAAAACTTTGTAAGCATTTTAGCTAACAAAGCAAAAGAGCATAAATACACGATCATGATGGGAAGAACACACGGTGTTCATGCAGAACCAACAACATTTGGTTTAAAGCTTGGTCTTTGGTATGAAGAAATGAAACGTAACGTAGAGCGTTTTAAGCAAGCTGCTGATACAGTTCGCGTTGGTAAATTATCTGGTGCGGTTGGTACATATGCAAATATCGATCCATTCGTAGAAAAGTATGTTTGTGAAAACTTAGGATTAGAAGCAGCACCAATTTCAACACAAACATTGCAACGTGATCGCCATGCTCATTACATGTCAACACTTGCACTAATTGCAACATCTATCGAAAAGATGGCGGTTGAGATTCGTGGTTTACAGAAGAGTGAAACACGTGAAGTTGAAGAGGCTTTTGCAAAAGGCCAAAAAGGTTCTTCTGCAATGCCACATAAACGTAATCCAATTGGATCTGAAAATATGACTGGTTTAGCTCGTGTTATCCGCGGTTATATGATGACAGCTTACGAGAATGTTCCATTATGGCATGAGCGCGATATCTCTCACTCTTCTGCAGAACGTGTAATTTTACCAGATGCTACAATTGCGTTAAATTACATGTTAAATCGCTTTGGTAATATCGTTAAAAACTTAACTGTATACCCAGAGAATATGAAACGCAATATGACAAGAACATACGGATTAATTTACTCTCAGCGCGTAATGCTTACACTAATCGACAAAGGTATGGTACGTGAAGAAGCTTATGATATCGTACAGCCTAAAGCGATGGAAGCTTGGGAAACACAAGTACAATTTAAAGAGCTTGTAGAAGGCGATGAGCGTATTACGAGCAAGTTAACGCAAGAAGAAATTAATGAATGCTTCAACTATGAGCATCACATGCAACATGTTGATACAATCTTTGAACGCCTTGGATTAAACGAAGCGTAAAATTTCATATGGCACAGAATAGAGTCATTCTGTGCCATTCTTTATAAAAATATTATTCACATTTTTCAAACTACAGGGGGCTTGCGAAATGCAAAAGCTAGAATTGCTGTATGAAGGTAAGGCAAAAAGAATTTATCGTACAGAATCAGCAGATATGGTTTGGGTAGAGTATAAAGATAGTGCGACTGCTTTCAATGGGGAGAAAAAAGAGACGATTACAGGAAAAGGTCGTTTGAACAATGAGATTACAACTTTATTGTTCAGAAAGTTACAAGAAGTAGGAATTAAAACACATTTTGTTGAGAAGTTATCTGAAACAGAGCAACTTGTTAAAAAAGTGAGTATTATTCCTCTAGAAGTTGTCACAAGAAATGTAATTGCAGGAAGTCTTTCAAAACGATTAGGAATGGAAGAGGGAACTGTACTTGCAGAACCAATCGTAGAATTTTACTTCAAAGATGATGATTTAGGAGATCCGCTTGTAACGGAAGATCATATTCGTGTATTAAACGTTGCATCGCCAGAGCAAGTAAGCGTATTACGAGATATGGCTCTACAAATCAATCAAGTATTGATTGAGCATTTCGCAAGCTGTCGTGTAAGATTAGTAGATTTCAAATTAGAGTTTGGTGTAACCGATGAGGGAGAAATTATTTTAGCGGATGAAATTTCACCAGATACTTGCCGTTTATGGGATGAAGCGAGCAATGAGAAGTTTGATAAAGACGTATTCCGTCGTGATCTTGGGAATTTAACAGAAGCATATGAAGAAATTTTAAAACGTTTAGGGGGAATTTCACATGTATAAAGTTAAGGTATATGTAACGTTAAGAGAAAGTGTATTAGATCCACAAGGAACAGCAGTAAAAGGGGCACTTCATAGTCTTTCATTTACAGAAGTACAAGACGTTCGAATCGGAAAGTACATGGAACTAACAATTGATAAATCAGTATCTGACCTTGACGCAAAGGTAAAAGAAATGTGTGAAAAACTATTAACAAACGTTGTAATGGAAGACTTCCGTTATGAAGTTGAGGAGGTTGTCGCACAGTGAAATTTGCAGTAATAGTATTTCCGGGTTCGAACTGTGATGTCGATATGTTCCATGCAATTAAAGATGAGCTTGGTGAAGAAGTAGATTACGTTTGGCACGATAGAGAGAATTTAGATGAATATGATGCAATTTTACTACCTGGTGGATTCTCTTACGGTGACTATTTACGTTGTGGTGCTATTTCTCGCTTTGCTAACGCAATGAAAGCAGTGCAAAAAGCTGCTGAGCAAGGAAAACCAATTTTAGGGGTGTGTAATGGATTCCAGATTCTTGTTGAATCAGGATTACTACCAGGAGCACTAATGAGAAATGAAAACTTAAAATTTATGTGTCGCACTGTTCAGTTACGTGTTGAAAATAACGAAACGATGTTTACATCACAATATGAAAAAGATGAAGTAATCAATATTCCAATTGCACATGGTGAAGGGAATTACTATTGTGATGAAGCGACTCTTAAACAATTAGAAGAGAATAATCAAATCGCATTCCGTTATGTAGAAAATCCGAACGGTAGCGTTTCAGATATTGCTGGTATTGTAAATGAAAAGGGAAATGTACTTGGTATGATGCCACACCCAGAGCGTGCTGTAGATGAATTGCTTGGTGGTGCTGAAGGGTTAAAAGTCTTTCAATCTATCTTAAAACAGTGGAGGGAAACATATGTCGTTAATGCTTGAACCAAATCCAACACAAATTAAAGAAGAGCGTATATATGCGGAAATGGGGCTAACAGACGAAGAGTTTGCCATGGTTGAAAAGATTCTAGGCCGTTTGCCGAATTATACAGAAACAGGATTATTCTCTGTAATGTGGTCTGAACATTGTAGTTATAAAAATTCAAAACCAGTTCTTCGCAAGTTCCCAACGACAGGTGAGCGTGTCCTGCAAGGGCCTGGAGAAGGCGCTGGAATTGTAGATATCGGTGATAATCAAGCGGTTGTATTTAAAATGGAAAGCCATAACCATCCTTCTGCTATTGAACCATATCAAGGAGCAGCAACAGGCGTTGGTGGTATTATCCGTGACGTATTCTCTATGGGAGCACGTCCAGTAGCTCTATTAAACTCACTTCGCTTCGGTGAATTACAATCACCACGTGTGAAATATTTATTCGAAGAAGTAGTAGCAGGAATCGCAGGATACGGTAACTGCATCGGTATTCCTACTGTTGGCGGCGAAGTACAATTTGATCCATGTTATGAAGGAAATCCACTTGTAAATGCAATGTGCGTAGGTTTAATTAACCATGAAGATATTAAAAAAGGGCAAGCGCATGGTGCTGGTAATACAGTAATGTACGTAGGAGCATCAACTGGTCGTGATGGTATTCACGGTGCAACATTCGCATCTGAAGAGCTATCTGAAAGCTCAGAAGCGAAACGTCCGGCAGTTCAAGTAGGAGATCCATTTATGGAGAAACTTCTTATTGAAGCTTGCTTAGAACTTATTCAGTCGGATGCACTTGTTGGAATTCAAGATATGGGAGCTGCTGGTTTAACTTCATCTTCTGCAGAAATGGCAAGTAAAGCAGGTATGGGTATTGAAATGTACTTAGATGATGTACCACAGCGTGAAACGGGAATGACACCATATGAAATGATGTTATCTGAATCTCAAGAGCGTATGTTAATTGTTATAAAAAAAGGTAGAGAGCAAGAAATAGTAGATTTATTTGAGAAGTATGGTCTTGCAGCAGTTACGATGGGGAAAGTAACGGAAGACAAAATGCTTCGTTTATTCCATAAAGGTGAAAAGGTAGCTGAAGTACCAGCAGATGCTCTTGCAGAAGAAGCACCAATTTATCATAAACCATCAAAAGAAGCAGCGTACTTTGCTGAGTTCCAGCAGATGAAAATGGAAACACCAAAAGTAGAAGATTATAAAGAAACGTTATTCGCTTTACTACAACAACCGACAATTGCAAGTAAAGAGTGGGTATATGATCAATATGATTATCAAGTACGCACAAGCACAGTCGTTACACCAGGTTCAGATGCAGCGGTTGTACGTGTACGCGGTACAGAAAAAGGATTAGCAATGACGACAGATTGCAACTCACGCTATATTTACTTAGATCCAGAAATGGGCGGGAAAATTGCAGTAGCAGAGGCAGCGCGTAATATCGTATGTTCTGGCGGAGAACCACTTGCAATTACAGATTGCTTAAACTTTGGTAACCCAGAAAAACCAGAGATCTTCTGGCAAATTGAGAAATCAGTAGACGGTATGAGTGAAGCTTGTCGCACATTACAAACGCCAGTTATCGGCGGAAACGTATCGATGTATAACGAGCGTAGTGGTGAAGCGGTATATCCAACACCGACTGTTGGTATGGTCGGTCTTGTACATGATTTAAAACACGTAACAACACAAGAATTTAAGCAAGCTGGCGATTTAGTTTACGTAATCGGAGAGACGAAAGCTGAGTTTGGTGGAAGTGAATTACAGAAAATGGTCCACGGCAAAATTTTCGGCCAATCACCAAGTATCGATCTAGATGTAGAATTAAAACGTCAAAAACAAGTATTAGAAGCAATTCAAGCTGGCCTTGTTCAATCTGCACATGATGTTGCTGAAGGTGGTTTAGCAGTTGCGATTTCTGAAAGTGCAATTGGTGCTAACGGTTTAGGTGCTACTGTGAAATTAGACGGAGAAGCAACGGCGGTATTATTTGCGGAATCACAATCTCGCTTCGTTCTAACTGTAAAACGTGAAAATAAAGAAGCGTTCGAGAAAGTCGTTGAAGCAACTCAAGTTGGAGAAGTAACAAATACAAATGAAGTAACAATTCATAATGAAGAAAATGAAGTATTACTTACAGCAAATGTAGATGAAATGAGAAAGGCTTGGAAAGGGGCAATCCCATGCTTGCTGAAATAAAGGGGTTAAATGAAGAATGTGGCGTTTTCGGAATTTGGGGGCATGAAAATGCAGCACAAGTTTCGTACTACGGATTGCACAGTTTGCAGCACCGTGGACAAGAGGGCGCTGGCATTGTTGTAAATAATGGGGAAAAGATCATCGGTCACAAGGGGTTAGGTTTAATATCGGAAGTGTTTTCAAGAGGTGAGCTAGAAGGATTAAACGGAAAATCAGCAATCGGACACGTACGATATGCGACAGCTGGTGGAAGTGAAGTTGCTAACGTTCAGCCATTATTATTCCGTTTTTCTGATCACAGTATGGCGCTAGCCCATAACGGGAATTTAATTAACGCAAAAATGCTTCGCCGTGAATTAGAGGCAGAAGGAAGTATTTTTCAAACTAGTTCAGATACAGAAGTACTTTTACATCTCATTAAACGTAGTACGAAAGATTCTTTAATTGAAAGTGTAAAAGAAGCTCTAAATAAAGTGAAAGGTGCGTTCGCATATCTTTTACTAACTGGAAATGAAATGATTGTTGCGCTAGATCCGAACGGGTTCCGTCCTCTTTCAATTGGAAAGATGGGGGATGCTTACGTTGTAGCATCAGAAACATGTGCTTTCGATGTAGTAGGTGCAACATACATTCGTGATGTAGAACCTGGTGAATTACTTATCATCAATGATGAAGGAATTCACGTAGATCGTTTTACAAATGAAGTAGATCATGCAATTTGTAGTATGGAGTATATTTACTTTGCACGTCCGGATTCTAATATTGCAGGTATTAACGTTCATGCAGCACGTAAAAACATGGGGAAACGCTTAGCGGCAGAAGCTCCTATTGAAGCTGATGTTGTTACTGGTGTACCAGACTCTAGTATTTCAGCTGCGATCGGCTATGCGGAGGCAACAGGCATTCCGTATGAGTTAGGATTAATTAAAAATCGTTACGTTGGACGTACATTTATTCAACCTTCTCAAGAACTGCGCGAGCAAGGGGTAAAGATGAAGCTTTCCGCAGTAAGAGGTGTAGTTGAAGGAAAACGAGTTGTTATGATTGATGACTCTATCGTAAGGGGAACGACAAGTAAACGAATTGTTCGTATGCTTCGTGAGGCTGGAGCGACAGAAGTTCATGTAAGAATCGCTTCACCACCTCTTAAGTATCCATGTTTCTATGGCATTGATATTCAAACGAGAAAAGAATTAATTGCAGCAAATAATACAGTAGAAGAAATCCGTGAAATAATCGGAGCAGATTCTTTAACATTTTTAAGCGAAGATGGATTAGTAGATGCAATTGGACGTCCGTATGAAGGGAAATATGGCGGCCTATGTATGGCTTACTTCAATGGAGACTATCCAACAGCTCTTTATGATTATGAGCAAGAGCTTTTAGAAAGTATGAAATAAGAAAGTGGAAAAGCTTCTACTTCTTTTGATGTAGAAGCTAGCTTCTTTCTTAAAACGGCCGCCCTGGATGGGGAGAAATTAAAAGACGAGGTGTAAATAACGATGGCGAATGCATATAAGCAAGCAGGAGTAGATATTGAAGCTGGATATGAAGCGGTATCTCGCATGAAAAAACACGTACAAACAACAATGAGAAAAGAAGTACTAGGCGGTTTAGGCGGTTTTGGAGGTATGTTTGATCTATCAAAATTTGCATTAGAAGAACCTGTATTAGTATCTGGAACAGATGGCGTGGGAACGAAATTGATGCTCGCTTTTATGGCAGATAAACATGACACAATTGGTATTGATGCAGTAGCAATGTGTGTAAATGATATTGTTGTCCAAGGAGCAGAACCGCTTTTCTTCCTTGATTATATTGCTTGTGGTAAAGCTGAACCTAGCAAAATTGAAAACATCGTCAAAGGTATATCAGAGGGCTGTCGCCAAGCTGGTTGTGCATTAATTGGTGGAGAAACAGCTGAAATGCCAGGAATGTATTCTACGGAAGAGTACGATTTAGCTGGTTTTACAGTTGGAATTGTTGATAAAAAGAAAATTGTAACAGGTGAGAAAATTGAAGCTGGTCACGTATTAATTGGATTAGCATCTAGCGGTATTCATAGTAATGGTTACTCTTTAGTACGAAAAGTGTTACTAGAAGATGGAGAACTATCTTTAGATCGCATTTACGGACGCTTAGAGCTACCTCTTGGTGAAGAATTATTAAAACCAACGAAAATTTATGTCAAACCTATTTTAGAACTATTGAAGAAACATGAAGTATACGGTATGGCGCATATTACAGGTGGCGGATTCATTGAAAATATTCCACGTATGTTGCCAGAGGGAATTGGTGCTGAAATTGAGCTAGGAGCTTGGGAAATTCAGCCGATTTTCAGTTTACTTCAAGAAGTTGGAAAACTGGAAGAGAAAGAAATGTTCAATATTTTTAACATGGGTATTGGTATGGTAGTAGCGGTGAAGGAAGAAGATGCAAAAGATATTGTTCGTCTTCTTGAAGAGCAAGGAGAAACAGCTCGTATTATTGGACGCACTGTACAAGGTGCTGGCGTTACTTTTAACGGGAGCACAGAACTATGAGTAGATTAGCAGTCTTTGCTTCTGGAAGCGGATCGAACTTCCAATCTCTTATTAACGCGTTAGAAGAAAAAAGATTGGATGCAGATATTAGTTTATTAGTATGTGATAAACCAGAAGCACGTGCTGTTGGACGGGCACATTATCATCATATCCCGTGTTTCGCCTTTTCAGCGAAAGCATATGAGTCAAAAGAAGCATTTGAAAAAGAGATATTAAAGAAGCTAGAAGAGTATGAAATTGATTATGTTATTTTAGCTGGATATATGCGTTTAATTGGGTCGACTTTACTAGGAGCGTATGGTGGGAAGATTATTAATATTCATCCATCACTATTACCGAGTTTCCCAGGTAAAGATGCTGTTGGTCAAGCGTTAGAAGCGGGTGTGAAAGTAACTGGAGTAACGATTCATTATGTAGATGCAGGTATGGATACAGGTCCGATTATTGCGCAAGAAGCAGTAGTTGTTTCTGAAGGGGATACGAGAGAAAGCTTACAAAAGAAAATTCAACAAGTTGAACATAAATTATACGTAAATACAGTGAATCAAATTGTTCAGTCTGTGAAAGAAACAACTGTTAACTAACATACAACCAGGGGTGAAGGATAAATGAAAAAGCGTGCATTAGTAAGTGTTTCAGATAAAACAGGAGTAGTAGAATTTGTTAAAGGTTTACTTGAACAAGGGATTGAAGTTATCTCAACAGGTGGTACGAAAAAATTACTAGAAGAAAACGGCTTACAAGTAATTGGTATTTCTGAAGTAACTGGTTTCCCAGAAATTATGGATGGTCGCGTAAAAACATTACATCCAAACATTCATGGTGGTCTATTAGCAGTTCGCGATAATGAAACGCATGTAGCGCAAATGAATGAATTAGGCATTCAACCAATTGACTTTGTTGTTGTTAACTTATACCCATTTAAAGAAACAGTCGCTAAGCCTGATGTAACATTTGCTGATGCAATTGAAAATATTGATATCGGTGGCCCGACAATGATTCGCTCTGCTGCGAAAAATCATAAATTTGTATCGGTAATTGTAGATCCAGTAGATTATGATGTTGTATTAGCGGAACTGAAAGAGAACGGCGAAGTAAAAGAAGAGACGAAACGTAAATTAGCAGCGAAAGTATTCCGTCATACAGCGGCATATGATGCGTTAATCTCTAACTACTTAACAGAGCAAATGGGTGAAGAAAGTCCAGAAACATTAACGGTGACATTTGAGAAAAAACAAGATTTACGCTATGGAGAAAATCCACATCAAAAAGCAACATTCTATAAAGCGCCATTCGCTGCAACTTCTTCTGTTGCATACGCAGAACAATTACACGGTAAAGAATTATCCTATAACAATATTAACGATGCAGACGCAGCGCTTAGCATCGTAAAAGAATTTACAGAACCAGCAGTAGTAGCGGTAAAACATATGAATCCATGTGGTGTTGGAGTAGGAACTGATATTCATGAAGCATACACACGTGCTTATGAGGCAGATCCAGTATCAATTTTTGGCGGTATTATTGCAGCTAATCGTGAAATTGATAAAGCTACAGCTGAAAAGTTACATGAAATTTTCTTAGAAATTGTTATCGCACCTTCGTTCTCGCAAGAAGCTTTAGAAGTGTTGCAAAGTAAGAAGAACTTACGCTTACTAACTGTAAATATTGAAAAAGCGACAAGTGCAAGCAAAAAACTAACTTCTGTACAAGGTGGACTTCTTATTCAAGAGGAAGATACGTTATCATTAGATGAGGACGCAATTTCAATTCCAACGAAACGTGAACCATCAGAGCAAGAATGGAAAGATTTAAAACTAGCTTGGAAAGTTGTAAAACATGTGAAATCAAATGCAATTGTTTTAGCGAATGATAACATGACAGTTGGTGTAGGTGCGGGACAGATGAACCGTGTAGGTTCTGCAAAAATCGCAATTACACAAGCTGGCGAAAAAGCACAAGGTAGCGCACTTGCATCTGATGCTTTCTTCCCAATGCCAGATACAGTAGAAGAAGCAGCAAAAGCTGGTATTACAGCAATTATCCAACCAGGTGGATCAATTCGTGATGAGGATTCTATTAAAGTGGCAGATATGTATGGGATTGCTATGGTGTTCACTGGCGTACGTCATTTCAAACACTAATAGAGGATGTTTAAAAGGTCCGGTCAAGATAACTGTCGCATGTCATCGTTGCATCGCCAGTGCGGTACTCATGTAGGAAAACTACACTCCGTGTCCTCCTGGCGAATGCGCCTCGATCTGCTCGGTTCTCTTGATCCTCCCTTTTAAACTTCTATTGATATGAAAGCAAACTAGGAGCATAGCTTCTAGTTTGTACTTATTTAAGTATTGGGGGATGAAATATGAATGTTTTAGTAATTGGTCGCGGTGGGCGTGAGCATGCTTTAGCTTGGAAATTTGCACAATCTGAAAAGGTAGAAAAAGTATATGTAGCGCCAGGTAATGAAGGTATGCGAGATGTTGCAACACCAGTTGATATTGATGAGAATGATTTCGATGCATTAGTCTTATTTGCAAAAGAGAATAATGTTGAATTAACTTTCGTTGGACCAGAAATTCCACTTATGAACGGAATCGTGGATCGTTTTAAGGAAGAGGGACTTCGTGTATTTGGTCCTAATAAAGCGGCTGCTGTTATTGAAGGTAGTAAAGCTTTTACAAAAGAGCTTATGAAAAAGTATGATATTCCAACTGCGGCATATGAAACTTTTACAGACTATGAAGAAGCAGTAAAGTACATTCAAAAAGTTGGTGCGCCAATTGTTATTAAAGCTGATGGATTAGCTGCTGGTAAAGGTGTAACAGTAGCAATGACACTTGAAGATGCATTACAAGCTGTGAAAGAAATGCTGCAAGATGTGAAATTCGGTGAAGCAAGCAAGAAGGTCGTTATTGAAGAGTTTCTAGATGGACAAGAATTTTCATTAATGGCATTCGTGAATGGAACAACCGTACATCCGATGGTAATTGCTCAAGATCATAAACGCGCTTTTGATGGGGATAAAGGTCCGAATACAGGCGGAATGGGTGCATATTCTCCAGTACCACAAATTCCAGAATCAGCAGTTCAAGAAGCGATTCAAACAGTATTACACCCAACTGCCAAGGCGATGATTGCAGAAAACCGTTCGTTTACAGGTATTTTATATGCAGGTCTTATTTTAACAAATGATGGTCCAAAGGTAATTGAATTTAATGCGCGCTTTGGTGATCCTGAAACGGAAGTTGTATTACCACGCTTAGAAAACGATTTAGTTGATGTATGTAATGCTGTATTAGATGAAAGTGAATTAAAATTACAATGGTCAGAAGAATCGGTAATCGGTATCGTACTGGCTTCTAAAGGATACCCAGAAGCATATAAAAAAGGTGATATTATTAGCGGACTAGATGCGCTGCAAGATGTGATTGTTTTCCATGCGGGTACAGCGATGAAACATGGTGACTTTGTAACAAACGGTGGCCGTGTACTATTTGTTGCTTGTAAGGCGAATAGTTTACAAGAAGCGAAAGACAAAGTATATAAAGAAATCGGTAAAATTGAGAGTGATGGTCTATTTTATCGAAGTGATATAGGATATCGTGCAATTGGGCATGAGATGACGAGAAGCTAATATAAAAATCCCGCTGATTTCTCAGCGGGATTTTTTATTCATCTTTATCTTTTTTTAATTTTCCTTTTTGCTTTGCCATTTCTCGAAGCAAATACTCGATGTGTGCATTGACGCTACGAAACTCATCATTCGCCCATTTTTCGATGACTGCGTGTAATTCAGGATCAATACGTAATGGAAAGCTTTTCTTTTTAGCCATAATTATTTACAACCTTTTAATATAGGCTTCCTGTATTAATAACTGGTTGCGCACCTTTATCTGAAACGATGGCAACTAATAAATTGTTCACCATATTTGCTTTACGCTCGTCATCGAGTTCCAGTACGCCTTCTTCATCTAACATGTGGATTGAATCTTTCGCCATCTTCACAGCACCTTCAACAATCTCTTTTCTAGCAGCTAATACTGCTTTTGCTTGTTGACGTTGGAGCATTGCATGGGCAATTTCTGTTGCGTAAGCTAAATGCGTTAAACGAGTTTCTAATACTTCTACACCAGCAATTTCAAGGCGTGCTTCTAGCTCACGCTTTAATTCTTCAGAGATTTCTTCAGTGTTTCCTCGTAACGTGATACAAGTTTCATCTTGGAAATTATCATAAGGATATTTTGTTGCAACGTGGCGGATTGCCGTTTCGCTTTGGATTTCTACGAATCGATCGTAATGCTCAACGCCAAACATTGCTTTTGCAGAATCAACAACTTTATATACGATAACAGCTGCAATTTCAATTGGATTTCCCTCAACATCATTTACTTTTAATTTCTTACTATTAAAGTTTTCAACACGTAAAGATACAGTTTGACGGAATGCAAACGGAATTGTTAAAAATAAACCGTTTTGACGAATTGTTCCTAAATAATTACCGAAGAACGTAATGACTTTCGCTTGGTTAGGTTGAACAATACCAATACCTGTAGCGAGAACCGCTGCTAAAATAATTGTTAATGCTGCTATTATGAAAATTTCTTGGACAAGGCAAAATACACCGATAGCGGCTAAAACTAAAATTCCAATAACGCCGAGAAATCCATTAACATAAAATACTTGTTTTTCTTTCATATGATCGCCTCCTGATATAAAAATGATATCACTTTTATATCATTCTATGCAAGGGGTTTACACCTAATTTTCTGAATTTTATTGATTGATTTATGTACGTTTCAGGGATGTAACTCTAAAATATAAGAATGTACGTTCTGTTTTGTGGTAAAATAAAGAAGACTTAACCGCCCACTGCAGCAGCTAAGTCTCTTTGAGAGCATCTTGCGTCGTGACAAATGATTCAAAGCGGTTTTGCCAGGATTATATCTTCAATCGCTGACTCAATCTCTTTGTCAGAAGCGTCATAACTTCCATTTGACTGTGGTTTGTCATGATTGGAAGTTTGGTTCACTTCTTCTTTAGCATGTCCTTTTTCAGCAAAATTCATGCTAGGCATTTTAAATGCGCCCATACTCATGAATTTTCCAAATTTACATACTTCAGCAATAGGGCAGAAACGAACAATCCCCTCTGCAATTTTCATTGCACCAAACCATAGTAAAACTTTAGACCAAGTGCACCAAGGTTTGCGTACGAGTTTAGCGGTACTACAACCGAAGAGGATAAGTCCGAGTGTAATTCGAATTAGAGCATTGATTGTACCGATGTTTTGCTTCATTTGAAAAACACTCCTTTTTGATGAACTTCGAAATAGCAAATACTATTTCTTTTATTAGTATCCCGTGTGCTTTTGATGATATGTAATCCAACATTTGACGTTAAAAAAGATGTTGGAATGGGCGTGTGTGTAAGTAGCTTTTTTTGTTATAATGAAAGAATGCATAAAAGGGAGCGCGAAACTCGACTCGCCTTTGTGAACAGATGTAGTAGAAGAATTTCAAAAATCCTAATAAAAACTAACTGCTTTTTTGAGCAGGGATATAGATATGATTAGAAAAAAGAAAGGGTGTTTTCATGTACGATATTTCCAAATGGAAACATGTATTTAAGCTAGATCCAAATAAGGAGCTAAGCGATGAACATTTAGAAATGATTTGTGAGTCTGGAACAGATGCTGTTATTGTAGGCGGAAGTGATGGCATAACAATTGATAATGTACTACACATGCTAGTAAGCATTCGTAGATATGCAGTTCCTTGTGTGTTAGAGGTTTCTGATGTGGAAGCAATTACACCAGGATTTGATTTTTATTATATCCCAAGTGTTTTAAATAGCCGAAAGGTAGAATGGGTAACAGGTGTTCATCATGAGGCTTTGAAAGAATTTGGGGATATTATGGACTGGGACGAAATTTTCATGGAAGGGTATTGTGTTTTAAATCCTGAAGCGAAAGTAGCCCAGCTTACAGATGCGAAATGTGATGTAACAGAAGATGATGTGATTGCATACGCGCGTTTAGCAGACAAGCTATTACGTTTACCGATATTTTATTTAGAATATAGCGGTACGTATGGCGACATTGAACTTGTTAAAAATGTAAAAGCAGAATTAAAACAAGCGAAGTTGTATTATGGCGGCGGTATTTCTAATGCAGAACAAGCGAAAGAAATGGCGCAGTATGCTGATACGGTAGTTGTTGGAAATATTATTTATGATGATATAAAATCGGCATTAAAAACAGTTAAAGCAGTAAAAGGAGAGTAGGTGCAGGCGTATATGAGTACGACAGATAGGTTATTAAATGGTTTAAATCCGCAACAACAAAAAGCAGTACAAACAACGAATGGACCACTTCTATTAATGGCAGGCGCAGGTAGTGGTAAAACACGTGTGTTAACACATCGTATTGCGTATTTACTTGGTGAAAAAGGTGTAGCACCATGGAATGTACTAGCTATTACCTTTACAAATAAAGCAGCTCGTGAAATGCGCGAGCGTATTGATACACTTGTCGGACCAGAAGCAGAAGATATTTGGATTTCGACGTTCCACTCTATGTGTGTACGTATTTTACGACGCGATATCGATCGTATTGGTATTAATCGTAACTTTACAATCTTAGATTCAGGCGATCAGTTAACTGTAGTCAAAAAAATTATGAAAGAGCGCAATATTGATCCGAAGAAATTTGAGCCGCGCTCTATTTTAGCTGGTATTAGTAATGCGAAAAATGAATTGTTATCTGCAGATAAATATGCGAAAAAAATTACAATCGCTGATCCATATGAAAAATTAACGAGCGATGTATATACAGAATATCAAAAACGTCTTTTGAAAAATAATTCATTAGACTTTGATGATTTAATTATGACAACGATTCAGCTATTTGAACGTGTTCCAGAAGTACTAGAGTTTTATCAGCGTAAGTTCCAATATATTCACGTGGATGAGTATCAAGATACGAACAAAGCGCAGTACCTTCTTGTTAAACATTTAGCAGCACGTTTTAAAAATCTTTGCGTTGTAGGTGATTCTGATCAGTCTATTTACCGCTGGCGCGGGGCTGACATTTCTAACATTTTGTCATTTGAAAAAGACTATGAGAATGCGCAAGTTATCCTGTTAGAACAAAATTATCGTTCGTCACAAAATATTTTAAATGCAGCGAATGCTGTTATTGAAAAAAATTCAAACCGTAAACCGAAAAAATTATGGACAGACAATCAAGTTGGAAGCAAAATCTCGTATTACCGTGCTGCAACGGAAAAAGACGAAGCGTATTTTGTTGCGAAAAAAATTCGTGACGATATTCAAATGGGAAAACGAAAATATACTGATTTTGCAGTGTTATATCGTACAAATGCTCAGTCTCGTATGGTCGAGGAGATTTTCCTGAAATCTAATATTCCTTACAAAATTGTCGGTGGTACTAAGTTCTACGACCGTAAAGAGATTAAAGATATTTTGGCGTACTTACGTTTAATTGGGAATCCAGATGATGAAATTAGTTTCGCACGTATTATTAACATGCCGAAGCGCGGAATTGGTGCGACTTCTATCGATAAAATTATTAATTACGGTGTACAAAATGGAATTTCATTAACTGCTGTATTCGATGAGATTGAGCATGTTGGAGTAAGTGCGAAAATTACAAAGGCAGTAAAAGAATTCGCAGGTTTATTACACAACTGGGTAAATATGCAAGAGTATTTATCTGTTACAGAATTGGTTGAAGAAGTTATTGAAAAGACAGGCTATCGCGACATGCTGAAAAATGAGCGTACTTTAGAAGCAGAAGGTCGTCTAGAGAACTTAGACGAGTTTCTATCTGTTACACAAACATTCGAATCTCAAAGTGAAGATAAGAGCCTTGTTGCCTTCTTAACAGACTTAGCTCTTGTTGCGGATATTGATCGTGTAGATGAAGATCCAACTGCTGGTGAAGAAGTTATTTTGATGACGATGCACTCGGCAAAAGGATTAGAGTTTCCAGTTGTTTTTATTGTTGGTTTAGAGGAAGGGATATTCCCGCATACTCGTTCTCTGATGGAAGAAGATGAAATGCAAGAAGAACGTCGTCTTGCTTATGTAGGTATTACTCGTGCAGAAGAAGAATTATATTTATCCAATGCACAAATGCGTACTTTATTTGGTAGAACAAGTATGAACGCATCATCTCGATTTATTACAGAAATCCCGGCAGAACTAGTGGAATCATTAAATGAAACAGCGCCGAAGCGTGAAACTTCGTTTGGGGCAAAGGGAAGAACGAAAAGTACAACAACAAGTACAACTACAACCCGTTCTCGTTCAGCTTTCGTACGTCCTGCAGCTAAGACAACGGGTGGCGAACAAATTGGCTGGGCAGTAGGCGATAAAGCTTCCCACCAAAAATGGGGAGTCGGTACAGTTGTAAGTGTAAAAGGTGAAGGTGATGCAAAAGAATTAGATATTGCGTTCCCAAGCCCAATTGGTGTTAAACGTTTATTAGCAAAATTTGCACCTGTGACGAAACAATAGGAAAGGAATGAGGATATGTCAAAAGAGATAGCAAAAAAACGTATAGAAGAACTACGTGATTTGTTAAATACATTTAACTATCAATATCACGTATTAGACAATCCTTCTGTTTCTGATGCGGAGTATGACCGTAATATGCAGGAGCTTATAAAATTAGAAGCAGAGAACCCAGAGTTTATGAGTGAAGACTCTCCCTCCATTCGCGTTGGGGGGACTGTTCTTGATATATTTGAAAAGGTAACGCATAAATCACCAATGTTAAGTTTAGGAAACGCGTTTAATGAAGGAGATTTGCGTGATTTTGATCGAAGAGTACATCAGGGAATTGATGATGCGAATGTAAGATATATATGCGAATTAAAAATTGACGGACTTGCTGTTTCACTTCATTATGAAAAAGGACGCTTTATTCAAGGAGCAACACGTGGTGATGGTATAACGGGTGAAGATATTACCCAAAACTTAAAAACGATTAAAGCTATCCCGCTGCGTTTAAATGAAGAAGTAACGTTAGAAGCACGAGGCGAGGCTTATATGCCGAAGCGTTCATTCGTTAAGTTGAATGAAGAGAAAGAACAAAATGGTGAAGATGTATTTGCGAATCCACGTAATGCGGCAGCAGGATCGATACGTCAACTTGATCCGAAAATTGCAGCGAAGCGTAATTTATCTATGTTTGTGTATGGTCTTGCTAATGTAGAAGAAAAAACAATTCCATCCCATAGTGAATCACTGGATTTCTTAGGGGAGCTTGGATTTAAGACGAATCCAAATCGTCGTACATGTGAAACAATCGAAGATGTAATAGCCTATGTAGAAGAATGGCAAGAAAAACGCCCGCATCTTGATTATGAGATTGATGGAATCGTTATAAAAGTAGACGATGTTGCTCTTCAAGAAAGCTTAGGAACTACAGCAAAGAGTCCAAGATGGGCGATTGCTTATAAATTCCCGGCTGAAGAAGTTGTTACGAGATTAACAGGGATTGAATTAAGTGTCGGCCGCACAGGGGTTGTAACACCAACTGCAGAGCTAGAGCCAGTGCGAGTAGCTGGAACTATTGTTCGTCGTGCTTCTTTACATAACGAAGATTTAATTCGTGAAAAAGATATTCGAATCGGTGACTACGTTGTTGTGAAAAAAGCTGGAGATATCATTCCTGAAGTTGTGAACGTTATTTTTGATAAGCGTACTGGTGAGGAAGAAGAATATCATATGCCAACGCATTGTCCAGCGTGTGAGAGTGAACTTGTTCGTTTAGAAGAAGAAGTAGCACTTCGATGTATAAATCCGACTTGTCCAGCTCAAATTCGTGA
This sequence comes from Bacillus cereus group sp. N8, assembly GCF_016483685.1. NCBI lineage: Bacteria > Bacillati > Bacillota > Bacilli > Caryophanales > Bacillaceae > Bacillus > Bacillus cereus group sp. N8. The sequence continues at coordinate 216,207 of NZ_JAEHBK010000007.1, read as the reverse complement.
AGGGTTAATCCATTTCGTTTCAAGAAATGCAATGAATATTGACGGACTTGGAGAACGTGTAATTACACAACTCTTTGATGCGGATTATATTCGTACGTTTGCTGATTTATATTCATTGACGAAAGAGCAATTATTACAGCTAGAACGATTCGGTGAAAAATCAGCAACAAATTTAGTCCAAGCAATTGAGAATTCTAAGGAAAACTCATTAGAGCGATTATTATTCGGTCTGGGTATTCGTCATGTAGGTGCGAAAGCGGCACGTACATTTGCTGAGCATTTCGAAACGATGGATGAGCTTGTGAAAGCGACGGAAGAAGAACTAAAAACAATTAATGAGATTGGTGAAAAAATGGCTCAATCCGTTGTAACGTATTTCGATAATGAAGACGTATTAGAGCTATTACAACAATTTAAAGAGTATGGCGTGAACATGGCATACAAAGGGATAAAAATTGCTGATTTACAAAATGTTGAATCGTACTTCGCAGGAAAAACTGTCGTCTTAACAGGGAAATTAGAAGTTATGGGCCGCAGTGAAGCGAAGAAGAAAATTGAGGCATTAGGTGGAAAAGTAACAGGAAGTGTTAGTAAAAGTACGGATTTAGTTGTTGCTGGTGAAGCTGCTGGTTCGAAATTAGCACAAGCAGAGAAGCACAATGTTGAAGTTTGGAATGAAGAGAGGTTCTTACAAGAGCTGAATAAGTAAGAGGTGCAAACTTACGATGAAAAAAATAGCGTTAGCGGTATTAAGTCTTAGCCTACTTGTAAGTGGGTGTAGCATGGGTTCTAACAAAGATGAAAAAACAGTTGAGAAATCAGGGAAAGCGAAAGAGCAAGCGGTTATCTCAAAATATTCCATTTCGGATGAATATTATAAGACAACATTTCCATTTGATCCAGGTAGTGCACGTGGTTTAGTTGGACAAAGTTTGAACAATCGTCTAGATATAGATGAATTTGAAACGGGACTAATGCGCATTGCGAAAGACTCATTTAGCACGAAAGATTATTTCTTTAAAGGTGGAGACTTTTTAGACACACAAACGATTCAAATGCTTGTGAAAAGAAAGCGTACAGATGCTGAGCAAAAAGAGCTAGAGGATAAGTTGAAAAAAGATGCGGTTAAATTTCCAAATATAGGGTTGAATCCTACCTTAGGTGAAGGATCAGAATCGTTAGAAGTAAAAAATACAAAAAATCCAATGTATATCTCAAATATTTTAGAACATGACTATTACTTACAAAATGGTGATAAAGGTACTCAGCCTGATGGTGTTGTAGTTGGATTAGCGATGAATTCGGTTCATTATTACGAGGAAGAGCATGGTTATCCGCGTGAGGCTAAAATCGAGCAAGAAAAAATGTTAGCTGAAGGGAAAAAAATGGCACAAGAAATCTTGAAAGTAATGCAGCAAAAAAAGCCTGAAATAAAAAATATTCCGGTTACATTTGCAATTTATCGTCAAGGTCCACAGTCTTCGCTTGTGCCAGGGAATTTTGTTTCTTATGCTAAGGTAGAAAAAGGCAGTGAAACGGTTGAGGATTGGAAGCCGATCAATGAAAAATATTATTTGTTCCCGTCTGAACAAGCAAAAGCGGATAATAAACGTGAAGACCTTGCAAGGGTGTCAAACTTTAAATCAAAATTAAGTGAGTATTTCCAAGGCGATTATACAGCTATTATTGGTACTGGAATGTATAGAGATGATGAATTAAAAGAAATGAAGCTCGATATTCCTGTCCAATTCAATGGGAAAGCTGAAGTCATTGGTTTTACACAATATGTAGCTGGACTTGTTATGGAATACTTCCCGAATTATATGAAAGTACAAGTAACAATTAAATCAGTGGAACGCCCAGAAGCAATTATTATACGTGAAGCGAAGCAAGATGAACCACTTGTGAAAATTTTAGATTAAAGATGAAAGCTGTTTCTATAAAGGAACAGCTTTTTTTCTTGAAAAATTTTGTTATAATTTTAAATGTTACAAATAAAGGGGTAAGGGGTAAAATCATGGAAGAACTAAGCTTTCAAGTCATTATTTTATTAATTGCATTCGGGTTTTTAGCTGCTTTTATTGATTCGGTTGTTGGAGGAGGAGGGTTAATTTCGCTTCCTGCACTTATGTTTGTTGGTTTATCACCAGCTTCGGCAATTGCAACAAATAAATTAGCTGCAACGATGGGGACGCTTACGAGTACAATTTATTTTATTCGATCAGGTAAGGTTGATTTTCGAATTGTAGGAAAGTTAATCCCATTAACTATTGTTGGAGCAGTCGCAGGTGCTTTAGTGGTAAAGTTTATTCCACCTGATATTTTGCGTCCACTAGTACTCGTAATGTTGGTTTTTATTGCCATTTATATTATTGCGAAAAAAGATTGGGGAAGTGCATCTACCTATAAAAAGATGACAAAAGGGAAAACATTAATGTTTTTCTTTGTTATTTTAATGATAGGGTTTTACGACGGATTTTTTGGACCTGGGACAGGATCCTTTTTAATTTTTGCATTTTTATTAATTGGTTTGGATTTTATTCAAGCGGCAGCATCTGGAAAACTTTTGAATTTCGTTAGTAATATCGTATCTTTAATTACTTTTTTATTTTTAGATGTGATTCATTTTGAATACGGTATTATTATGGGGTTATCAATGATTTTAGGTGCTTATTTTGGATCGAAGTTTGCGGTTCAAAAAGGTGTTGGATATGTAAGGACTTTATTTTTATTAGTTACTATTTTATTAATAGGGAAAAATGTTTTGGAATATACTCATATTTTGTAGATTCATACGTATGTATGAATCTCTTTTTTTTATTATATTTTAAAAATTAATTAATTTTTAAAATATAAGTCTAGGAATATTTGAATAAATCTAAATTATCGTGTAGAATAATGTTGTAAAATGTAAACGTTTTTCTAAGGGGAGGCTAAAAAAATGGTAGTAGCATACAAACATGAGCCATTTACAGATTTTTCAGTAGAGGCTAACAAATTAGCGTTTGAAGAAGGTTTAAAGAAAGTAGAATCTTATCTTGGACAAGACTATCCATTAATTATCGGGGGAGAAAAGATCACTACAGAAGACAAAATTGTTTCTGTAAACCCTGCAAATAAAGAGGAACTTGTTGGTCGCGTTTCAAAAGCAAGCCGTGAATTAGCTGAAAAAGCAATGCAAGTAGCGGATGCGACATTCCAAACTTGGAGAAAGTCAAAACCAGAAATGCGTGCAGACATTTTATTCCGTGCTGCAGCAATCGTTCGTCGTAGAAAACATGAGTTCTCTGCTATCCTTGTAAAAGAAGCAGGTAAACCATGGAATGAGGCAGATGCTGATACAGCAGAAGCAATCGACTTTATGGAATATTATGCTCGTCAAATGTTAAAATTAAAAGACGGTATTCCAGTAGAAAGCCGTCCAATTGAATATAATCGTTTCTCTTACATTCCATTAGGAGTAGGTGTTATCATTTCTCCTTGGAACTTCCCATTCGCAATTATGGCAGGTATGACAACAGCTGCTTTAGTTTCTGGTAACACAGTATTACTAAAACCAGCTAGTACAACTCCTGTAGTAGCAGCGAAATTTATGGAAGTATTAGAAGAAGCTGGTTTACCAGCTGGCGTAGTAAACTTCGTTCCAGGTAATGGTTCTGAAGTTGGTGACTACTTAGTAGATCACCCTCGTACACGTTTCGTAAGCTTCACTGGATCTCGTGATGTAGGTATCCGTATTTATGAGCGTGCAGCGAAAGTAAACCCAGGCCAAATTTGGTTAAAACGTGTTATCGCTGAAATGGGCGGTAAAGATACAATCGTTGTTGATAAAGAAGCAGATCTTGAATTAGCAGCTAAATCTATCGTTGCATCAGCATTCGGATTCTCAGGACAAAAATGTTCTGCATGTTCTCGTGCAGTAATCCACGAAGATGTATACGATCACGTATTAAATCGTGCAGTTGAATTAACAAAAGAATTAACAGTTGCTAACCCAGCTGTATTAGGTACAAACATGGGTCCTGTTAATGACCAAGCTGCATTCGATAAAGTAATGAGCTATGTTGCAATTGGTAAAGAAGAAGGTAGAATTCTAGCTGGTGGCGAAGGAGACGATTCTAAAGGCTGGTTCATCCAACCGACAATCGTTGCTGACGTTGCAGAAGATGCTCGCTTAATGAAAGAAGAAATCTTCGGACCAGTAGTAGCATTCTGTAAAGCAAAAGACTTTGATCATGCACTTGCAATTGCAAACAATACAGAATACGGTTTAACAGGAGCAGTTGTTACTAACAACCGTGACCACATTGAAAAAGCACGTGAAGACTTCCACGTTGGTAACTTATACTTCAACCGTGGATGTACTGGTGCAATCGTAGGTTACCAACCATTCGGTGGCTTTAACATGTCTGGTACAGACTCTAAAGCTGGTGGCCCTGATTACTTAGCACTTCACATGCAAGCAAAAACTACTTCTGAAACTTTATAAGAAATAGTAGGAAAGATCTTCACAGATTGTGAAGATCTTTTCTTTTTGAGAAATTCTCTATAATAGAAGCTAGTTAATTTTAATTAAGAAAATATTACCAAATATTACTATTTGTTCTTTGGAATTAGTTAAACCCTATTAATAGTGGGATAAACATGTAAATAGAAACAAAATAGCGAGAAAAATTGACTTATTAGTCATATTTTTTAGTATTCATTTTGAGAATTTCCTGTATAATACAATTTGAAAGAAAATCTATGGTTAGACAAGAGAACACTCCTTTCGGTTTTGCTCACTGAAAGGAGTGTTTTTTTTATTGATATAGATTAAGAGTCTTGTCTTAAGAATATTCAACAGTTAGATGGAAGAAAAAATCTCTATTTAAGTAGTTAACTTGGATAATATTAAATATATAAGAAAAAAATTGAATTTATTGTTAAAATTTTATATAGTATACTCAGTGTTTTATAGTCGAATATCAAGATTTTAGGTTTTCATTTTTGTTTTAACATTAATTATATTCCGACATAATGGATTTGTACTTTTGGAAAAGACGAAAATGGTTAGAAAAAATATTCTGTGGGAAGGGACGATTGTTAGATGAATAATGGGGTGAAAAAGAATTACGTTGAATATGTTGACGTACTACGTGTATTTTCGATGTTTGCGGTAGTATTTCTTCATACTGCTGCAGGAAGCTTACGGGGGAATATCGGTTCAGGTACTTGGCATATAACGAATGCACTGACAACTGTATTTAGTACAAGTGTGCCTATCTTCTTTATGATTTCTGGTGCGATGTTAATGAGGAGTAGTAAAACGACATCGCTTAAAATAGCTTATACAGAACGTTTGCCAAAATTAATTGTACCATTTATTATATGGTCAATTATTGCCGTGTTATATTTTACGCCAAGACCGATACAAATAACAAATGTTATTAAGAGTATTTTATACATACCGAATCAAGCGGCGACAGTACACCTTTGGTTTATGTATGCCATTATTCCTTTGTATATTCTTTCTCCTCTTTTAAAGAAAATGGTAGATGCTTTAAGTAAAGAGCTTATAAAGTACATGTTAATTCTTTGGTTTATAGTAAGTTCGCTATTGCCAACAATTGCAGTACTAGTTCCAAATAAATTAAAACCAATATTCACGTTGTATCCTAATTTTGATATGAACTTTTTAGGTGGATATATAGGGTATTTCCTCTTAGGTTATTATTTAATGACGTATGAGAAGAAGGTATCAAAAAGGTTGTTACTATCCATAATTGTTATAGATACACTTCTAATTATATTGGGTACTTGGTATGAAACGGTTAAAATCGGAGAGTACTCTGAGGATTTCAAGGCGTATGTTAGAGTATTCGAAGTAATACTTTCAGGTTCAATCTTCTTATTAGTAAAAGAATATTTTAGGAATTACTCAATGAAGCCATTTATGTTTAAGGGAATACAAGTTTTATCTGCTTTTTCATTTGGTGTGTATTTAATGCATAATTTAGTAGTTGTATATATTGGGAATAAATTAAATCTTTGGCCAGCACAATCAATTTGGATGTTACTGGCTGCTTTCATAATAATTACGGCTATAACAATGATAGCAATTATAATTTTTGCAAGTATGAAAATCACATGTTATCCATTAACAGGAATGAGCTTTAAGGAAGCTTCTCGTACATGTAATATTCAATTTTTATGGAAAAATTGGACTCAATCAAAAGATAGTAAAAATGATAATGTATCAATGTAAATAATTAGTAAGGTTGTTATAGATATAATATGAATTCTTAAAAATAGGGCATAAATAGATGGTAAATATACTATGATATAGTCGAAAAAAATCCTTTTGAATTTTCAAAAGGATTTTTTTCGTTGTACAAACTCTTTTGTGCTAAGTATTTCAGCATATATATTATTCAAACTCGCCAAAATTGTATTATGAATATAAACAGCTGGTATAGTAGCATTCTTAAATGAAAGATCTTTTGTAGCACAAGCATCGTGTATTAGGGTACAGTGAAAGCCAAAATCAAAAGCAGCCCTTACCGTAGCATCAATACACATATGGGTCATCATCCCGCATATTACGACGTGCTCAATTCCTGAATGTTGTAATCGTTCTAGAAGATTAGTTTCTCGGAAGCTATTTGGATAATGTTTAAGGATAACGGTTTCCTCTCTAAGTGGACGGACATTTTCGTGAATATGGACACCTTCTGTATTGGGTAGGAAAAAAGTAGCGTTATCTTTTATAGCTACATGCTGGATATGAAAAATAGGTTCGTTTCTTATTCTAAAATGTTGCAGTAGCTGATTAGCATATTCACTTGCTTCTACTGGATTACGTAATTCCATCTTTCCATTTGGAAAATAGTCATTTTGAATATCGACGAGCAAAAGGGCTGTTTTCATATATTCATCTTCCTCCGAGTTTCATATTCAAATAATGTTATTCAATTCATAGAGAGGATTCTCCTTTTAAAAAATATGAGTGAGGAGAATTTAACATAACATTGTATTGTGAATTTTTATTTAAAAATTTTAATAGAGAAATAATTAATATTTTTCCGAAAAATGTATTGACTCTTATTATTCTGAGTTCTATAATGAGAATTAATTAAATGATAATTAAATCGATACACTCTTATCCAGAGAGGTGGAGGGACTGGCCCTACGATACCTCAGCAACGGATTTTTTAATACCGTGCTAATTCCAGCAAGCTTAAAGTAAGCTTGGAAGATGAGAAGATGTGAACGAGTACATATAAGTGCTCTCCTTCTTATCTTTTACAAGTGATAAGAAGGGGAGCACTTTTTATTTTACCTCGAAAGCTCTACTTTAAGTTTTACAGCATATAGGAGGGAAGAAAATGATTTCTTTTAACAATGTAAGTAAAGTATATGAATCAGGTGGGCAATCTGTTCATGCAGTGGAGGATGTAACGCTATCAGTTGAAAAGGGCGAAATTTTTGGCATTATCGGATTTAGTGGTGCTGGAAAGAGTACGTTATTACGTCTAGTAAACATGCTAGAGAGACCAACTGCGGGAACGATTTCAATAGATGATAAAGATATTACATCATTATCGACGAAAGAATTACGGAAATTAAGACAAAGAATTGGGATGATTTTTCAAAGTTTTAATTTATTTAATTCAAGAACAGTGTTTGGAAATATTGCATATCCATTAAAGTTAGCGAAATTGCCAAAGAATGAAATAAAAGAAAGAGTAACTGAATTACTAAAATTTGTTGGTTTAGAAGATAAAGCAAACTATTATCCAGAGCAGTTATCAGGCGGACAAAAACAGCGCGTTGGGATTGCAAGAGCACTGGCGACATCACCGGATATTCTCATATGTGATGAGGCAACATCAGCTTTAGATCCAGAAACAACGACAGAAATTCTGAACTTATTAAAGAAAGTAAATCGAGAATATAATTTAACGATTCTACTTATTACACATGAAATGCACGTAGTGAAAGAAATTTGTCACCGTGTAGCTGTAATGGAGAAGGGGAAAGTTATTGAAGAAGGAAAACTATTTGACGTTTTCACACAACCAAAAACAAAAACAACTCAAAACTTTGTACGTTCTGTTATTAATGATCACTTACCAGACAGTGTTCTAGCGAAAATTCAAAATGGTGGACAAATTTATCGCTTAACATTTACTGGTGAGGAGACAGGGCAGCCAGTACTATCTTATATCGCGAAGAACTATAGCGTCGATGTAAATGTATTGTACGGAAATATTATTGAACTTCAAAATGTGCTATTTGGAAATCTTCTTGTAGAATTGCAAGGTGAACAGAAGGAAATTCAAAAAGCGTTACAACATCTAAGACTGCAAGTGCAGCTGAAGGAGGTAGAAGCTCATGCGAGTTGATTGGAGTATATTTTGGCCCCGCATATTAGATGCGACGGGGGATACCCTCTTAATGGTAATTGTAACTCTTATATTTGCTACAATTCTTGGTATACCTCTAGGTTTACTATTATATGTAACAAGGAAAGGAAACTTTTTAGAAAATAAATGGGTCTTTTCTATTCTTAATATCATAATTAATACAATTCGTCCGGTTCCATTCATTATCTTTTTAGTAGCTTTAAGCCCACTAACAAGAAGTGTTATCGGAACGACGATTGGAACAGCAGCAGCAATCTTCCCAATGACGTTAGTTGCATCAATTGGTATTGCTAGAATGGTTGAAACAAATCTTGTTTCTGTTCCGAAAGGGGTAATTGAAGCAGCGCAAGCAATGGGAGCTTCACCAATTAGAATTGTTTTTGAAATTCTTGTGCCAGAAGCGTTAGCGCCATTAATCTTAGGTGTTACGTTTATGACAGTTGGTTTAATTGAATTTTCTGCAGTTGCTGGGCTTGTCGGTGGTGGCGGTCTTGGTGACTTAGCAATGACATATGGTTATCAACGTTTTGATACGTCAGTTATGTTCGTAACGGTTGTTTTACTTATTATTCTCGTACAAATAGCTCAAAATTTAGGAAACTACTTTGCAAAAGTCTTTTTACGCAGATCATAAAAAGGAAGAGGGGAAAAGAAAATGAAGAAAATTTTAGCATTTGCATTATCAGCAATCGTAGGAATTACAGCTTTAAGCGGCTGCTCAGGTGGAGATACAGGTGCAGGAGCGAAAGAGAAGGTAGTTCGCGTCGGTGTAACTGGAACAGATGGAGACGCTTGGGAAATTTTGAAGAAAAAAGCTGAAAAAGAAGGGATTAAAATTAAACTAGTTGAGTTCTCTGATTACACAACGCCAAATAAGGCGTTAGCTGATGGAGATATTGAACTAAACTCATTCCAGCATATCGCTTTCTTAGAGCAATTTAAAAAGGAGCATAAGTTAGATATTACAGCTGTCGGTACAACGCAAATTGCACCAATGGGTTTATACTCTGAACAATATAAGAAAGCAAATGAAATCCCAGATGGTTCAGAAATTGCTATTCCAAATGATCCAACGAACCAAGCGCGCGCATTAAAACTTCTTGATGCAGCTGGATTATTAAAGCTTAAGAAAGACTTTGGATTATTTGGAGATCCAAGTGGTATTGCTGAAAATCCGAAGAAGTTAAAAATTACACCGGTTATCGCACAGCAAACACCTCGTGTATTAAAAGATGTAGCAGCTTCAGTTATTAATAACGGTGTTGCTGGTCAAGCTGGATTAGATCCAGCGAAGGATCCAATCTTCTTAGAAGATCCGAAAAATGAAAATGCGAAGCCATATATTAATATTTTCGCAGCTCGTACGAAAGATAAAGATGATCCAACACTGAAAAAAGTAATTGAACTATATCATTCAAAAGAAGTAACAGATGCAATTAAGAAAGAAACAAATGATGGTTCAATTTCAGTAGATTTTTCACTTGATGAGCTTGAAAAAATCGTAAAATAATTATTGAGTTTAACGACTAACAGTAGGAACCCCTCCGCTGTTAGCTCGTTCAACATATAATCTACTTAACAAACAAAACCCTAATTCTGTACCTTCCAATTTTGTATAACATAGAATCCAATGTTTGTTAAGTAGAGTGATGGACCGGGAGTTTTCCTGGTCTTTTTTTATTACTGAAAGCAGCTAGCGAATAGTAAGGTAATCCAAATTATAATAGGATAAGAAAGTAAGCTGAAAATGAGTGTAATTACGAATTGCTTTTTATGAATTAATTGTCTTTTGGATGAAAAAAAGAAAATAGAAAAGATAACAATGAAAACTGAGGATATTACGCCAGGATTATAGGAGCGATAAATCAAAAACAAAATAATATGTTGCACAGCGTTAAAGAAAATGGCTCCTTGTATAAAAATAATCCAATATATAGAAGACAAGAAGTTTAGTTGATATAGAAAGATGATAAGTACGACGAAGATTGTTAATATGGAAATGGCAATGAAAAATTGTTGGCTAGTTATAAGATGAATTGAAAATTGATTAGCAAGATATTGTGGCATTTGGAAAGCTTCTTCAAGGTTATGAATGAAAAATAATAATGGAATGATCCAAAGCGTAATAGTGGAATGTTTTTTCATCAACTTATATCACTCCAATAAAGTATAGAAAGCCTAAAAAAGGCCCTCTATACAGAGATGATTATTCAATTATGATACTTTTTAAATTATCTTCATGATGGTCTCGTTCTTTCGGATAAGCAGCTAGCTCCTCTTGCAAAATACTTAGCATTTGTTTAGCTGATTGCTGGATTGGAGTAGGTAGCTCTTCTAATATACGCATACCGACTCTTACTTTTGTCCGAATTACTTTTCGTAGTAATTCCTCATGCATGCACCACACCTCCAAATCGAATGTTTAGTACATCCTCTTCAAACTTGGCTCCTTGAATAGAAAGGTGTGTTAATGTTTTTGGTAATGTGATGTTCCGTTTAACAGAGCCGGCTCGAATAATAAGCTCATCACCTTTTTGATTTAATGAAAGTTCACTTTTGTTTGAGAAGGGAATGGACAGAACGAAAATATACTCATCGCCATCTTTTTTCACATATTGTGTGCGACCATTGAATTTCACTTCAGTAGGAGAAGGATCGGATTTAAATAAAGCATTGCCTACACGCTCTAACATAGGTAAACCAACAACTTCTTGTTCAAACATGGGAGCTTCGTAAATAGGAAGTGGCTGAAAACTATCTTGAATTAATGTTTTATATTTCTTTTGCGTATCTTTCCATGCTTGAAAATAAGGATCGGTGACAGTGTTAGGGATGACACGGTTAATCATGATGGCATCTACGTTATAATCGTATAAATTTAAATAAGTAAAACTACGCTGAGCTTCTTTAATGACCATTTTTTCAGGATTTACAACGATGCGGATACTTGTTATTTCTCGGTTCGATAAAATATCTCTCATTTCTCCAAGCTGTTCAAGTGTATTTGTTAATTCGTCCATAATATCATCGGTTGGAAGGGGGACACCAAGAAGTGGTTGAGCTACAGGACGAACGACTTTTAAAACTTTTCTTTTAATAGGAAATAATTTTTCCATCCACCAACCGAGCATGTCAGGAAAACTAAGCATTGCTAATGTTTCTCCTGTTGGAGCGCAATCAATGATGATAACGTCGTATGTGTTTTTTTTATAATAATCGAGTACTCGAAGTAAGCTAATTAAATCTTCCATACCAGGAAACATCGTTAATTCTTCTGTCGTAATATCATCAGCTGCTTTGGAAGTGAAGAGCAGTGTAATGTATTTCTGTAACTTTCCCCAGCCTTTTTCCATTTCATAAATCGTATTAATCTCTTGTGCCCATAAATTTTCTCGAATTTCTAATGGTTCAGAAGATAGTTTTATGCCAAATGAATCTCCTAAACTATGAGCAGGATCTGTACTCATTACTAATGTTTTTAATCCTTTTTTTGCGCTTTGGAGTGCTGTTGCTGCTGAAATGCTAGTTTTTCCTACGCCGCCTTTACCTGTATACAAAATAATTCTCATCATTCTATCCCCTTTGTTTCGAGTTTCGAATATTACGAGTGTCGAAGTATTTAATTGAATAAAAACCCAGCTAGGGTTTTATTCAATCGGAATGTTTTTCATTTTAGGTGTAGAAACCTTTTCTTCTGTTTTTTGCTGTGACGTAGCGATGTGATTCATGATCTTTTGGAATATTTGTAGTAAGAAAGCTGTTTCTTCTTCTGACAAAGCTTCTGTCACTAGGTTAAAGTAATGGGCCGCATTTTGTTTCACTTCTTGAACGAGCATTAAGCCGTTTTCTGTTAAACGAATTAATACAATACGTCGATCGTTTTCATCACGGTATCGTTCAATATACCCCTTTTTTACAAGACGATTTACAACGCCTGTCGTTGTACTCATTGGTATATCAAGAAGTTCAGCGATTTTTGTCATTGTAATATCTGTGTTTCGCTCCATCCAAAGTAAACAAAATACTTCTGTTTTAGAAAGTGTTAAATCTAGACTGACCCATTCTTCAGGATAGAAAAGTTTCTTGGCGTTATCTAGCAGTAAGTCTAAAAAATGTTCATATTGCAACAATTATTTCCACTCCCGTATATTTCGAGGTTCGTAATATTTGTTTTTATTTTATGTGGAATTGAAATAAATGTCAATAATTTTAACTGTTTTTTCGGATTAGACAGAAAACTATCTTTAAAATAATATTTTTTTATGATAGATTTATAAATAGCAAAATAGAATTTACATAAAAATCCATCATGATAAATATATTTATCTATAATGGGTGTACAGCCAACGAGGGGGAGAACGATGAGAAGACGAAATACGCAAGCGTTCACGTTTTTAGCATGGACTTCATTTGTTTGCGCGCTTTCAGGTATGCTAATTGGGATTTATACGTTAGATGAAACGCTTAGTGTAAAAGGATACTATTTAATTGGAACATTATTTTTAACGATGTCTTGTTTTGTATTACAAAAAACAATTCGTGATAATGAAGAGGATAACGAGAGATTTCCGAAAAATAAACCGTTAGATAAAGAGTAAATCGTAAAGAAAGGCATTTGCCTTTCTTTTTTTATGTAAAAATACCGTAAGTACCGTGTGTTGACTTGCTTGAAGTACTGAAAATTTGGTATCATCAATAGTATTGTAGATTGAACGATATATTATGGAGGTGGCCTAGCCGTGTCAAGAATTTCCGTTGAGAATGTAAAGCACGTAGCACATTTAGCACGTCTTGCAATTACTGATCAAGAAGCAGAAAAATTTCAAAAACAACTAGATGCAATTGTTACATTTGCAGAACAGTTAAATGAATTAGATACAACTGATGTAAAACCAACAACTCACGTATTAACTATGAAAAATGTTATGCGTGAAGATGTACCAGAAAAAGGTTTACCAGTAGAAGAAGTATTAAAAAATGCACCGGATCACAAAGATAATCAAATCCGTGTTCCAGCAGTATTAGAATAGAGGAGGGAATTTCGATGTCATTATTTGATCATTCGGTATCAGAGTTACATAAGAAGTTAAACAACAAAGAAATTTCCGTTACGGATTTAGTAGAAGAATCTTACAAACGTATTGCGGATGTTGAAGATAACGTAAAAGCTTTTCTTACATTAGATGAAGAAAATGCACGCGCGAAAGCGAAAGAATTAGATGCAAAGATTGGTGCTGAAGATAATGGTTTATTATTCGGTATGCCAATCGGTGTAAAAGATAACATTGTAACTAACGGTCTTCGTACAACTTGTGCGAGCAAAATGTTAGCAAACTTCGATCCAATTTACGATGCGACAGTTGTACAAAAGCTAAAAGCTGCTGACACAGTTACAATCGGTAAGTTAAATATGGACGAGTTCGCAATGGGTTCTTCAAATGAAAACTCAGGTTTCTATGCTACGAAAAACCCATGGAACTTAGATTACGTTCCAGGCGGATCTAGTGGTGGTTCTGCAGCAGCTGTAGCAGCAGGAGAAGTATTATTCTCTCTAGGTTCTGATACGGGTGGTTCTATCCGTCAGCCAGCCGCATATTGCGGCGTTGTAGGTTTAAAACCAACTTATGGACGCGTATCTCGTTACGGATTAGTAGCATTCGCATCTTCACTTGACCAAATCGGACCGATTACACGTACAGTAGAAGACAATGCATACCTATTACAAGCTATTTCAGGTATTGACCGCATGGACGCAACTTCTGCAAACGTTGAAGTAGGAAACTACTTAGCTGGTTTAACAGGCGACGTTAAAGGTTTACGCATTGCTGTACCGAAAGAATACTTAGGCGAAGGTGTTGGCGAAGAAGCTCGTGAGTCAGTACTAGCTGCATTAAAAGTGTTAGAAGGTATGGGCGCAACTTGGGAGGAAGTATCTCTTCCGCACTCTAAATACGCTCTAGCAACGTATTACTTATTATCTTCTTCTGAAGCATCAGCTAACCTTTCACGCTTTGATGGTGTACGTTACGGTGTTCGTTCTGATAATGTAAATAACTTATTAGATCTTTACAAAAACACACGTAGCGAAGGTTTCGGAGATGAAGTAAAACGCCGTATTATGCTTGGTACATTTGCACTTAGCTCTGGTTACTATGATGCATATTACAAAAAAGCACAACAAGTACGTACATTAATTAAAAATGACTTTGAAAATGTATTTGCTAACTATGATGTTATTATTGGACCGACAACGCCAACTCCGGCATTTAAAGTGGGCGAAAAAGTGGACGATCCAATGACAATGTATGCAAATGACATTTTAACAATCCCAGTAAACTTAGCGGGTGTTCCAGCGATTTCTGTTCCATGTGGATTCGGTGCTAACAACATGCCACTTGGTCTACAAATCATTGGTAAACACTTCGATGAAGCGACAATTTACCGCGTTGCACATGCGTTTGAGCAAGCAACAGACTATCATACAAAAAAAGCAAGTCTGTAAGGAGGCGAGCATAGATGAATTTAGAAACAATTATTGGTTTAGAGGTTCACGTTGAGTTAAAAACAAATTCGAAAATTTTCTCTGCGAGTCCAACAGAATTCGGAGCGGAGCCAAATACACAAACAAGTGTAATTGACTTAGGATACCCAGGGGTACTTCCTACTTTAAATAAAGAAGCAGTTAACTTTGCAATGAAAGCTGCAATGGCATTAAACTGTGAAATCGCAACGGAAACGAAGTTCGACCGTAAAAACTATTTCTACCCAGATAATCCGAAAGCTTACCAAATCTCTCAATTTGATAAGCCAATTGGTGAAAATGGTTGGATTGAAATCGAAGTAGACGGTAAAAAGAAACGTATCGGTATTACACGTCTTCATTTAGAAGAAGATGCTGGTAAATCAACGCATACAGCTGATGGTTCATTAGTAGACTACAACCGTCAAGGTATGCCTTTAATCGAGATCGTATCTGAGCCAGATATGCGTACTCCAGAAGAAGCATATGCGTACTTAGAGAAGTTAAAATCAATCATTCAATATACAGGTGTATCTGATTGTAAGATGGAAGAAGGTTCTCTTCGTTGTGATGCGAATATTTCACTTCGTCCAGTTGGACAAGAGAAGTTCGGTACAAAAGCAGAACTGAAAAACTTAAACTCTTTCACTTACGTGCAAAAAGGTCTTGAGCATGAGCAAGTGCGCCAAGAGAAAGAATTATTATCTGGTGGTATCATCCAACAAGAAACACGTCGTTATGATGAAGCAACGAAGAAAACAATCTTAATGCGTATAAAAGAAGGATCTGACGATTACCGTTACTTCCCAGAGCCAGACTTAGTTGAACTTTACATCGACGATGAGTGGAAAGAAAAAGTACGTGCTTCGATTCCAGAACTTCCAGATGCACGTAAAGCTCGCTATGTTGAAGAAATTGGCTTGCCGGCTTATGATGCACACGTATTAACATTAACGAAAGAAATGTCTGATTTCTTTGAAGCAACTGTTGCAGACGGTGCTGATGCGAAATTAACATCAAACTGGTTAATGGGTGAAGTGCTTGCATACTTAAACAAACAACAAAAAGAATTAAAAGACGTTGCATTAACGCCTGCTGGTTTATCTAAAATGGTTCAATTAATTGAAAAAGGTACAATTTCTTCTAAAATCGCGAAGAAAGTATTTAACGAATTAATTGAAAAAGGTGGAGACCCAGAAGAAATCGTTAAAGCGAAAGGTCTTGTTCAAATTTCTGACGAAGGTACACTTCGTAAAGTTGTAACAGAAATTCTTGATAATAATGAGCAATCTATCGAAGACTTTAAAAACGGTAAAGACCGTGCAATTGGCTTCTTAGTTGGTCAAATTATGAAAGCGACAAAAGGACAAGCCAACCCACCACTTGTTAACAAAATCTTACTTGAAGAGATTAATAAGCGATAAAAATAAAAGAGGAATTCTTATTTTTGAGCGCTAAAATAGTATAGATTTTTAAAGATTAAACAGAAAAAACACCCGTATTTGGGTGTTTTTTCTGAGTTAATCAAACGTTTGTTTAAATGGTGAAAAATAATTTAAATAAACGTTTGATTAACTGTCAAAAGTGAAAAAATGTTTGTATAGCAACTATGGTATGATAGTTGCAAAAAGGTGGGAATAATGATAAATCTAGACATAGAGGTTTTTTTCATCTCATGAAATAATAGATAATTATTATTCGTTATATGTAAATTGATGTGAGGAAATAGATGGACATAAATTTTTTTGTAAAATAAAACAAAACCATTGAAATGAATATTTACTTTTGATGGGCTACACGAATCGGGTTCTTACTGCCTGTTTGAGCGGGATAAAAGAAGGATAGGAAGATGAGAGGAGGTAGGCATGGGAATACTGAATAGAAGTTCGGTATGTTCTTTTTCGATACATAAAGAAATTTCCTGTGCTAATAAATGATGAAGCGAGCAAGGATTATTTATAACCCTACTTCTGGACGTGAGCTATTTAAGAAGAGCTTACCAGAAGTATTACAAAAATTAGAACAAGCTGGATATGAAGCGTCTTGTCATGCGACAACTGGTCCTGGAGATGCGACTGTGGCAGCGAGGCAAGCTGCGGATCGTAAGTTTGATGTTGTTATCGCAGCTGGTGGTGACGGTACGTTAAATGAAGTGGTGAACGGTTTAGTAGGACATGAACATCGTCCAAAGTTTGGAATTATTCCAGTTGGAACGACAAATGATTTTGCGCGTGCGATTGGTGTACCTCGTGCTATTGAAGAGGCTGCGGATATTATTTGTGAAGGGAAAACAGTTCCGTTAGATCTTGGTAGAGCGAATGATACATATTTCATTAATATTGCTGGTGGCGGCCGTATTACAGAATTAACATATGAAGTGCCAAGTAAGCTGAAAACGGTATTAGGTCAACTTGCTTACTATTTAAAAGGAATCGAAATGTTACCATCATTACATCCAACATATGTTGAAATCGAGTATGATGGGAAGTTACTACAAGAAGAAATTACGATGTTTTTAATTACAAATACTCGTTCAGTTGGTGGATTTGAAAAGGTAGCACCATATGCGTCTATTAACGATGGGTTATTTGATTTATTAGTGCTGAAAAAAGGTTCTATCGCTGATTTAATTAAAGCAGCAACACAAGCGCAGCGAGGGGAACATATTAACAATCCAAAAGTGCTATATACACAAGCGAATCGAATTAAAGTGCATTCACCAGATAAATTAATGATTAATTTAGATGGTGAATATGGTGGAGATGCACCGATGGAATTCGAAAATATA
Organism: Bacillus cereus group sp. N8; assembly: GCF_016483685.1. Lineage (NCBI taxonomy): Bacteria > Bacillati > Bacillota > Bacilli > Caryophanales > Bacillaceae > Bacillus > Bacillus cereus group sp. N8. The sequence goes on along the minus strand of NZ_JAEHBK010000007.1, from coordinate 198,491 downwards.
TATCATTGTCTGGAACTATTTGTTCCAGAACACCAAGAGGATGCCCTGTAAAGGCATCTTTTTTTTGCTTTTACCTCACTATTTGCGAGTAATAAGATTCTCCCGCTGATTAAAGTTTCACTTTATGCAGGTGAATTGTAAATTGGAAGTTAGTTTGATTTTTATGGTATTTTTACAATCCGTTTATTTTATATCCATATTTTATTGATACACTAGAAGAGATAAGAAATGAGAGGTAGGGTGCTATGGAGAAGGTAAAAGCAATACTATTTGATAAAGATGGGACATTAATGGATTTTCATTCAATTTGGATAAAAGTAGCTGAAGAGCTTGTAGCTGAATGTATAAATTTATATCAATTACCAGAATCAATGCAGCAGGTTATATTAAAAGAGATTGGCGTAGACGGAGCAGTTGTTCATCCGCGTAGTGCGCTAGCAGCTGGAACGAGCTTTGATGTAGCGAAGGGGATTTGTAAGTATATCGTTTCATCTAGAGAAGAAGAGATGCATGAATGGGTAAGTGAAAAGTTGTTTTCTCTTATGTATGAGTATCGAGAACATATGAGGATGACGGCAGATTTACCAAAAGTTTTACAAGCATTAAAGGATAGGGGGCTTATTTTAGGTATCGTCACAGCTGATGATTTTGCACCGACAGAATTATTTTTAAAGCAGTATCAATTAGAACCCTTTTTTGATTGTGTCATAGCCTCAGATACGTTTCCGGCACAAAAACCAGATAAAAGAATTATAGAATCGTTTTGTGAGAGATTTAATTTAGAAACATGTGAAGTAGCGGTCGTCGGGGATACACCGACGGATTTACATTTAGCGAAAAATGGTGGCGACTGCTATGCTATTGGTGTACTATCTGGTACGGGTGATCGTCAAACGTTAGAACCACTTGCAGATTTAGTGTTACAATCTGTTGAAGGTTTAATTTCTCATTCAGGTGAGTTTATTTGGAAACAAGGAAAGTCTAATGTATAAACGAACAAGTCTATAAAGACTCTTTATGAGTCTTTATAGACTTGTTTTTTATGCTGAGATATTAAGAGGATGGGATGAATACTAGAAAGGGGAAGTTGGCATACATCTTGCAATATAAAGAGAAAACATTGTATAGAAAAGGATGGGGTACACAATGAACACAAAAAAATTTGCTAAAGTAAATGAACAAATTCCAGGACCGAAAGCAGCGTCTTTATTAGAACGCCGCCAAAATATAGTACCAAAAGGAGTAAGTAATGGTATTCCAACATTCGTACAGTCTGCAGATGGAGCTCTTGTAACAGATGTTGATGGTAATCAGTACATTGATTTTGCAGGAGCAATAGGGACGATTAACGTAGGACATTGTCATCCAGCTGTTAAAGAAGCACTTCATAAACAAGTAGATCAATATATTCATACGGGATTTAATGTCATGATGTATGAGCCATATATTGAATTAGCGGAAAAGCTTGCTGTATTAGCGCCAGGAAGTTTTGATAAACAAGTCCTGTTTTTAAATAGTGGTGCAGAAGCAGTTGAGAATGCGGTGAAAATCGCTCGTAAATATACGAAGAGACCTGGGATTATCGCATTTTCTAAAGGGTTTCATGGGCGTACATTAATGACAATGACGATGACAAGTAAAGTAAAACCATATAAATTTGGATTTGGTCCATTTGCTCCAGAAGTTTATAAAGCACCATTCCCATATGAATACCGTCGTCCAGAAGGGTTAACAGAAGAGCAGTATGATGATTTTATCATTGAAGAGTTTAAGAACTTCTTCATATCAGAAGTAGCACCAGAAACAATTGCAGCCGTTGTGATGGAACCTGTTCAAGGGGAAGGTGGATTTATCGTTCCAAGTAAGAAATTTGTTCAAGAAGTACGCAGTATTTGTTCAGAGCACGGTATTTTATTTGTAGCTGATGAAATTCAAACAGGCTTTAGTCGTACCGGAAAATACTTTGCAATTGATCATTATGATGTCGTTCCGGATTTAATTACAGTATCTAAATCACTAGGTGCTGGTGTACCGATTAGTGGTGTTATTGGCCGTAAAGAAATTATGAATGAGTCTGCACCGGGAGAGCTGGGAGGAACGTATGCAGGAAGCCCACTAGGATGTGCGGCTGCATTAGCTGTGCTTGATGTAATTGAAAAAGAGAAATTAAATGATAGAGCGATAGAATTAGGAAAAGTCGTAATGAACCGATTTGAAGAGATGAAAAATAAATATAATTGCATTGGTGATGTGCGTGGCTTAGGGGCAATGTGTGCATTTGAGCTCGTTCAAGATCGTAAGACGAAAGCGCCTGACAAAACATTGGCAGCTAATTTATGTGCGGAAGCAAATAAACGGGGATTACTTCTACTATCAGCAGGAACATATGGAAATGTTATTCGCGTGTTAATGCCATTAGTTATTACAGATGAGCAGCTAGAGGAAGGTTTAACAATAATTGAAGAATCATTGCAAGCTTGTTATGAGCAAGCAAACATCGCTCGTGTTTAAAAACTGAATTATAAATCGCAAACATTCTAGCTTACTCTATATAAAATGCAGAAAATTCACTTTATAATAAAGGTAGTAAAGTGAATCGATGGATATGAAGTAGGGAGTGGCTAGGATGGTTGCAGAAAAGGAACGAGTGTTGATGGATTTACAAGATGTATTTGAATATGCATTTGACGAAATTTTTGTTACAGATGATAAAGGAATCGTTGTGCGTGTAAATAGTATGTGTGAAAGACATTACCAACTCTCTGCTAAGGAATTAGTAGGAAAGCATGTAAAAGAACTACAGAAAGAAGGAATTTTTTATCCGTCTGCAACATTAGAAGTAATTGAAAAGAAAAGACCAGTTGAACTTGTTCAAACAACAAAATCAGGAGAGTATTTGCATGTTCGTACAAGACCTGTTTTTGATGATGAAGGAAATTTAAGAAGAGTGATTAGTTATTCTCGTGATCTTACAGAACTCTATCAATTACGTCAAAAGGTAGAGGAGATGGATAATCAGTTAAAAACATATAAAAAAGAATTAAGAGAAACATATGAACACGAAGGTCTTATTTTTAAAAGTAGCGCTATGCAAAAAATAGTCGAAACAATAAAAAAAGTATCTGTAGTAGATAGTACAGTTCTCGTTTTAGGTGAGACTGGAGTGGGTAAAAGCCGATTAGTACGTCATTTGCATGAAGTAAGTCACCGGAAGAATGAAAATTTCTATGAAATTAATTGTGCGGCATTACCGACGAATTTAATTGAATCAGAGCTTTTTGGATATTCAGGTGGTTCTTTCACAGGTGCAAATCGTGAAGGGAAAAAGGGGTTATTAGAATCAGCGCATAAAGGAACTCTTTTCTTAGATGAAATTGGTGAAATGCCGCTTGAAATTCAAGCGAAGCTTTTGCAAGTATTACAAGAAAAAACGTTTCGTCCTATAGGCGGAAGAGAGTTAAAAAAGGTGGACGTTAGAATTGTAGCGGCAACAAATAGAGATTTAAGTACGATGGTGAAACAAGGAACATTCCGGAAAGATTTATACTATCGTCTGAATGTCATTCCAATTTCAATTCCGCCACTTCGGGAGAGAACAGAAGACATTTTGCCGCTCATTTATCATTATTTACAGCATTTTAATAAAAAGTACGGACGTGATGTGAAGTTAGCTCCTAGTACGTTGCAAATGTTTGTAGGGTACCCTTGGGAAGGAAATAATAGAGAGATTGAAAATGTAATTGAACGAATTGTTATCACTGCTGATGATTTTGTAACGGTAGAAGATTTGCCACTATCTATGCAAGAGGCAACAGTTGAACAATCCGGACAAAGTCTTTATAGAATGCTGGAAGAGGTAGAGAGAAATATTATTCTTAAAGCGTATAAAACGTATGGATCAAGTTATAAAGTGGCTGAGTTTTTGCAAATAAGTCAATCTGCTGCTACTAGGAAAATTAAGAAGTTTATAGAGGAGGAAGAAAACATTGGATAAAAAAGCGATGTTCGTAAACTTAGAGAAAAAAGCGATGTATATAAATGGTGAGTGGATTACACTACAAGAACAAATCGAAGTAAATAATCCAGCGACAAAGGAAGTATTTGCAACGGTACCAAAGGGCGGGATTACAGAGGCAAAGCAAGCAGTTGATGCTGCACATGAGGCTTTTAAATTATGGTCAAAATTAACGGCAGCGGATCGTGCAGTAAAGTTAAAAAAGTGGTTCACACTCATTGATGAAAATAAAGAAGAAATTGCAGCAATCATGACGAGAGAGCAAGGGAAGCCGTTTGCAGAAGCACTTGGTGAAGTGAATTATGCAAATAGTTTTGTTGAATGGTACGCAGAAGAAGGAAAGAGAATATACGGTGAAATGATTCCTGCTTCTCATCCGAATAAGCGCATTTTAGTTATGAAGCAACCAGTTGGGGTTATGGCAGCTATTACACCGTGGAACTTCCCAGCCGCTATGATTACGAGAAAGGTAGCACCGGCGCTTGCAGCAGGTTGTACGGCAGTTGTGAAACCAGCGAGTCAAACGCCATTAACTGCATTGAAATTAGTTGAATTAGCACATGAAGCAGACATTCCAAAAGGTGTAATAAATATTGTAACAGGTAGTGCAAAAGCAATTGCTGATACGTGGATGGAAGATGAGCGCGTTCGAAAAGTTTCCTTTACAGGATCAACTGAAATTGGGAAAGAATTAATGGCTAGCGCTGCGCAAACGATGAAAAAGGTTTCGCTTGAATTAGGTGGTCACGCTCCATTTATTGTTATGAATGATGCTGATTTAGATAAGGCGGTAGAAGCGGTAATCGGTTCGAAATTCCGTAACGCAGGACAAACGTGTATATGTACAAACCGCGTCTTTGTTCAAGAAGAAGTGTACGAAGAATTTGCAGAGAAGTTCACAAAAGCTGTAGAGCAACTTAAAGTTGGAGACGGATTCGGTGAAGGAACAACTGTAGGTCCACTTATTGATGCGAATGCAATTTCGAAAGTACAAGAACATATTGAAGATGCAATTCAAAAGGGTGGAGAGGTTTTATATGGTGGCCAAAAATTTGCAGAGTTAGATGGATATTTCATTCAGCCAACAGTAATTGGATTGGCAAATGACACGATGCTTTGTATGAATGAAGAAACATTTGGACCAGTTGCACCAGTTGCTAAATTTAAAACAGTTGAAGAAGTAATCGAGCGTGCAAATAATACACCATATGGTTTAGCTGCTTATATTTTCACAAAAGATATTAGCCAAGCATTCCAAATTAGCGAAGCGTTAGAGTACGGTATTATCGGTTTGAATGATGGACTTCCATCAGTTGCACAAGCACCATTTGGTGGCTTTAAAGAAAGTGGTATCGGCCGCGAAGGAGGCCATTTCGGCATTGAGGAATATTTAGAGGTTAAATATATTTCATTAGGATTATAAGTAGTATACTAGAATCTCTATAAGGTAACAGAGAAGGAGATTCTAGTATGGTATATTGGCTATTGTTACTCGTAACAATTATTTTTGAAGTAGCTGGAACGATTGCGATGAAGTTATCAAACGGTTTAACAAAGCTTGTTCCAAGTGTCCTTATTTTCGTTTTTTATGGTATTTGCTTCAGTATCTTTGCTATCGTTGTAAAGAAGATTAACCTAAGTATTGCTTATGCGATCTGGTCCGGCCTAGGGACACTACTTATTACAATTATTAGTGTGTACTTCTTTAAAGAGCATATTAACTTATTCCAAGCGTGTTGTATTCTCTTTATTGTTCTAGGAGTAATTGGACTTAAGGTGTCATCGGCATCATGAAAGCTATCTTTTGTAGAAGATAGCTTTTTTCTTTGTCACAATTTATATCAGCGATTTTTGAAATATATTGATGTGCCGGAAAAAACGACATAATAAAAGGAGGCTGCCCATTGGGGTAGCCTCCTCTTATATTAAAACGCCCAGTTACCTTTACGGAAAATCGGCTCATGTCTTCCATCAGCTGTAATACCGTCGATATCAAGCTCAGCTGATCCAATCATGAAGTCGTTGTGTGTAATACTAGCGTTTGCACCATTTTCAGCAAGTTCTTCTTTAGACATTGTTTTTCCGCCAACTAAGTTAAATGCATAAGCGCTTCCGATTGCAAGGTGGCAAGATGCGTTTTCATCAAATAGCGTATTGTAGAATAAAATATTTGTGTTTGAAATTGGTGAGTTATGAGGCACTAAAGCTACTTCTCCTAAGAAGTGAGAGCCTTCATCTGTTTCTACTAAATGTTTTAAAGCTTCTTCACCAGATTCAGCTTTGTAGTCTACGATACGTCCGTTTTCAAATGTTAACGTGAAGTGATCGATAATGTTACCTGCAAATGCTAACGGTTTTGTGCTAGACACTTGGCCGTTCACACCTGTTTTAAGTGGCATTGTAAATACTTCTTCAGTTGGGATATTAGCCATAAATGGTACGTTCTTTTCATTTAGGCTACCAGCACCAGCCCATATATGCTTTTCTGGAAGTTCGATCGTTAAGTCTGTTCCAGGACCTGTATAATGAAGAGCTTTATAATGCTTTTCGTTTAAGTAATCAACTTTTGTATGTAGCGTTTCATCATGTTCTTTCCATGCTTCCACAGGATTCTCTAAATCAGCGCGAGTAGCTTTGAAGATAGCATCCCATAGTTTAGCTTCTTGTTCCTCTGGTGCTACATCAGGGAATACTTTCGCAGCCCATTCTTTCGTAGGAACAGAAATAACACACCAGCTTACTTTGTCCGCTTGTACGTAATCACGGTATACTTTCATCGCTTCACCGGCTACTTTATGAGCAGTTGCGATACGTGTTGCTTCTACACCTTTTAATAAATCAGGATTTTCTGCATAAATAGACATAAATGCAGCGCCTTCTTTTGCTAATTCTTCACGAGCATGTGCTTTCCAAGAAGGAAATTCAGAGAAAGCTTCTTCAGGAGCTAGATCGAACTTTAAGCGTGTTAACGTCTCATCATTCCAATCAACATATACGTGTTTTGCACCAGATTTATATGCTTTTTCTGTAACGAGGCGTACAAACTGTACAGCCTCAAGAGGTGCACTAATTGATAAAGTTTGTCCGGGTTGAATATTAACACCAACATTGACTGCAAGAGCAGCATATTTCTCTAACGTTTGTTCAAATGACATATGTATAATCTCCTTTAGTTTGAAAGATTTCTTACTATATATAATACAAGAAAATTCTAAAAATATATATAAATATAAAGTAAAAAGAGAGCTCAAAATGTATTGAGCTCTCACATTTATTTAATGGAAGAGGCGAATTGCTCCACAGTAGTTGTGTGGTGTATACGGACACGTTTCATTTTTAACAACTCATCCGGTTCACCTTTCGTAATGAATTGTCCAGGCTTCGTTGTCGTTGCAAATTGATAGGATTTCTTTGTTTCTGCGACAACTTTATCGTCTACATGACCGAATGGATAAGCAATTGCGATAACAGGCTTACCTGTTATTTTTTCGAGCTTCTCTTTCGATCCTTTTAATTCTTCTTCATAGTTTGTAATTTTCGGCAAGTCTGCATGTGATGCTGTGTGAGATTGTACAGAAAAAATACCTGAATCAACCATTTCTTTTATTTCAGATGTAGAAAGAGCGCCTTCTACATCAACGTTATCAACAATCATATATTCCGTTGCTGCTGGCTTGAAAGTATCATCTTTTAGCTTTTGTAAAATGCGAAATGCATTCATATTATTTTTCATACCGTCATCAAATGTAACGAAAATCGGCTTGTTTACTTTATTAATATCGCCCCAGCGTTCAAATGTTAATAATGTATAACCATTGTCTTTTAAATACTTCATTTGAGCTTCAAAGTTAGCAGGCGATACGAATAAATCTTTAATACCTTGCCCGTGATAATCATCAATTGCGTGGTACATAAGAACAGGCACTTTTTGCTCGAAAGAAATAGTAGATTTCGTGAGCGGGATCGTTTTCCCATCTTCTTTAATTCCTGTTGCTTCAATCTGAAACTCACCGCGTTTTCCTTCAAATTCTTTTATATCAAAAGGAAGTGTAAATTGTTTCTCTTTTTCTTTAGAAGAAAAAGATTTAGCACTTTCCTTTCCATCAGCTGTGCGCCAAATTTTATATTGTACTTCGGTTAAAGCATCTTTTATGTCTGTAATATGAATACTTGTGTTTGTAGATTCGTGTGTAATCGGATTATAAGAAATTTTACCTTGTTCTTGCACAGTCTCTTCTTGCTTCTTAACTTCTTGAACCTTTTTCTCTTTTTTAGGTTCCTGGTTTACATTGCTAGTATTACAGCCTGCTAGAATAGCAGATGTACATAAAGCAATTGCTGCGTATTTTTTCATGAAATCACCTTCTATTGTGTATTATGTTGCATATTTACATTAAAATCCCCACCACTATAAGAGTGGTGGGGATATACCCTTGTTCATCATATCATTTGAAGAAAATGAGGGGAATATGATTTTTAGGGGGATTAGGGTGATAGATTAGTGGCTTTGAATAGATGTATTCTTTCGTTTTTTATTCAAATTGATAATAATATAACCAACTACAAAGATAAGAGGAATAATGAAGACATAGATAGGCATTCCCCATACATAATAGCTTTTCATGCTTAAAACTAGTAAATGTAAGAAGTCGAAAAGGGCGTGGGCTTTCATAAATATCCTCCAATGTTTTTTTACAAATTATAACATTGTTCGTTTGTAATTTGTATAATTTGGAAAGTGTTTTAAGCTAATTTTAAAGTAAGAGGAAGGCTTGTTAATATGCAATTATGCATATAGGTAGTAGTTTTTTTATTAAAATATAAGGATTTTGTACTATAATAAGAACCGCTATAAATTTAAGTAGAATGATGTACGGAGTGGAGAACAAAATGAAATATAAAAAAATAGTATATATCCTTCTCATATCGCTATTTGTAGTTGGTTGTCAAAGTGAAGTGAGTAAGGTGAATAGTGTGGAAGAGTATATTCCAGCACATCTTATGAACGCGGAAGTTACGGCGGATATTATGACGTTAGAGATGGATCCAGATACTCTTAAAAAAGTAGGGAATATTGGTCAAAGAATGAGAGAGCATCTAGCGAATAATATGGAATGGTATTTAAAATACGTAGAAGAGCATGCTGAGAAAAAAAGTCTTCCATATCATCTTAATTTCGGTGTTACAAAAGAAGAGTATGAGTTTGTACTAAATGCAATTGATCAAAGTAAATTGGTGAATACAAGGGATGGAAAGCTTAAATTTAAGAAAAAAAGTGATCATGAAGTAGAGATTTTTTCAAGTGAAAGTATAAAGCTTCTTAAACATATAGTTATTGATACGGAGAAGAATACAGTAAAAACATCTCTAGGAGAATGTGAATATTTTGGAGAAATACTGGCATCGCCAGAGCAGAAGTTAACTGGTCCTTGGCACGGAAAACAATGGATGTTAAAAAAAGATGACTTAATATATATGTTTTCTTTAGGGAAAATGGAAACAGGAAATAAATCAATTATTGATATTTCGGTGAAAGGTAAATATAAGGGAGAAATTATTAATAAGGAAGAGGCATTAGAGTTTTCCTCAGTTTCTTAAATGATAATAAAAAAATCACCTTGCTGTGTAAGCAAAGGTGATTTTCTTTGTTAAATAAACAATCCAGCGATTGTCGCAGATAAAATAGACGCAAGTGTTGATGCAAATAGCATTTTCCAACCGAATTTTGATACGATGCTTCCTTGCTTTTCAGAAAGGGCACGGATTGTACCAACGATTGCCCCAATTTGGCTAATACTTGCGAAGCTAATTAAGAATACAGTAACGATTCCAACTGTACGTGGGTCTAATGTTGCAGCAGCGCCTTTTAAATCAAGGATTGCTACGAATTCATTTAAGACAATCTTCGTACCCATAATACCACCAGCTGGGATAATATCATGAACTGGGATACCCATTAAAAATGCGAATGGGGCAAGTATATAACCGAAGATTTGTTGTAAAGTAACAGCATATCCCATTGCACCTGAAGCAGCGCTAATTACGTAGTTTACAACTTCCATAACACCGATAAAGGCGATCATTAATGCGGCAACGATACCAGCTACTTTTAAACCATCAAGCGCACCGTTAATCATTGCACCGATAAAGCTGTCTCCGAATAGAGTTCTATCAAATTTTTGAATCACTTCATCTTCTTTTTTCGTATCAACTGGTGTTAATAACGAACAAACGATTAAGCTTGAGAATAAGTTTAGTGGAAGAGCTGCTAGTACATATTTCGCATCTAACATCATTACGTATGATGCTGTAACAGAAGCAGAAACTGAACTCATCGCAGAACAACAAATGATAAACATACGGTTTTTATTAAAATGCTGTAAATCGTTTTTAATAACGATTAACGCTTCACTTGAACCGAAGAATACAGAGTTTACTGCGTGGAATGATTCAACACGTGGTAAACCAGTAATTTTTGAAAGTGCACCGCCGATAACGCGAACGATGAATGGTAAAACACCTAAATAACTAAAGATAGAAAGTAGTGCTGAGAAAAATACGATAATTAATAATACATTTAAGAAAAAGACAAAATCTCTTTGAATTCCATTAAAGAGAAAATCGACACCTGTCGTACCAAGTTTAATTAGTTTGTTGAAAACTTTACCAATAAAAACAATGATTTGTTGACCAATCTTTGTGCCAAACATAAACCAACCGATTAAAATTTGAAAACCAATCATAATAGCAATTGCACGGAAGTTGATTTTACTTTTGTTGTTTGACAAAGCAAAACATAAACCTAAAACGACAAGAATGCCGATAATGCTCATTACATATTGCATGTAGTTGCCCCTTTCAGAAGTTCGTATAAAGTTTGTACATAAAACGCTCGTTATATTACTAAAAATAAAACGAAGAGGTTTTATGTCATACGTAAGATGTCTGACCTTTTAGAAAAATAAAAATAAAAAAAGACCCATATGGATTCACTTTCATCTATGAGAGAAAGCTAATCAATATGAGTCCTTTTTTGCGCATAGGCTAATATTCATTAGTTTTCCCCATAGTCCAGCAATTTAAGGTTGCCGGGTAGAAACTCTCGATCCATATTATCAAGTATATATGAGGTAACATCGTCCGTATTAAATTAGTAGTAGCGTAACATTACTAGAGAACTATCGTCAATAGCTTTTTTTCTTCCAATAGAAATAGACCATATAAGTATGATAAAATGTAACGCAGTGTTATGAAAAAGAGAGGTCGGAAAATGAGTACAAAAATGACGCCACCAGTTGAAAAAAACGAGTTTATAGATGTAGTATTTGAAGATTTAACGCATGATGGTGCCGGTGTTGCGAAAGTAAAAGGCTATCCTATTTTCGTTAAAAACGGATTACCAGGTGAAGAAGCGCAAATTAAAATTATTAAAGTGAAGAAAAACTTCGCGTTTGGTCGTTTAATGAAGCTTCATCAAGAAAGTCCATATCGTAAAGATGCAGAATGCCCAGTGTACAATGAGTGCGGCGGTTGCCAGCTTCAGCACTTAACATATGAAGGACAATTACAAGCGAAAGAAAAACAAGTACGCGACGTTATGCAGCGCATCGGCGGGTTAAGCGATGTTCCTGTTCATCCTGTACTTGGCATGAAAAACCCGTGGGTATACCGCAATAAAGCACAAGTACCAATTGGGGAACGTGAAGGCGGACTTGTAGCTGGCTTCTATCGTCAAGGAACGCATGACATCATTAATATGGAATCATGCTTAATTCAGGCAGAAGAAAACGATACATTAATTCAAGAAGTGAAACGTATTTGTGAGAAACATGGTATCTCGGCATACAACGAAGAGCGTAACAAAGGAACACTTCGCCACGTAATGGCTCGCTACGGACAAGTAACAGGGGAAATTATGCTTGTCTTTATTACACGCACAGCTGAACTACCAAACAAAAAAGCAATCATTGAAGAAATTGTTGCGAAATTCCCAGAAGTAAAATCAATTGTTCAAAACGTAAACACGAAGCGTACAAACGTAATCTTCGGAGACACAACGACAGTACTGTACGGATCAGAATATATTTATGACTTTATCGGTGACATTAAATTTGCGATTTCGGCACGTTCATTCTATCAAGTAAACCCAGAACAAACGAAAGTACTATACGATAAAACGTTAGAATACGCAAAGTTAGACGGTAACGAAACAGTAATCGATGCCTATTGCGGAATCGGATCAATCTCCTTATTCCTGGCGCAAAAAGCAAAAAAAGTGTACGGCGTTGAAATCGTCCCAGAAGCAATTGAAGACGCAAACCGTAACGCAGCACTAAACAACATGACAAACGCTGAATTTGGCGTAGGAGAAGCAGAAGTAGTCATTCCAAAATGGTACAAAGAAGGCGTAATTGCTGACACAATGGTCGTAGATCCACCGCGTAAAGGCTGTGACGAAGCACTACTAAACACAATGATCGACATGAAGCCAAAACGCGTCGTATACGTATCATGTAACCCAGCGACATTAGCACGCGACTTAAAAGTATTAGAAGAAGGCGGATATAAAACGCAGGAAGTACAGCCTGTTGATATGTTCCCGCATACGACTCATGTGGAGTGTGTGGCTTGGCTTAAGTTGGTATAATGAAAAAGCAGTTGATATAGAAAAAATCTATACCATCTGCTTTTTGGTTTATAAAAATACCATTTAGAAACGATTTTAGTTAAAATAAATATTGCTGATTTTCAAAAATTATAAATTGAGAGTTTGAAATTGTATTCATAGTGAGAGGATTTGAATTTGAAATGATAGATAATTTTTGGCGTGATTTACCACGACCATTTTTCGTACTTGCACCAATGGAAGATGTGACAGACGTTGTTTTCCGTCACGTAGTAAGTGAAGCTGGTTGTCCAGATGTATTCTTCACAGAGTTTACAAACTCGGATAGCTATTGTCATCCAGAAGGTATGAAAAGTGTACGTGGTCGTTTAATTTTTACAGAAGATGAACAACCAATTGTGGCACATATTTGGGGAGACAATCCTGAATATTTCCGTCAAATGAGTATTGGCATGGCAGAGCTAGGATTTAAAGGAATCGATATTAATATGGGCTGCCCAGTACCAAATGTAGCATCGAGAGGAAAAGGTAGTGGCCTTATTCTACGTCCAGATGTTGCAGCAGAACTTATTCAAGCAGCAAAAGCGGGCGGACTACCTGTCAGCGTAAAAACACGACTTGGCTTTAAAGAGTTAAGTGAGTGGGAAGATTGGTTAACGCATATTTTCAAACAAGACATTGCGAACCTTTCTATTCATTTACGTACAAGAGAAGAAATGAGCCAAGTAGACGCGCATTGGGAGCTAATTCCAGAAATTAAAAAATTACGTGACCGTATCGCACCAAATACGTTAATAACAATTAATGGAGACATTCCTGACCGTCAAACTGGAATGGAACTTGCCGAAAAATACGGCATTGATGGCGTAATGATCGGACGGGGCATCTTCAAAAATCCATTTGCCTTTGAAAAAGAGCCAAGAGAACATAGTAGTAAAGAACATCTTGATCTTCTAAGACTACAACTTGATCTTCAAGATCAATATGCAGAAGTACTGCCACGCTCAATCACAGGGCTTCATCGCTTCTTCAAAATTTATGTAAAAGGCTTCCCTGGAGCTGCTGAACTACGAAATCAATTGATGAGCACGAAATCGACTGATGAAGTGCGTGCGTTGCTTGATAAGTTTGAGGCTAGTGTTGATAAGGATGGAGATAGTGAAACATTGTAACTTTTGAAAGTTAGCGGGATAGGGTATAGCGATTTAATTAGTGTTTGTTTCATTTTAATTAAGGTGAACCGTATCATAAGTAAGTGATGTATTCTATGTAAAACAAGGATAAGAAATGAATACAGGAGAAAATGGTTGGTCTTGATTTTCACTGATATTATCATGTTTATTTTATCCCGCTATTTGCCGGGTAGTAAAACTCCCACCTCAAAATTCAGCTAGTGCAAAGAAGTTAGGTGGGAGTCGTGCTACCCGTAAAAGCCCGATTGGTGAGGGCTGATTAAAGTTTTACTTTATTATGCCTATAACTGGAGGCTATGTGAATGTTAAGTGATCAGACGAGATATTCTAGGCTCGCGAATATAACAAAAATAATAAATACAAAATTAGAACTACGTGAAGTATTGCAGCGTGTAACAATGGCGATATCAGAGGAGATTGTTAGGTGCAACGCTGTTGGAATTTATTTACCCCAGGAAGATGGAACATTTAGAGGGTTTGCAGGAAAACCAGAGACCATAAATGGCGTAACGCTCGATACTCAGGTAATTGATCCTGAAATAGACTTACTGGCAAAAGAGGTTATTGAAACCCAAAAAACCATCTATATCCCTGATACCTCAAAGGATCATCGACCAGATCCGAGACCAGTTGATGCGTTCAAAATTAAATCCTTATTAGCTCTGCCTATCTCATTTGGGCAGGAGTTATTTGGTCTGGTTTTTTTATTTGATTATGGAGCTCCAATGAACTTAACAGATTCAGAAATTCAAAGTGTTGAAGCGTATGTAAATATGGCTGCGGTCGCAATTCAAAACGCAAATAATTTAACACAAAAGGAAAACCTTATTGCCGAGAAGCAGCTGTTACTAAATGTTACCCGTGATTTATCAATGTGTTCCTCGATACAGGAGAGTTTTGATAAATGTTTTTTTTACCTAGGACAGATTTTAGAGAGTAAAAACATGGGCGTCCACCTTTTAGACCCGCTAGACAAAACAACGATTAAAACAACGAAGTTAAGCAAGGACTGCAATTGGACAGAAGCGGATTGGATGGAGAAAAGCTATGAAGCCAAGATCCAAGAGGTTATTCAAACAAAAAATATAGATAGTAAGGGTCTACTGATGATTCCATTGGTTTCAATGGGAGGAGTATTAGGGGTAATCGTCGTTGGCAAAGAGGGAAAAGCTCACAATTACGATAATTCCAAAATTCAACTGGCAAAATCTATCGTTGATGCCACAGCTCCTACGTTATCAAACTTGTTATATATGGATCAATTGGAAAGCATGGTGGAAGAGCGAACGAGAGAACTAGCTGCTGCTAATGAAAAAGTTACAAGTGTGATTGAAAGTATTACGGATGGATTCTTTACTTTGAATAATAAATGGGAATTTACGTACGTAAATAAGCATCAATATTTTCCACAAAGAAAAACAGCAAAAGATGTATTAGGCAAGAATGTATGGGAAATTTTCCGGAGTAGCGTCGACACAGTTATGTATAAGGAATTTCATCGTGCAATGTCAGAGCGAACTACAGTTCATTTCGAATTTCTTTCTACCTCTGATGAATATTGGCACGAGGTTATTGCATACCCGTATGATGATGGTATTTGTTGTATTTTTAAAAACATAACGGAAAAAAAGCAATATGAGCAGGAATTGAAAAGGTTATCCAACATAGAGTTAATAGGGCAAATGGCAGCAGGTATCAGTCATGAGATTAGAAATCCAGTGACAGCAGTACGGGGATTTTTGCAGTTATTAAAAGAAGAGAACACCTATGAGAAACATAATAAGTACTTTAAATTAATGATTGAAGAACTTGATCGTGCCAATTCTATTATTACTGAATTTCTCTCAATGGGTAATACAAGGAAATCAGATTTGCAGATGTTAGATTTAAATGTAATTATTCACGACATTATTCCTTTAATAAAGGTTGATACGTATAATCAAAATAAATATATTCAAGTTGATACAAATGACATTCCGGAATTACTTTTAAACCGTAATGAGATACGGCAATTATTAATAAACTTATATCGTAATGGCTTAGAAGCGATGAGCACAAGGAAAGTACTAACCATTAGCACTTACAAGGAAGGTCAAAATTGTGTGGTGCTTGCAGTGCGAGATCAAGGAAAAGGTATCAAGCCTGAAGTATTAGAGAAACTGGGTACTCCATTTTATACAACCAAAGATAATGGAACTGGATTGGGGTTAGGTATATGTTATGCCATTGCTGCCCGTCATAATGCAAAAATAGAAATTCAAACAGGATCGGAAGGCACAATCTTTCTTGTTAAATTTAATTATATAAATAATAAACAATAAACTCATTTAGATTAGTTAAGGTGAACCGTATCACAAATTTAGAGTTGTATAAAAAGAAATGGACTAACCTATATCAGGTTAGTCCATTTTCAAGTGTGTTAATTAATTGTAAATCCCCATCCGTAATTTCGTACGATTATCCCATCCTTTTTTGCTTTATTAATATCATCTTCAAAGGAAGGAGTTATCCTATTGCCAACTAAAATACCTTTTACGGTATTTGATTTTAATTCTTCTTTACATAGTTTGATATCTTTTATAAGCGCGAATTCTTCGACCACATAATATGCGGTTATATAGAGCTTGTTATGTATTGTTTTATGAAAGGATAGAAAATCTACCTTTTGTACTTTTAAGTATCAGATCCTGACTCTCCATATGTATATTCTGTTAGCATTAGATCCTCATGTCCGAAGTTTCGTTCAGCATCTTTATAACCAATTAGATAATTCAATATTGATTCTCTCTCATATTAACTCTAGTAGCATTATAATTCGATTGGGTTTAAATGGATAATTCAAAATGCCTAAACAACATATGTTGCTGTTTTAAAATCATCCCCAAAAGTATTAATCCACCTAAGACTACAAAACCTCCCCCTAAAATGTTAAAGTAGTAACTTAACGACATTAATTTACACATGCTAAAAGCATTATTATAATCAACATTTCAGGAGGAAAAACAATGGCAATGAGCAACAACGATATATTAAAAAGAGTAAGATATGCTTTAGATATAAGAGATATAGATATGGTGGAAATCTTTAAACTTGGCGGGATGGAAGTAACGAAAGAAGAAGTAGTTGATATGCTTACAAAAATAAAGAGAGCGCCGCAACATGAAGTTGAAAATGACGATGTAATCGAAGATGAGTACGTACTAACATGCGATATGATGATGTTAGAGGCATTTTTAAATGGATTTATTACTTTAAAAAGAGGAAAGCAAGATCCGAAACCAGGACAACCGGCACCTGTACAGAGCAAGGAGAGTGCCAATAACCTTCTTTTAAAGAAAATGAAAATT
The DNA here is from genome assembly GCF_016483685.1 of Bacillus cereus group sp. N8. Taxonomy (NCBI): domain Bacteria; kingdom Bacillati; phylum Bacillota; class Bacilli; order Caryophanales; family Bacillaceae; genus Bacillus; species Bacillus cereus group sp. N8. The sequence continues at coordinate 181,310 of NZ_JAEHBK010000007.1, read as the reverse complement.
GCACTTTCATTAACGAGTGAAGATGTACTTGATATATTAGATAGCGTAGGCGTTACGGTAACAAAAGGAGAGTTAGGCGCTCTGTTAAGAAAAAAAGGCCATAAAAACTACAAAGAGTGTGGCGATAGATACGCAAGGAATTTCATTAAGGGATTAGGTGTAAAGTATAGAGGATAATAAGTTCGTTAAAGCAGTAAATGATATAATAGATAGAGTAGGACGTTCGTATCCTACTCTTTTTTATTTGTAAAAATAATATGCTAGGTGATGAAATGGTACATACATATTTAGGTGAGACAATTAATTTTCATATAACTTATAAGAAGAAAAAGTCCGTGCGTCTTTTTGTAGATTCGTATGGAAATGTGGAAGTGCAGGCTCCAAAAGGTACACCTGTTGAATACTTAGTCCAGTTGCTAGAGGAGAAATGGGATTGGATTCAGAAAACACGTAAGGAAATGCAAGAGAGAGTGCATGGTCCACAGGAAAAGGCTTATGATCAAGGAGAGGGGTTTCTGTATTTAGGAAACACGTATCCGATACAGATTTCTCAGGATATAAGTATTGAGCAAGACAATGCGATTTTTGAAGGAGATAAGCTCCACATTTATGTGAAAGAGCCTAAGGATGAGAAAATACAGCAAGCTTTAAAACGATTTTACTATAAGCAGTGCAAGGCGTTAGTAGAGAAGAGTATTAAAGCACATCAAAATAACTTTAAAACAAAACCGCGTTCCATTCGTATTACAGATAGTAGTCGCACGTGGGGAACTTGTGATTCGAACTTGCAGTTAACGTTTAATTGGAAGTTAGCAATGGCACCACAGCAGGTAATTGACTATGTAGTTGTTCATGAAATGTGTCATATGGTCCATTTAAATCATGATCGATCTTTTTGGCGTCTTGTCGGGAAGATAATGCCTGATTATAAGGAAATGGAAAACTGGTTAGCGTTATCGAGTTGGAAGATGACGGTTTAGTAATGTGGATTATATAGGTTGCGATTATTGTCAATCTTTGTCGGTAAGTCGATATATTTCAAAAATCGCTGATATATTTGGAGTTACGGTCGATATATTCAAAAAATCGCTCATATAATTTTATTTACCAAGGTACAGTTCATCAAAAGAGAAGAGGAGGTCGCCATTCAAATTTTTGAATAGGTGACATCCTTTTCTTTTTGTATATAAATTATCGTCCAAACTTCACAATGAAAGTATCGTTTGTTTTCTCCATCTCATACCCGCGATACCCCTCCGAAAGTAACGATTGCTTTTCACTAACATCACTCATCGGAACATCTTTAATATCCGTCCAATTGCTTTCTTTATCCCCGCGCAACTCCTTCACAAAAACATATCGCATACTACCACCATACTTCTCCTTCAATGCAGCGATTTCCATCCCTTGCGCAAATTTATCTTTTAAACTCGGGATGTTAAAAGGTGCAACGGTGCAGCAAACATAGTCGTATTTGCTATCTTCTTTTTGTAATTCGTCCATGATGATTGTTGCTAATATTTTTTGCATGCCATTTCCTCGGCAGTTCGGATGAACGTTTGAGATTTCTTGATAGATGACGCGGTGTAGTTCACTTTCTGGTAAGCCAATATCAAGTCCTAAATGTTCATCGTCAATAGGAGGGACGAGTAGGGCACGAAATGCGATGAGTTCGTTTTCGATAAAGGCACCGATCATCATGCCGTTTCCTTCTAGAATGTATTGAAATTCTTCTAGTGAGAGCGGTTGTAAACGACCTTTATCTTCTAGCGCTTCAACTATAACGTTTTGTAATGATAAAATTTGTTCCATATGTTCTAAAGATAGTAATGTAACGTGAAATGGGTCGTTGTTTTGTTTTAGTGTTCCTTTGTATAGAACTGTCATGTAATTAGTCCTCCTTTAGCGTACAACGTCTTGAAAGACGGTTAGTTCTTGTAATGTATCTTCGTTTATTTCAATACCGAGTCCTGGCTTTTCGTTTAAGCGAATGAATGGTACGTCGTAATGTAAGTTTCCTATGTCTTTCGTGAACTTTAATGGACCTGTCAGCTCGACGCTAGTAATGATTTTTTTTGAGAAAGCGACATGGAATCCTGCGGAAGAAGCAACGGATGATTCAACCATTGAGCCAACTTGGCATTCAATGCCTGCCATTTCAGCTTGATGAGCGAGTTTTACAGCTGGATATATACCGCCGCATTTCATTAGTTTTATATTTACTTTATCAGCTGCGTCTAATTTAATGATTTGGCGCATTTCACGAGAGCCTTTTAGTCCTTCATCAATCATAAGCGGAAGGTTTGTTTTAGAACGAATGTGAGCCATTGCGTCAATATCATCCGCTATAACAGGCTGTTCAATCCAGTCGATGTTTAAATGCCCCAATGAACGAAGTGCTGTTAATGTGTTTGCGCTATTTTTCCAACCTTGGTTTACATCGACGCGAATCGCGATATCATTTCCTACACGTTCGCGTACAGCTTCAATTCTCGTTACATCTTCTTTTACATTCGTACCGACTTTCATTTTGAAAGATTGGTAACCTTTTTGAATCATCAAAGCAGCTTCTTCAGCCATATTTTCTGGACTTGCAATACTTAAGACATGAGTGACAGGAAACTCTTCATGGTAGCGTCCGCCAATTAATTGATATACAGGTTGATTTAGTTTTTTGCCTATTATATCAAAACAAGCGATATCAATCGCAGCTTTTGCTGTAGGAACACCGTAAATGGTATTGTCCATCATATCGTGTATTTTTTCGATATTCATTGGATTTTGTCCGATAAGAGTAGGGGCTAGTGTATGTTTTAAAGTATGGAAAGTACTTTCCCATGATTCGCCTGTAACGTGGTCATCAGCAACGCCCTCACCGTAACCGATAATGCCTTCATCTGTTTCCATTTTGACGATAATAGAAGGCATATCAGAATAAGAACCATAACTAATAACAAACGGATCGCGAAGCGGTAAACGAATTGCGTAAAGGTGAATAGCTGTAATTTTCATTGAATAAAGACCCCTTCCTGTTTACAATGGTTTTGTACATTTGATATAGTTGACGTTAAATAGTCGTTAATTAATGATAAGGAGTTAGAGAAATGATGATAAAAATTGCAGTTGTCGGTTCAAAAGAGTTTATGGAGACACTTTTACCTATTGCTCATAAACTAGAAGAAATAGAGATTGATCCATATATTTATCTTCATCCAACAGAATCTTCTGAACTATTAAAGCGTTTAAAGCCTTGTGATGTCATCTTTTTCTCAGGTGCTTTACCTTATTATATGGCAAAAGAAATAAGAGAACAATTACCAATTCCAAGTGTATATTTGCAGCAAGATGAGACAACTGTTGCATCTTCAATTCTTTCTATATTATATCATCAAGGTATTCAACCTCATAAAATTTCAATTGATTTAGTAGATCGTTCGTTTATTACAAATGTGTTCCATGATATCGGCCTGAAAGAAACTCCGCAAGTGATGGATTATGAAAATATGTTGTGGAGTAACAATGAAATTAAGAGTATCATTGATTTTCATTTAGCTAAATATCAATCTGGAGCGGCTCATTTAGCTTTAACTAGTATTCACGCTGTCTACAATGAACTTCAAAAAATAGGTATTCCTTCAGAGCGTATGATAGATCCGACGCAATCAATTATACATGGATTAAAAGATGCAAAAATAAAAGCTGAGTTAGCAAAAAGCCATTCAGCTACTGTTGGTGCTTGTATTATATCCTTTATAGAGTTACAAGAAAGCTCGCTTGAACAATTAAATGTAATTTCAAAAGAATTACGCGGTTCATTTAAACAAGTTGATGAAATGACATTCATTTTGTATACAACTCGCGGTGATATCGAATCAATTATAAAAACAAATATGATAGATAAAGTATTTACGAGTGTAGAAGGCAAGATAGCTATTGGATTTGGTTATGGGAAAACCGTGAAAGAAGCTGAGCAAAATGCAAAAATCGCTCAAGGTTTCGCAAAAAATAATCCGATAGACTGTTGTTTTTATATACTAACGAGTGATAAAGAGTTATTTGGTCCGTTCCCGAAAGAACAGAGAGTACAAAGTTTGAAAAATGATAATCCTGAATTAATGAAAATAGCGAAGGAAACGAAGCTGAGTCCGGCAAACTTGTCCAAAATCATTCAGTTTAGTCAATCGCATCCTTCATTGAAATTTACAGCAGCTGATCTTTCTGAGTACTTGCAAGTGACCCGGCGATCGACGGAACGGTTGTTAAAGAAACTAGTTGATTATGGGTATGCTCATATTTGCGGCGAGGAAATGCCCTATCAACAAGGGCGTCCTCGCGCAATATATGAGTTGAATTTACCGATGTATTCGTTTCAAAAATTTTAAGCTTCTAGTTGAGCTTTCTGTTTTTTCAGTAGTTCTGCTTTTTCAATGTCTGATAGTTTCGTAATTGTGAGACCCGTTATACCGTAAATGATTGAGATAATAGGTACGATGAAATTCAATATAGCATAAGGAGCATATTCAAAGGCACCTACGCCAAGTGTTGCTAGAATAAATACACCACACGTATTCCAAGGAACGAAGACAGAAGTTAATGTTCCACCATCTTCTAATGCTCTGGATAAATTTTTAGAATGCAGTCCTTTTTCAGTGTATGCATTTGCGTACATTCTGGAAGGAACAACAATCGAAATATATTGTTCAGAGCAAGTAAGGTTTGTCGCAAAGCAAGATGCGATAGTAGAAGCGATAAGCCCTTTTGCGGATGTCGCTAATTTTAAAATTTGATTTACGATTGCGCGGAGAATACCGGTATGTTCTAGTACTCCGCCGAAAGTCATAGCGACAATTGTCATCGAAACTGTATTCATCATTGAATCTAAGCCACCGCGATTAAAGAGTTCGTCTACTAGCTTGTTTCCAGTGTCTATGACAAATCCATTTTGGAGTGCGCCGACAGCTGATGAGACAGAACCACCTTGAATAAAGACTTGTGATAAAAATCCTAAAATAATACCGACGAGAATAGCTGGTATAGCAGGAACCTTTTTAGCGACCAATACCATAACGACTACGGGTATGATTAATAGGAAAGGCGAGATAACAAAGTTTTGTTGCAATACTTGTAATGTTTGATCGATGCTTTTTGCATCAATATTGTTAGCGCCAAAGCTTCTTCCTAAGAACGTATAAACGATAAGAGTAATAATTAAACCTGGAATTGTAGTAAATAACATATGACGAATATGTGTGAATAAATCTGTATTTGTTAATCCTGCAGCTAAGTTTGTCGTGTCTGAAAGCGGTGACATTTTATCGCCGAAATAAGAACCGGAAATGATAGCACCGGCAACCATTGGAGCTGGAATTCCCATGCTTAGACCAATTCCCATTCCTGCAACACCAATTGTTCCCATTGTAGACCAAGAGCTACCGATAGCTAATGCAACAATAGAACAAATAATTGTAATTGAAACTAAAAATAGTGATGGAGTTAAAAGATTTAAACCGTAATAAATCATTGTTGCGACGATTCCGCCACCAATCCAAGCACCGATTGTTAAACCGACAAGAATAATAATAACGATAGCGGGTAATGCGAGGCGAATTCCTTTATACATTGCTTCTTCAATGTCGTTCCATTTGTAACCGTAACGCCAGGCAACGATAGAAGCAACGGTTGTACCGATAATAAGTGGGACGTGAGGGCTTTGTTTTAATACAACAATTGTAACCATCATAACTGCAACTGTAATGATAATAGGGATTATTGCTACGCCAAAAGGTATTTCTTTTTTCATAAACTGCCTCCTCATATGTATGTTTGTATTTTTAGAATTGTCGCAAAATAGACGTTATTAAATTATAATAACTAAAAGTAGATGTAAGCGTCAATGTAAAAACAGAAAATATTGAATGTTCTATTTGTATAGATATCTTTATTCCGCTATTCGCCGGGCAGTAAGACCTCACCTCAAAATCCAGCGAATGCAAAGGAGTTAGGCAGGGGATCAAGAAAACCCCTACTGATTAAAGTTTCACTTTATAAGACGTGTTGAAATCGGGTATTAACGCCATTTAAAAATAAATAATTGACTTTTTTCTTAAAATTCAATATGTTCATAAAAACATCTGTTTTTCATAAGTATAATTAACCTGAGTGGTTTGCAATTTGGGAAGGAGAATGAAGCTTTGAAAACATTAGAACTACAAGAGCGTTTAACGGAAATTTTTCAACATTTACATGAAAACCCTGAAGTAAGTTGGAAAGAGTATGAAACGACAGCTTATATTACTGACTTTTTGAAAGAAGAAGGAATTTCATATAAAACATTTGATGATTGTCCTGGTGTGATTGCGGAAATCGGAAGCGGGAATCCAGTTATCGCGATTCGTGCTGATATGGATGCACTATGGCAAGAAGTAGACGGAGAATTTAAAGCGAACCATTCGTGTGGTCACGATGCTCATATGACAATTGTGATGGGGCTTATTTTACAATTGAAAAATATGAGATGGGATAGCGGTACAGTTAGATTTATTTTTCAGCCAGCAGAGGAAAAAGGAAATGGTTCTTTAAAGATGGTAGAGAAGGGCGCTGTGGATGATGCTGATTTCTTATTTGGTGTTCATTTAAGGCCAATTGAAGAACTGCCTTTGAAACAAGCTGCACCATCTATTCGCCACGGAGCAGCAGGGTTTTTAGAGGGCACGATTCATGGAGATGATGCACATGGGGCACGCCCACATCAAGGGATAAATGCAATTGATGTCATTTCTATGATTAATATCGGTTTGAAAAATATATGGCTACCACCGCAGACCTCGTATTCAGTTAAGATGACGAGGTGCCAAGCTGGTGGTGATAATCTAAATATCATTCCAGGTAACGGACATTTTAGTTTAGATGTAAGAGCAGAAAATAACATATTACTAAATGAATTAAAGAAAAAAATAGAGCAAGTAATTCAATCAGCTGAATCGATGGGATCTAAAGTTTCTTATGAGTGGATCGATCTTGCACCAGGAGCAGAGGTTTCAGAAGAAGCGGAGCGCTTTATGCGAAAAGGCATTCTTGCAGTGTATGGGGAAGAGGGATGTACGGGACCACTGTATACAACAGGAAGCGATGATTTCCATTACTACACAGTGAAGAGACCACATTTAAAAGCTGTCATGCTTGGACTAGGGGCAAACCTACAACCTGGATTACACCATCCGTATATGAAGTTTGACCATTCTTGCATAATGGATGGAGTAGAAATATTGAAACAAACTGTATTGAAAGTATTAGAAAACAGGGGCTAGAAAGCTCCTGTTTTTTTGTAGGAATTTGTCATTAAGTCGATATATTCGATTTAGCGACAATATAATTTCACGTACCAATTAATTTGATGAAAAATTCTCCTCCAGTACGTGGTGTATAATAATAAGTAATATTTCTTAATAGGAGAGTACGAATGAACGAACAATATTATGATGCTGTATTACATATAAAAACTGTCGGTGAACAAAAAGGGTTTAATAAGTCTATGCATTATCATCGTTATGAACCGACGCCATATAGCGGATTAGATGAGTTATTGAATCAATATGAAATAAGAAGTAGCGACCGGGTTATAGACTTTGGATGCGGGAAAGGAAGATTAAACTTTTACATGCACCATAAGTGTGGTGCTTCGGCCGTTGGGATTGAAATGAATGAAGAGTTTTATAAAGAAGCAATGGATAATCGTGATCGTTATGCGCGAAAAGTGAGAAACAGTAAAGATAAAATTCGGTTTGAATGTTGTTTAGCGCAGGAATATGAGATTGATCCACGTGATAACCGGTTTTATTTCTTCAATCCATTTTCTGTACAAGTATTTATGAACGTAGTGAATAACATTTTGCTTTCGGTAGAAGAAACAGAGAGAGAAGTGGATATTATTTTATACTATCCTTCGGAGGATTATATTTTCTTCTTAGAGAATCAGACTGCATTTGAGCTGAAGAAGGAAGTAAGGTTACCGGGTGCTTATGAGAAGAATGGGAATGAGAGGTTTTTAGTGTATAGATTGGAGTGTTAATGTATGGGTGCTTGGGGAGTAGCGATATTATCAGACGATATTGCTGAAGATATTAAGTTACTGTATAAGGATTTGTTAGCAAATGAATATTCAAATGAGGAAGCAAGTAGGATTGTAATTGAGGAATACAAGAATGAATTAGATGATGAAGAAACTATTGTTTTTTGGTTAGTATTTTCTTCCATACAATGGAAGTTAGGGAGACTTCAAGAGAATGTTAAGCAGGAGGCATTGCAAATAATAGAAAGTGGTGCAGATTTAGCCCGCTGGGAAGAAGAACCTAAATTACAGAAGAAACGTGAAGTAGTTTTAAATAAACTAAGAGAACAGTTACATTCTCCGCAGCCAGAAGCTAAAAAAGTGCCGAAGAGATTTATAGCTAATACTTCTTTAAAAGCAGGTGATGCTGTTAGTTATGAATTAGTATCAGGGAGTTATATTATTCTTAAAGTCATTGAGATTATTGAGGAATGGCACGGAGATCGGTATCCGCTATTTGAAATATGTGACTGGGAAGGCGAAGAAGTGCCTTCCAAGGAACAAATTAACCAATTCGGTTTAAAGAAAAGGATTTATGAAGATGGAAAGCAAGAAATGATGAAACTCGCTATTTATCCTTCAGGAAAAAGAGATAACCCAACTAAGAGAATGCAAGTAGTAGCAGAAAATGTAAAAGTAGTATTGAATGTAGGAACACCTTATACAGTAATGGGTTGGAAGGAACTTGATAACTATTTACATGAAATATAATAAAAAAGACGCGCTACCTATTGGTAGCGCGTCTTTTTTATTAGTTACGGATTAAGTAATCAAATGCACCTAAAGCTGCGTTTGCACCTGAACCCATAGAGATGATGATTTGTTTGTACGGATTATTTGTACAGTCACCTGCAGCAAACACTCCTGGTACGTTTGTAGCACCGTGCTTATCTGTTACGATTTCACCGCGAGCGCGTTCGACAGTTTCGCCTAACCAGTCTGTGTTTGGCACAAGACCGATTTGAACGAATACACCTTGTAATTCAACGTGATGAACTTCTTCAGTTTCACGATCGATGTAAGAAATACCGTTTACTTTGTCAGTACCAGTGATTTCTTTCGTTTGAACATTTTTCAGAACAGTTACGTTTGGTAAGCTGTTAAGACGCTCTTGTAATACAGCATCCGCTTTTAATTCTGGCATGAATTCAAGAACAGTTACGTGCTTAACAATACCTGCTAAGTCGATAGCTGCTTCAATACCAGAGTTACCTCCGCCGATAACTGCTACATCTTTTCCGATGAATAATGGACCGTCACAGTGTGGGCAGTATGCTACACCTTTATTTTTGAACTCAGCTTCACCTGGTACGCCAACATTACGCCAGCGAGCACCTGTAGAAACGATTACGCTCTTACTTTTCAGAATAGCGCCGTTTTCAAGTTCCACTTCAATAAGTTCTTTTTTCTCTAAACGTTTCGCACGTTGTAGATTCATTACATCGATGTCGTATTCTTTTACGTGCTCTTCAAGGCTTGCTACTAGCTTAGGACCTTCAGTGCGTTTTACGCTGATGAAGTTCTCAATGCCCATAGTATCCATTACTTGACCACCGAAGCGCTCAGCAACGATACCAGTGCGGATGCCTTTACGTGCTGCATAAATTGCTGCACTTGCACCAGCAGGGCCGCCACCAACAACAAGAACATCGTATGGATCTTTATCAGAAAGCTCTGATGCATCTGGACCGTTACCCATTTTAGCTAAAATTTCTTCAAGTGTCATACGACCGCTTCCGAAAGATTCGCCGTTTAGGTACACAGTTGGTACTGCCATGATGTCTTTACTTTCTACTTCCTCTTTGAATGCAGCGCCATCAATCATAGTATGTGTAATACCAGAGTTAAGAACGCTCATTACGTTAAGAGCTTGTACAACATCAGGACAGTTATGACAACTTAGGCTGATATAAGATTCAAAATGATATTCGCCTTGAATGTTTTTAATTTGATCGATTAATTTTTGTTCAACTTTTGGAGCGCGTCCACTTACTTGTAGTAAAGCTAACACTAATGAAGTAAATTCGTGTCCTAATGGAATACCAGCGAATACGACACCAGTGTCTTCACCAGGGCGGTTTACGCTAAAGCTTGGTGTTCTCTCTAATTCAACTTTTTCTACTGTAATCTTAGATGACATAGTAGCTAATTCGTCTACTAGAGCTAACATATCTTTAGATACGTTATCGTCTCCTGCGCTTACTTTAAGTGAAATATCGTTCTCCATTAACTGAAGGTATTGGGATAGTTGTGTTTTTATATCTGCATCTAGTATCATTTTGATCGAACTCCTTAGATTTTGCCTACAAGGTCAAGGCTTGGTTTAAGTGTTGCAGAACCCTCTTGCCATTTAGCTGGGCAAACTTCACCTGGGTTGTTACGTACGTATTGAGCAGCTTTAATTTTGTTAACAAGAATGCTTGCGTCACGGCCGATACCGTCAGCATTGATTTCCATAGATTGGATAACGCCGTCTGGATCGATGATGAATGTACCACGAGCAGCAAGACCTTCTTCTTCCATTAAAACGTTGAAGTTTGTAGTGATTGTGCGAGTTGGGTCACCAATCATAATGTACTCGATTTTGCCGATAGTTTCTGAGCTATCATGCCATGCTTTGTGAGTGAAGTGAGTGTCTGTAGATACAGAGTATACTTCAACGCCTAAGTCTTTTAGAGTTGCATATTGGTTTTGTAAGTCTTCAAGTTCAGTTGGGCAAACGAATGTGAAGTCTGCTGGATAGAAACAAACTACGCTCCATTTTCCTTTTAAACTTTCGTCAGTAACTTGGATAAATTCTCCATTATGGTAAGCGTTAGCTTTAAACGGTTTTACTTCTGTGCCGATTAATAACATATTAATATTCCTCCTAAAGGTTGGTTTTGAGCATCAAAAAATAGTTTGCTCATAAAATATATTTTTTAATTAACTATAATAATTCTAATTCGATATTAATTATCATATAGAAGTGGTTATTTTGTCAAGAGAATAAACCAACTTTATACCAATTTAATTAATATTTATTCTCAATTAAGGCTACTAGGGAATTAAAAGGTAATTTTCAAGTCATAAATTTTCAATGAGTGCTTGAAAGAGTAGTGTGTATGTTAGAGACATGGTGTAAGTATAAATTCTTAGGAAGGAAATATTTCTTAGAAGTTGTAGATTTGAAAAGGAACTGCTTACTTCTATTTTACAAAGAATTGTGAGATAAATAAAACAAAATGTATCGGAATCTTTGTGAACAATTATTGTCATCATAAATATATATAATAAGAAGTATATTGCAATGAGAAATAGAAACATTGACGCTCATTTCTAACAAGATATAATAAAAACGAGATATGTATTGCAACAAATAAGATATAGTATAGATTGAAAAAATTTCAGTCTATTATTTTTTTACGGCTTTTAGAAAACGTTTACATTTAGTGTGGAGGGGAAACCATGTCTAAGTTCACGAAGTATTTTTTAATGGAAGCTAAAGATGTGATTGCATATGTGCAAGAGAGATTACCTAAGTTCGAACATGCAAAGGGGTTAAAGTGTAAAGAAATAGGTGATGGTAATTTAAATTATGTGTTCCGCGTTTGGGATGAACAGAAGAACATTTCTGTCATTGTAAAGCAAGCTGGGGATACAGCGCGTATTTCAGATGAGTTTAAGTTATCGACGAATCGAATTCGTATAGAATCGGATGTTTTGCGATTAGAGGGAGAGTTAGCACCTGGACTTGTACCAGATGTATATTTGTTCGATAGTGTGATGAATTGTTGTGTGATGGAAGATTTATCAAGTCATACAATATTGCGCACAGCACTCATAAATCATCAAATGTTTCCGAGGCTTGCTGATGATTTAACTACTTTTATGGTAAATACTCTTCTATTAACATCAGATGTTGTAATGAATCATAAAGAGAAGAAGGAACTCGTGAAGAATTATATAAATCCTGAGTTATGTGAGATTACAGAGGACCTCGTATATTCAGAGCCGTTTACAAATCATAATAAACGCAACGAATTGTTTCAATTAAATGAAGGATGGATTAGAGAGCATATTTATAGTGATAAAGAGCTTCGTATGGAAGTAGCAAAACTTAAGTTTTCTTTTATGACGAATGCACAGGCGCTGCTTCACGGTGATTTACATACTGGTTCTGTTTTTGTAAAACGTGATTCTACAAAGGTGATTGATCCAGAGTTTGCTTTTTATGGACCTATGGGATATGACGTTGGGAATGTAATGGCGAATTTAATGTTTGCATGGGTGAATGCAGATGCAGTGATGCAATCTGGTATGGAGAAAGATACATATATGAATTGGCTAGAATCTACCATGATAGATGTAATTGATTTATTTAAGAAGAAGTTTTTAGATGCTTGGGATATTCATGTGACAGAGGTTATGGCGAAGGAAGAAGGCTTTAACCAAGTTTATTTACAATCTGTATTAGAGGATACAGCTGCAGTGACGGGTCTTGAGTTAATTCGCCGTATTGTTGGTCTAGCGAAGGTAAAGGATATTACTTGTATTGAGAATGATGCAGCGCGTGCTAGAGCGGAGCGAATTTGTCTTCAGGCCGCGAAGAAGTTTATTTTACAAGCGAATCAATATAAAACAGGTGGCAGTTTTGTAGAAACGTTAAAACAACAAATGCATAGTGCGAAGTAAGGGGAGAAGATGATGGCAGAGCAATTAATACCAATTCAGTGGAAAGATGATGCTTTAGTGTTGTTGGATCAAACGGTATTGCCGAACGAAGTAGTCTATGAATCTTTTAAAACGGCTGAGGGTGTCTGGGATGCGATTCAAGTAATGAAAGTACGAGGAGCACCGGCAATAGGAGTTTCAGCAGCCTATGGTGTGTATTTAGGGGTAAAGGAAGTTGCTGAAAGTTCGGCGGAAGAATTCATAGAGGAAGTAAAAAAGGTATGTGCATATTTAGCAACATCAAGACCGACGGCAGTAAATTTATTTTGGGCACTTGAAAGAATGGAAAGTGTAGCGAAAGAGAATGCTCACTTATCAATTGCGCAGTTGAAAGATAGATTATTAGAAGAAGCAAAAGAGATTCATAGAGAAGATGAAGAAATTAACCGTCAAATTGGAGAACACGCATTAACATTATTCCGTGATGGCATGGGAGTATTAACGCATTGTAATGCAGGTGCGTTAGCAACGACTAAGTACGGTACCGCGACAGCTCCAATGTACTTAGCGAAAGAAAAAGGATGGGACCTTAAAATCTACGCTGACGAAACACGCCCAAGATTACAAGGTTCAACGTTAACAGCATTAGAACTGCAGCGAGCGGGAATTGATGTAACGGTCATTACAGATAATATGGCAGCAATGGTCATGTCACAAGGGAAAATTGATGCGGTAATCGTTGGATGTGACCGCGTAGCAGCAAACGGGGATGTAGCAAATAAAATTGGAACATTAGGCGTATCTATTTTAGCTAAATACCACAATATTCCATTTTATGTAGCAGCACCAACGCCGACAATTGATTTGAAAACACCGACAGGAAAAGAAATTCCAATTGAAGAAAGAGATGCTTCCGAAGTGATCAATCGTTTCGGACAATATTCTGCTCCGAAAGAAAGTAAAGTATATAATCCGGCATTTGATGTTACGCCATATGAAAATGTAACAGCGATTATTACGGAAAAAGGGATTGTGGAAGCACCGTTTACGGAGAACTTAAAAAAGCTATTTTAGTAAGTAGATATATAGTCAGTCATCATAAGCTTCATACTTAGGGGGATGTATATGTTATTACAAAACGAAAGAGAAGAAATTGTAGCGTATGGAAAGAAAATGATATCCAGTGGTTTAACAAAGGGGACTGGGGGTAATATTAGTATTTTTAATCGTGAACAAGGGCTTGTTGCAATTAGCCCAAGTGGTTTAGATTATTATGAAACAAAGCCTGAAGATGTAGTTATATTAAATTTAGATGGTGAAGTAGTAGAAGGAGAAAGAAAGCCATCAAGTGAACTAGATATGCACCTTATTTATTATAGAAAGCGTGAAGATATAAATGCGCTTGTGCATACACATTCCCCTTATGCAAAGACGATTGCATCGTTAGGGTGGGAGCTTCCTGCTGTGTCATATTTAATTGCTTTTGCAGGTCCAAATGTTCGCTGTGCACCGTATGAAACATTTGGTACGAAGCAATTAGCAGAGGCAGCGTTTGAAGGGATGATTGATCGTCGTGCAGTGTTGCTTGCGAACCATGGTTTAATGGCTGGAGCGAATAATATAAAAATGGCATTTACTATCGCAGAAGAAATTGAGTTTTGTGCTCAAATTTATTATCAAACGAAAAGCGTCGGCGAACCGAAGCTACTGCCAGAAGACGAGATGGAGAATTTGGCGAAGAAGTTTGAAGGGTATGGGCAGCAGTAAAAATCTAACGGAAATGCTATTCAATGTGTATTAAAATGGCCGTGAAAGAATATATATTCTTTCACGGCCATTTTAGGATTTTTATTATTTAGATATATTTTTGAGTTACGAATCTAATTTCCAAAAACCGATTCCTGAGAATAGTGCTGCTAATGAACCAATAATTGCAGCAATACCGATATCTCCAAACATCATGCCGCCCATTAATATACCGAAAATGCCAATTAATATAAGAATAATAGCGATAGCTTTCATTTTGTGAGGCTCCTTCAAATGTTGAATTTATAAATAACTATATAACATTAAATGGATTTGTAATCAAAAAATTTTAAGAAGGATTTGTAGTGATGTAGAAAAATAGGAATGATGAGTAAAGGATTAAAAGAACGAAGTGAAAGGTAAAAAAAACACTCTCAAGACGAGAGTGTTTTTTACGCTTTCTTAAGCAACAAATACATAAAGTAAGGTGCACCAATTAAAGCAACGACAATACCAGCTGGAATACCGCTAGGTTCGACGATATTTCGTCCAATTGTATCCGCTAGTAGCAATAACCATCCGCCGATTAAAACAGCGATAGGGATGAATATTTGATGCCTTGGCCCTACTAAAGATTTGGCGATGTGAGGAGCCATCAGTCCGATAAAGCTAATTCCTCCTGTTACGGAAACAGCTGCAGCTGCAAGCGCAACGGCTGCAACTAATAAGTATCTTCGTTCTTTTTCAATTTCAATACCAACTCCGATTGCTACTGGTTCGTTTAATGCTAGTATATTTAATCGATTTGCTTTATAGAAGACAAATGGAATTAATACGATTAGCCATGGAAGCATTGCTAAAACAAATGTCCAGTCATCTCCCCAAATGTTTCCAGCAATCCATTTTGCGATAAAGTCCACTTTCATACGATCAGCGGATGAAATAAGGACAATCATCGCTCCAGATAGTGCAAATGAAAAACCGATGCCGGTTAATGTTAAGCGTATTGGCTGAAGTCCTTCTGTTTTACTGTATGAAAATACGTAAATTAGAACAGCTGTTAGAAAAGCACCGATAAACCCAACGAATGGTAGTAAATAAAGAAATGAACCTACGTCTATTGGGAAGTATAGAAAGAAAACAGCAACTGCGACACCAGCACCAGAGTTAATACCGAGAATACCTGGTTCAGCTAAATCGTTTCGGGTAATACCTTGTAATATAGCACCTGATAAAGCAAGAGCCATACCAGCTAATAATGTAATGACAATTCTAGGTAGCCTTAAAGAGTATAAAACGAATTCTTCTTTAAACGTACCTTGTCCCATAAGTGTTGGGATTAATCTGTCATAGGAGAGAGCGGCAGAACCGAGTCCCATTCCAATTACAATTGTTGTGATGATAAGTATAAGTAATGCAAGTATGATAAGGCGTTGTTTTTTTAGAATAGATTGCATCATGAGAAAGTTCTTCCTCCTTTACGTACAATGAATAGGAAGAATGGTAATCCTACAATTGCAACGATTGCAGCAACTGGCGTTTCGTACGGAGCGTTAATTGTACGCCCAATTGTATCTGCGAGTAGCATAAAGGACGCACCAGCGATTGCTGACATGGGTATGACAAAACGATAGTCTGGTCCAACGATTGGACGAACCATATGAGGTACCATTAAGCCGATAAATGCCATGTTTCCGACAAGCGCTACAGAAGCACCTGCAAGCAAGATAATAATGATAAATAAAATTGTTTTAATGACGATAATTTTTTGACCGAGTCCAACGGCAACTTCTTCACTGAAACTAAGGACTGTTAATTTCTTTGCAAGTAAGATAGCGATAAATATACTTATTGAAATAACCGGAATAATAATTTTTAATTGGCTCCAACTCGTTCCAATTACGCCTCCAGCCGTCCACATTGACACATCTTGTGAAATTTTAAAGTAAATGCCAACACCTTCTGAGATTGCAAGTAGAAATGCTGAAACAGCAGCACCAGCTAATACAATTCGAAGAGGGGAAAGTCCGCCCTTTTTCACCATGCCAATTCCAAATACCATAATAGCGCCAATTGCAGCGCCGATAAAGCAAGCTAGTGTTAAGTAAAGGTAGCTTATAGAAGGGTTGAAAGCAAGTGTTAGTGCAAGTGCAGCATTTGCGCCGCCAGTTAGGCCAAGTAATCCTGGATCAGCAAGAGGGTTTCGCGTTAATCCTTGCATAATTGCACCAGAAACAGCGAGTCCAGCGCCTACAAAAATAGCAGCAACTTCACGTGGTAAACGTATTTCACGAAGGATGGATAGCTTATCCCCTTTAGCAGAGGAAGTAAGTGCTAACCATACATCTTTTATAGAAGTATCCGCAGCACCTAACACCATTGCAAACATAAAAATAAGAAAGAATGCAATGATACTCAAAATTAATTTGTATGTAAAAGCGTTGGAACGTAGGTTGTCTTTCTCTTTTGTCATCAGTTTCACATCTTTTCTTTTCATAGAATAAAGGAAGAGGAATTCTTAAATTAAGAATTCCTCATGTTTGTATTATTGACCAAGAAAGCTCTTCTTGAAGAAGTCTAGCTGGAAATCTAATGTAAGTGGATCATTGAAATAGAATTCCATCATGTTTGCTTCATATACACGATTATTTTTTACTGCTGGAATGTTTTTATATGATTCTGTCTCTTGGAATGAGTTATCAGTATCTTTGTTTTTGCTTACGATTAAGTAATCACCGGCGAACTCAGGTAATACCTCAGTAGATAATGCGTAGTATCCTTCTTTTAAAGCTTTTTCTTTTACTTTTTCAGGCATTTTTAATTTCATTTCTTGGTAAAGAATTTCTGTTCCACGGCCCCAGTTTTCGCCGTATACATAAAGCTGTTTATTGAAGTTTTCAACAACAGAAACTGTTGCATCTTCACCGATCTTAGCTTTAATGTCTTTTCCAGCTGTTTGTGCGCGTTTCTTGAAATCATCAACCCAAGTTTTTGCTTCTTTTTCTTTATTTAATAATTTACCGATTTCTAAGTGTTGTGTTAAGTAATCAACTTTTCCGTAAGTGTATGTTACAGTAGGAGCGATTTTCTTTAACTTGTCAACATTTTTAATATTGGATAAACCAATGATTAAATCTGGATTTAATTCTGCAATCTTTTCAACATTCTCATCTGATACTTCAGCAACATTTTTAAGCTTGCTATCAAAACGTGGGTTTTGTTTAGACCATGAATCTACCCCAACAAGATTTACACCTAATGACATTACGTTACCAGCGAATGATGATAGGACAACAACACGTTGTGGATTTGCTGGAACTTCAACTTTACCATTTTCAGATTGGTATGTAATTGTTTCTGATTTCTTACCTTTTGCGTCGCTCTTCTTGTCTGTTGAACCATTGCTACAAGCACTCATAACAAGGACGAACAGAACTGTTAGTGAAATAAATAATTTTTTCATCGTCTTTCTCCTTTTGATAGATGATATGTAATATACAATAAATTGTTTAGCTTTGATCTTTTGAAAAGTTAGTGGTAATACAAAAGTCTTATTAACAATCTTGAACTTGAGATTTTACCACATAGTATTCACCATAGTAATAGAAGAAGATGTAATCTCACAGTTGCTAATAATTAACAAATTGATAATGATTATCAATATTGATTCTTTAAATACTATAATTTTATATAGGTGTATTGTCAATAGTGATTTTGATTGTAAATTTTGAGGAAACAGGTTATATTTTATTGAGAATGATAATCAATGATTAATAGCTGAGGAGTGAACACGAATGAATCAAGAAGAATTGTTTGATGTAACCGTGATAGGCGGAGGGCCTGCGGGGCTTTATTCAGCTTTTTATAGTGGACTAAGAGAGATGAAAACGAAAATAATAGAATTTCAACCACAGTTAGGTGGTAAAATACATGTTTATCCGGAGAAAATGATTTGGGATATTGGCGGATTATTACCGGTTACTGGCGAGAAATTAATTGAGCAACTTGTACAACAAGGATTAACATTTCAGCCTGAAGTTGTATTGAATACAAAAATAGAATCAATTATTCGTAATGAAGATGGTATTTTTACGTTGAAAACAAGCAATGGAGAAGAACATTTTTCAAAAACAGTGATCATCGCAACTGGGAGTGGTATATTGAATCCACAAAAGTTGTCAATTGAAGGTGCAGAGAGATTCGAAGTCTCAAATTTAAATTATACAGTTAAATCGTTAAAACGTTTTAAAGATAAAACGGTAATTATTTCCGGTGGAGGGAACTCTGCAGTTGATTGGGCGAATGAATTAGAACCAATCGCGAAAAAAGTGTATTTAACATATAGAAAAGAAGAATTATCTGGTCACGAAGCACAAGTCAAACAACTTATGAACAGTTCAGCAGAATGTTTCTTTAATACATCGATTACAAAATTAATTGCTGGTGATAACCATGAAACGATTGAATATGTAGCATTAACAAATCATGAAACGGGAGAGGTTTCTCAGTTATCTATCGATGAAGTTATTATTAATCATGGATATGAACGTGACATTACATTATTGGAAAATAGTGAGCTAGATGTCGCAATTGTAGATAATTACTTTATTGCAGGGAATGCAAATAGTGAGTCCTCGGTAGACGGATTATATGCTGCTGGAGATATTTTAAAGCATGACGGAAAATTACATTTAATTGCAGGGGCATTCCAAGATGCTGGAAATGCTGTGAATAAAGCGAAACAATTTATTCAACCAGATGCGAGTGAGTATGGTATGGTTTCTTCTCATAATGAGGTATTTAAGAAGAGAAATCGAGAATTGATTAAGCAGATGATGAAATAATAAAGGAACAAGTATACCCCCATTCACTTCTCTATTCGTATGGACGAGAGAGGTGAATGGGGGTTTTCCTGTTTATTATATCTGCAATCATTATCATGACACCGGTTTCATTAGTTCATGTGACATGAACGTTTTATTTGTAATCTCTCTAGAAAACAATGAATCTAGGTTTGATTTATGCTGTCCCTTTCGCCTGTTCATTCGGAAATGGCATATTTAGTATAGAAGCAATGTATTGTTTTCCATGTTTTCGAGCTAATGATTCTAATATTTGGCGAACGCGTTTTGTAAGATGGCCTTGTTTTTTTATAGCCTCACAATATGCATCATAGAAAACGTATTTAGCCCAAAGGAAATCATCTTGTTGGAATAAGAAATGATTTTTGTACCATTCGCCAATTGTATGATAGCAATTGCTTTCATGTACTGCTGCACTTTGTGAAAGAATACGATCGGATAAAGACTTAGATAGATGAGAAATTGTGTTTTCTGTTTCAACTCGTAATGTTTTTTCTAACATTGTAATGATGTGACGAGTAGCCATATGTTAACTCTCCTTTGTGTAAATGGGTAATACCATTCTATATTTTTAAAAAATACTTACTATATTATTATACAATATATGGAATGCATCTACCTGCTTTTTAATTTGTATTTACAAAATCTTTTTTATTTGTTTACAAAAATAAAGTAAGATACAGTATATATATGAAAAAACTATAAAGGAATGAACACATTGTATATAACGATAGAAGAGGCTGCGGAATATTTGAATTTACCCAAATCGTATGTTGAAGATTTAATTCAGCAAAAGAAAGTTCGTGCACTGTTTGATGGAGAGCGATATTTATTAAACAAGGAACAGTTTAATACACATTTAGAACAAATGGAGAAATATAAGCAATTAGTGGAAGAAATATTAAACGAACCAATTCCAGAAGACATGGATGTTAAAGACGAAGACTAAATTTATGAAAAGCCCCCGTATTAAGATATGCAGAAATGTATCTTAATACGGGGGCTTTTTATATTAAGGGATGAAAAAGTCATCCGAAATCCTAGAGTTACTTTAAGGGAAAGAAGATTTTATAGGGATTCGTACTATTAGTTAAAAGCATATTTTTTTATACAGGGGACAAACATAGAGAACGGAACCTGTACAGATACATATACTATCAGTGCAAAAGCTTATAAATTAATGGAAGGGGTTTTCTCGTGAGTTTATTTAATTGGGATTTTTTGGAGGGTTTAATTGGATCTGATGTAAGAGTAAACAGAGGTGGACCAGAATCTCAAACAGGAACAATAGTATCAATAGGTGCGGACTACTTCTTATTACAGAATGAAAAAGGGGAGCACCATTACTATTCGCTTCGCCATCTGAAAAGCATTACAAGAAATACGAAAGATGGTGGAATAGCTGATTCTGGAGGGGCGGGAGAAGACGCTGCAGAAGACTTTGAAACGCTACTTCAAAACTTCAAATACCGCTGGGTGAAAATTAATCGTGGTGGTCCAGAGAAAATTGAAGGTATTTTACAAGATGTTTCTAGCGGTTATGTAACGTTAATTATAAAAGAAGAACTTGTACTAATTGCACTGTCTCATATTAAAAGTGTTAATTATAATGCACCAGGAAGTGGCGAGAACGATGAGAGTAGTAATGAGAGTAGCGATGAGAAAAGTAATGAAAACAGCAATAATTCAAGTCGAGCTCGCGCACTAAGACAATCAAGTAGAGGAAGATAATACAGAAAGGAGGGTAGGAACTTGAAGAATGTAGTATGCTGTGATCAAATCAAAGGTTTAGTCGGTGAGAATGTAAAAGTAAATCTTCGCGGACCGGAAAGTCGAGTAGGTTTACTGTCATTGTTAGGAAAAGATTACCTTACACTACAATTACCTCATGGAGAATTAGTGTATTATCAGCTGAAACATGTGAAGAGTCTAGTCAGGAAAGTGAAAGAAGCACAAGGAGACTATGGTTCATGTTTCTGCGCTGATGACGATACTTTTTTAGATGTATTAAATGACTTGAAGTATACGTGGATAAAGATTAATCGTGGTGGACCAGAGTGTGTGGAAGGTTTATTAAGTGATATACATGATAGAAATATTACACTAGTAAACGGTGATGAAGTCATTTATGTAATTAATTCTCATATTAAGAGTGTGAGTCAAATAGTTAAAAACAAAAAGAATGAAGAAGAATAATGTTTAATAAATAAGAGGGGCATTATGATTGAAATTGAAGAGCGATTTCATATATCGCTGCAATTATTTCGCGATATATGAAAAGGAATTTCTTACTATTAAAAAACAGAAAAGTGCCCCCGATTATTTTTGGGAAATAGAAGAGAGAAAAGTACAATTTCATAGAAAGGAGGATATAGATGAATGAGCTGAACAAAAATATTGGAGAAAATATATACGTTAAATTAATCGGTGAAAAAAGATTTAAAGGTGTATTAATTGATGTAGGAAATGATATTGTAGTTCTTTACAATGGACAAGACTATGTATATATATCTTTATACCATGTCCAATATTATAAATTTTTGAGAGGGCATGAAGAAGAAATATTAAAACCAGATGTGGACTCTGTAATTAAGAGAGAATCACCTTCAATTTCTTTGAGGAAAGTATTAAGCACATCTAAAGGGATTTTTACAGAAATTTATGTGGCAGGAAATGCTCCAATACACGGTTATGTTACAAGTGTAATGAACGATTATATTGTTTTTTATAGCCCAGTTTATAAAACGGTGTATATATCTTTAAAGCATTTGAAATGGTTAATTCCTTATAAAGAGAACCAAGTACCTTATTCCCTCAACAAAAATGAACTCCCCGTAAATCCACTAAATATTACTTTAGCTAGAACATTTGAAGAACAGCTTATTAAAATGGCTGGGAAAATTATGGTTTTTGATTTAGGTGAGGAATATAACAAAATCGGAAAGATGGAGAAAATTGATGAAGGACATATTGAAATATTAAAAGCACGTGACGCAAAAATGTATGTGAATATTCAACATGTGAAATCTGTCCATTGTCCGTAGGCTAGTTTAAAGGGCTGGCTTTTTCTTTTATATATGCGGAAGAAAAGGTCGAGCCTATTTTTTACCGTTATTTGGATATGAGGGGGAAAGTGAATTGAATATATAAGTATGTTACTGTTTTTACTTATAAAGAGGTAATCTTGTACTACATTATAAAAAAGATGTACGAGCTACTTTTTGTTGTATTCAATTCACTTTTGAGTAAGTGCTGCTCAACTAATTTATTAAAGGGGTTTTATTTGTGGAGCAGTTTCCAAATTCGTTTTCGATTACGTTGCTTGGCAGTGCTGGTGGAGCAGCAAAAGCAGTGTTAGCAATTTTGAATCAAGCGGTAGTAAATGAAAAAGATCCAATTTATGAAGTGATAAAGAATGTAGATTTCCATTTGGTGGATATAAAACAAAAAGATAAAAATTATTATGATGAGTTGTTTCCAAATTTGAAAGAGCAATTTTTTTTATATGAAATGAACCTTCAAGATGTAGTCAAATTTAAACAACATTTAAAAGAAAAAAGAACGAAGGTTGTTATTGATGTTTCAGGGGCGGATACGATTAGGGTACTGAGTTGTTGTAATGAACTTGGCATTTGTTACATTAATTCGGCTTTGGAAAATGAGGCAGTAGATCAGAACAATAGTTTACTCGGTTTTCAGCTTACGGAAAGGTATACGAGGTTTGAGAAGGAGAAAGCAACATTTACAAATACAAGAGCGATTATAGGCTCAGGTATGAATCCTGGTGTTGTTCAATGGATGGTTGTGGAGCTTATGAAAGAACGCCCAAATGAAAAGCCACGAGCATGCTATATTGTAGAACATGATACGTCATTTTTGAATGATACGGCACTTATAAAGCCACATACACTTTATGCTTCATGGGCAGTAGAACGATTTCTAGATGAAGCGATATGGAGTTATCCGATGTATATGAGTCATCATCGTCCTCTTTATTTTTATGAGGATGTATATGCTTCAGAGTACAAAGTAAAGTTAGGAGAAGAAGAGTTTTATGGTTGTTTAATGCCACATGAGGAAGTTTTAATTTTAGGGAAAAACTTCAACATGGAAGTTGGTTTTCTTTATCGAATTAATGAGTATACAACAGATTTAATTAGACAGAACTTAGATAATGTAGAAGATTTATGGAACTGGAATCGTAAAGTATTCAATCCAGCGGAAGAAGAGATTGCAGGAGAAGATCTAGTCGGTGTATTACTCGTTTATGAAAATAACGAGACATACATGTATAATGTAATGAATAGTAGCAAAGTTTTTCAAAAATATAAAACAAATGCGACATACTTCCAAGTAGGGTGTGGAATTTATGCAGGCTTATGTAGTTTATTGTTAGATACTTTTGGACAAGGCGCCTATTATGTTGAAGAATTATTATTAAATACTGAAAGTAAGTATGGGGAATATTTAAATTTATATATGAAGGATATTGTAGTAGGACATAATAATTTTACAGATGGATTGCTACACGATAGGGTAAGGTGGATATAAATTGTGATTGAAAAGGAAGGAGCTGTATCTCCTTCCTTTTAGTATTAGAAGGTTATATATTGCTCTGAAAGCAATTTCATACGTATAATTTAAGGGGATAACATGTGAAATGTCATTTTTGTATTGATCAAGAGGAGTTTTTATATGAACAAATACAAGAGCTTGATTTATGAAGAAAGAGAAGCTTTAAAAGTATTTATATTATTATTCTATATTATATTCTTTTTATATGACGTTATCTATTATTTTGTTTATCCTGCTATGAATATTAACGAAGCAAGGATAGGTTGGCCAGAAGGTGGTATGGGAATAGGCGTATATATATTAGTAATATCTTTGTTTCCTATTTCAATATATCTTCGAAAACAAGGGTATGTATATTTTGTAAAATATTTATTTTTAATTGGATATATGTTTATTGACATTATTAATAACTTAATGATTTATTTACACAGTGATCGTGTTTTTGAAAATGGAAATATGGTTGAAATATTTTTAATTTTATTTGCACCGATTTTCGTGAATAGAAAATATTTTTATTTTGTTTCCGGTAGTGTAATTGGTAAATATGTATTTTTCACGTTGATATTACAAGATATAAAAGTTGTGATTCCGCTTGTTTTATGTGTATTCTTTTTTATTATTTCACATTCTCTGTTAAAACGTTTCCAGTCTTATGTAAGAACAGTTGTTAAGATGATGAGCAATATGAAAGAGACCGAAAATTTAGCTCTTATTGGGACTATGTCTACAACAATTGCTCATGAAATTCGAAATCCATTAACAGCTTTAAAAGGATTTACACAAATTCAAAAGGAAAGAAATCTTGAGGATACGCTGAGCTATGAGATTATGCTGCAAGAAATTGAGAGAATTAATGAGTTTGTTAGTGAATTGATGTTATTAGGAAAACCGAAACCAACAAATTATGAATGGTGTAATATACGGGAAATCCTTTTATATGTTGTACAGTTAATGGAAAGTTATGCGACTCAATATAAAGTGAAATTTCATTTGCAAGTAGATGGAAATTTACCTGTTATAAATGGTGATGATAAACAATTAAAGCAAGTGTTATTAAACATTATCAAAAATGGAATAGAATCGATGCCAAAGGGTGGGAATATTCAGATTCGTGCATATGAAAAAGGTGGAGAGAATTTGTGTATTTCTATTGAAGATCAAGGTTTTGGGATAGAAAATGAGAAGATAGAAAAGATCGGAAAAGCTTTTTATACAACAAAAGAGAATGGTACAGGTCTTGGACTAATGATTACATATAAAATTATTGAAGAACATCAAGGGAGTATCGCGATTCAAAGTAGTATGGGTGTAGGAACGAAAGTGGAAATTTATTTACCAACAGTGTAGTGCAGTAGACGAAATTATTTTTCAGAAAAGTGTTCTTGTTGTGTAAATATAAACATTTTATAAAATGTTTCAAGAAGGGTTTTTTTTATAAAACACTTCGTTTATAATGGAGGAAAATATCGACATAGAGCTTTTAGCTCGTGTAACGGTTCGGTAGTGTGATGAAAAGAAAAGAAGGGGTGCACGCGCATCCTTTTTTCTATGCGGATATTATGAAAGAGGTGGTATGATGGAATTAACATTAAATTCGACTGTATGTTTACACACGATTCAATTTCGAAAAGAGAACTTGAATTATATTGTAAAAGATACAATTACAGGAGAAACATATGAAATGCCGCCACTTTGGATTGATGCACTAGCAATGATGCGAGACGGCTTTTTATTGGGAGAAATTGAGGAGAAATTAAAAGAAGAGTATCCGGCTGAAGAAGTAAATATGGTAGCATTTACGAGGCAATTGTTAGAGCTAGAACTTGTCGAAATGGTGGATGGAGAAGAGATAACTTGTACAAAGAAGAAAGATAAAGACTATTTAGCTTGGTTACGCCCAAGAGTGGAACAATTCTTTTTAAATTTAAATAAAAAATATAAAAGCAAAGGTCAAAAATGATCTTTGCTTTTTTTGTAGGCGTGTTTAAAAAATAACAGCGAATGCTCTTGCGAAAGCACCGTCACTATCTTTAATTTTTAAAGGTGCTGCTGAGAAAAAGAAACGTTTCGCTTTAATAGCATCTAGATTTGTTAAGTTTTCAATTAAGTAAATGTTATTCCCTAGTAATATGTGGTGAATCGGTGATGTTTCTGTCGTTACCTCATCAGGAGAAATGAAATCTAAACCGACTGATTTTACTTTTAATTGAACCAGTTCTTCAGCTAATTCTTCGGAAAGATAAAACGCTTCTTTCTCATAAGCTGCTGTATTCCACTTATTAGATAGATTGGAATGGAAAATGACAATATCATCTTCTTTTATATCGGTATTATGCAATACTTCCTTAGGCAACTTTCTCTCTTGGATATGAGTTACATCGATAAGAACGGCCTCACCTACAAATTGTTTTAGGGGTAATTGATCAATAGTGGTTGCACCTGAAATGAAATGCGCAGGGGCATCGCAATGTGTACCTACATGAACGACAGAATGAAAATCTGTAACTTGATAGCCCGTCTCTTCAACGTTTGTAATTGCTTCTAGTTGGATTTTTGGTGTTCCAGGAAATTGAGACATATTGTTTTCAAATGTTTGTGATAGGTCGATTACTTTCATTTTAAATACCTCCAATATATGTTTTAAAATATAAAAAACTCATCTTTCATAATCAAGAAAGATGAGTTTTGCACACAATGGTTAAGTTTTATCTTTCAAAATGCATTGCATTTTGCAGGAATTAGCACCTATTCAGTTTGTATAAACTGAGGTTGCTGGGCTTCAAAGGGCCGGTCCCTCTGCCTCTCTTGATAAAGATATATTCAGTTTTAATATTTTGATTTTTTTAATAATTAAATTGTAATTCATTTCCTTTTTTAGTGCAATACAAAATAGGTATTCACCCAAATAAGGTGGCTCGCATATTGTAGCTTATGTAAATAGAATGCTGCGAAGGAGTGAGTGCAGTGACAGGTAATGTATTGAATTATTATGCTGGTGGAAATACAGCTAGAGGATTTCACAGCTTATACGAAGAGAATTTGAAGGGGCTAGACAGGTTGTTTATTTTAAAGGGAGGCCCAGGAACGGGAAAATCTTCTTTAATAAAGGCAATAGGGCGTGAATGGGTCGATAAAGGGTATAATATTGAACTTTTACATTGTTCTTCTGACAATAAATCAGTTGATGGTGTGATTATTCCAAAATTAAAAGTAGGGATTGTTGACGGTACATCACCGCACGTTATTGAGCCGAAAATGCCTGGAGTTGTTGAAGAGTATATAAATTTAGGTGTTGCTTGGGACGCAGGTAAATTAAGAGAGAAAAAATTAGAGATTGAACGATTCGTTTCAGAGGCGAGTAAAGCCTTTCAAGCAGCTTACGGTTGTTTTAAAGAGGCTCTGGAAATACATGATGAGTGGGAAAAAATATATATTAGTAACATTGATTTTAATAAAGCAAACAAATTAACAGATCAGTTTATACAGAAACTATTTACAGATAAAAGTGGAAAAAATTCGATTGTGAAACATCGATTCCTAGGAGCTGCTACACCGAAAGGAGCAGTTGATTTCGTTCCTAATTTAACGGAAGGGCTCCCGCATCGCTATTTTATAAAAGGGCGCCCGGGTTCTGGAAAATCAACGATGCTTAAAAAATTAGCAAAGGTAGCAGAAGAAAAAGGATTTGAAGTAGAAGTATATCATTGTGGATTTGATCCGAATAGTCTTGATATGATTATCGTAAGAGAACTGGGATTTGCAATTTTTGATAGCACCGCACCGCATGAATACTTTCCAAGTCGCGAAGGTGACGAGGTTATTGATATGTATGACCTCATTGTTACACCAGGGACAGATGAGAAGTATGCTACAGAAATTCGTGACGTATCAATTCAGTATAAAACAAAAATGAATGAGGCGATGTCTTTCTTAGCAAAAGCAAAATCGGTCCGTGATAAATTAGAAAGAATTTATATTTCTGCTATGGATTATTCAAAAGTGGATGCATTTAAAGATGAGATTCAAAAAGAGTTTGAACGCATTGCGGCTACTGTAATGGAAAAGAAAAAATAGGTGCTTTATTGAGCTGTCAGAAATTGTCTGACAGCTGTTTTAATATATAATAAAACCAGGCGTATATTTGTCGAATTTCCAGGGAAATAATCAAAACATGAGGATGGTATGAAATGAGAGGGAAAATTGAATTAGAGCTAGAAAGAATTGAGCAAGAGAATGATGTGAAAATTTTATTTGCAGTGGAATCAGGGAGTCGTGCTTGGGGATTTCCATCGAAAGATAGTGATTATGATGTTAGGTTTGTTTATATACATCCATTAGAATGGTATTTATCAATTCATGATAAACGAGATGTAATTGAATATCCGATTAGTGATGATTTAGATATAAGTGGCTGGGATATTAAAAAGGCATTGCAACTATTCGCGAAGTCAAATCCAGCTTTACTTGAGTGGATTCGATCACCAATTTTTTATTCGAAAAACTCTAATTTTCCAGAGCAGCTTCAGCAAATGAGTGAAAAGAATTTTGATCCAAAGGCAACGATATATCATTACTTACATATGGCTTCAAAAAATTATCGTGAATTTTTGCAAGGCGAGAATGTAAAGTTGAAAAAGTACTTTTATGTATTACGTCCTATTTTAGCTTGTCAATGGCTAGAAGAGAAAGGGACATTACCTCCAGTAGAATTTGACCGATTAATTACAGAACTATCTATAGAACGTAGTGTATTGAATGAGATTGAGAAATTGTTAGTAAAGAAAAAAGCAGGTACGGAATTAGATGTTGGATTGAAAATTCAGGTGTTAAATCAATTTTTAGAAGAACAAATTGATTATTATCAGCAATACGTGAAAGGGATTGAAAAGGGATTAGGGATTGATATTGAGAGTTTGAATACACTATTTAGAAACATGTTGTTTGAAGTATACCAAAAAGAGCACAAATAAATTTGTGCTCTTTTTTATCCCGCGATTTGTGGGAGCCTACTGCCCGTAAGCGCCTAATTGGTGTGGGCTAATAATCAGCTGGGATGCACCCCACCACTGATTAAAGTTTCACTTTATTTTGTAGGAATAAAGAAAACAGATATAGCTGCGATAAGACCTGCAAAGGAGAATAAGTAAAAATTCCACGCCAAGTCATATTGCATTGTCATAATAATACCGACAAGAATAGGGCCAGCAATCGCACCAACTCGGCCAAGTCCAAGTCCCCATCCTAAGGAGGTAGCTCGTATATGTGATGGGAAGTATTGTGTTACATAAGCATTTAATATTTGAGTAATACCGACAGATCCAATTCCAGCAAGACCAATTAAAAGATAAATGATTGTAACAGATGGTTGAATTGTTAACAGTCCAACACATATGGCTGCCATAAGATAGGAGATGCTAATAACAATTTTTGCTCCTACCCGATCGGCAATTGCCCCGGCAAATAATGCGCCGATAGCTGCAGTAATATTTAGCATAAGTAGAAATGATAAACTAGATCCAAGAGGATATCCTGCCTGGCGCATCATCTGTGGTAACCAAGTATTTAAACCATAGATTAAAAACATTCCCATTATATAAGTAATCCAAAAAAGTAGCGTTGCTTTTATGTACTCTTTTGAGAATAACGTAAGAAATCCATTTTTCTTTTGTATATTAGATGGTGTTTCAGGAATTTCATTTTTTACATGGAATTCAATTTGAAAGCGATTAAGAATTTTGTTCACTTCTTCTTGTCGATTCCGTGATAATAAAAATTGAATGGACTCAGGTAAATAACGAATAATGAAAGGAATGAGGAGTAGCGGAATCATTCCGATGCCAAACATAATTCTCCATCCGAAATCTTCTAACATAAACATGGATAAAATAGCACCTAACACGATACCTAAAGGATAGCCGGTAAACATAAGAGCGTAAATAAAAGATTGCCGTTTTTTTGGTGAATATTCAACAGTAAGTGCTGAAGCCGTTGGGATAACACCGCCTAATCCGATTCCTCCGATAAATCGAGATAACCCAAATAATTCAGGAGAAGGAGCAATTGCAGCTAAGCCCATTGTGATAGAAAAAAGAGCTAAACAGCATATAAGTGTCCACTTTCGTCCAATTAAATCTGTAATGGTTCCGACTAGAATAGCGCCAATAAACATCCCAAATAGAGCATAGCTGGCAATTGTTCCAGCTTGAGCTGGTGATAGCGCCCAGCTGTTGTCTTCTAGAAGCTTTGGCAGAACAGCGCCGTAAATACCTAAATCATATCCGTCAGCTAGAATGGCGAGCCAACAAATAAAAACAACAAGTTTTGTAATAGAGCTTGAAAAGATAGTTTCTGTAGCTTCTAGATGAGGTGGAGCAGAAGGTTGCATAGTATTCACCCCTTTTATTTGTAGATGAATATATTATTTTATTTAATGTTAATATTTCCCTGCTTGTGTCGAAATTTATATGAAAAGGTGTCATGAAAAACAAAGAAGTTCAACAGGATTCTTGTTGAACTTCTTTGTTTTTTACTCGTTATCAACTCGTTTTAATGGTTGATCTGCAGGACCTTCAATAACGTCGCCCTCAATTGAAAAACGGGAACCATGGCAAGGGCAATCCCATGTACAATCACCGTTATTCCATTCAACTTCACAGCCGAGGTGCGTACAAGTGGTGTCGACGATATGTAATTTTCCTTCTTTATCTTTATAAGCACCTGCGCGTTTCCCATTTACATGTACTACAGATCCTTCGCCAACTTCAAGATCTTCTGGTTTACGTAATGCGGTTTCAATTTTTCCTTCAATTAAATGTTTAGCAACATCAATGTTCTGTGAGAGAAATGTTTTTATATCCGGATTTGCATGAAAGCGTGATGGTGCAAACAGTTCTTTATAAGGATTTTGGATTTTTAGAATGGAATCCTTCAGTAAATGGGCTGCAGCAGTTCCAGTTGTCATACCCCATTTACGATAGCCAGTTGCAACAAATATATTTGGATTCCTTTCGTTAATATGTCCGATATAAGGAAGCTTATCTAGAGTGATTAAATCTTGTGCTGACCATCTATAGGGAACTTCATCTACTCCAAAAGTAGCTTCAGCAAAGGAATATAGTGCATCGTAATGAAGCATCGTATTAATTCCTTGTCCTGTTTTATGGCTCTCTCCGCCAATTAATATCAGCTTTTCTCCATTGCTTGTCATATAACGTAAGGAGCGTTTTGGATCATCGATACTTAAATACATGCCGCCTGGATAATCCGTTTTTGCTTTTATTGCGAGAGCATAGGAGCGTTCTGCATACATTCGCGTAAAGAAAAAGCTATTAGCATCATAAAAAGGAAAATGTGAACAAGAGACAATATATTTACAAGTGATGCGATGGTCACCCTTTGTAATTACTTGTGGATAATCTCCTTTTTCCACATCAATAGCTGTTGTTTGTTCATAAACCTTTCCGCCCATCGCAACAAACTTTTCTAAAAGTGTTTTTAAATAAAGGAGGGGATGGAATTGCGCTTGATTTTTCATCACAAGTGCAGATTGTAAGGGAATAGGAAGCGGCAGGGATTGAACATATTCACAAGGAATATTTAATTTTTGATAGGCTTCATATTCTTTCGTTAAATTTCGCAGTCCATTATTGGTAGTTGTATATAAATACGAATCTTCATTTGTGAAATTACAGTCGATTTTATATGTTTGCACAGTGTCACTTATGAATTGTAGAGCGTGATTATTTGATTCATAGTAAATCCTGGCCTGTTCAACACCGAAATGATTTATTAGTTCGTCGTAAATAAGATCATGTTGTGCTGTTACTTTTGCGGTTGTATGCCCAGTTGTTCCATTTAAAACAGAGCCAGAATCAATTAAAACGACTTTCATTCCTTCTTTAGCGAGTAAATAGGCGGTGGTAATGCCTGTAATGCCAGCGCCGATAACAGCAACTTCTGTCTTTATATTTTCGGATAGGTGAGGAAAAGTAGGCAATTGAGTAGATTCAATCCAATAGGATGATGGTAACTGCGGAAATGTGTCATCTGTCATTTTGGAAACCTCCTAAATTAGAACAATTTTCCTTTTAATATTTCCATATTATATGGAATTCATGTATGTTGTTTTCGTAGCATCCTATTTTTATCCCGCTATTTGTGGGTAGTAAAACTCCCAACTCAAAATTCGGCTGGAGCCCTGCTGCCCGTAAAAGCCCGATTGGTGAAGGCTAATAATCAGTGGGGGATGAACAAAACCCCCACTGATTAAAGTTTCACTTTATCAAACGAAAGATAAAGTTATTTTAATATAATTATTTTATTAGGGGCAGTATGAAGAAGTAGGATTTATATAAAACTCAATTCAAATGATTCAATTTGTTGATTATATAGAGAGTTCTTGAATAGGATAGAGGATATGGTGTTTAAGTGGATGTGTATATATAGCGGATAAAGCCTTATGAAATCTATGCTTTTTCTTTAGTGAAATAAAGTATAATTATAAAAATATAACCAACTTTTATTACTAGGTCATAAAAGTTGTTGACAATACAGAAAGTCTATTGTTATGATTCATCATGTGGAAAGGTTGATAGAGAGTAAAAAGAGAAATGTTTTTCATTGATAATAAAAGCGGAAAAATAAGTGACGATAGAGTGAGTATATTTTCCTTATGATAAATGCTTTTTGGATCACATAGTAAAATCAATCTGGAAGCAAGAATTAATATATGCAAGTTGCGCAGGGCGCGGCATAAGAAAGGGGCAAAAGGATGAAGGAGCTTCATACGTTTGGGTGGTATGCAGCGCGTGTATCACCACATTTGCCGAAAAAAGCATTTAAACCAGTTCCTACTCGTTTATTTGGTGGACTGGCTTATTTACTTGTGGCATTGGCTGGTTTAATAACGATCGGTGTATTTGAATTGAATGTGTGGGCAAATCTAGGAATTGCAATTGTTCTTGGATTATGTTTTGCTTCACTTGGATTTTTAGGACATGAAATTTTACATGGAACAGTTGTAAGAAAGGCATGGCTTCGTGATTTTTTAGGTGCGATAGCATTTATGCCATTATCAACTGGTCCAAAACTTTGGAGAAAGTGGCATAATGCAACGCATCATGTTCACACACAGCATGAAGAGAATGATCCAGATGCATGGCCAACACTTGAGAAACTTAAAAAGAGTAAGTTTTTGAGTTGGGTATATCGCATGCCTCTTCATGTACGTTCATTCTTTAGTTTCCTATCACTAACAATTCAATTTACGTTACATTCGACTCGAATGTTCTTTCATTTTATAAAGGAATTTAAGTCATCCAATCAAAAATCTGTATGGCTGCAACTTCTTTTGCCCTGGACAGTTTGGATTAGTTTATTGTTTATTATGGGACCTGCAAAATGGTTATTTGCATATGTGATTCCGTTGTTAATTGCTAACTTCATTGTAATGGCATATATCGCAACAAATCACCGCTTAAATCCAATTGTTCCAGTAAATGATCCTTTAGCAAACTGTTTATCAGTAACAGTGCCGCGTTGGGTAGACGTTTTACATTTCAATTTCTCATACCATACAGAACATCATCTGTTTCCTGCTATGAGTTCTAAATACTATCCATTAGTAAAAGATAAAATTAAAGAAATGTGGCCAGAACGCTATCACGAAATGCCGATGACGAAAGCATTGGCAGCGCTTTGGAATACACCACGTGTGTATTATCACGGAAGTGAATTAGTTGATCCGCATAGGGAGCATTTCTATGGTTCTTTAGGAAATGGCCTAGATCCTCATAATATTTCATATCGTGAGGAACATATAGAGGAAAAAGAGAGTATTAAAAAAGTAAATCAGTAAAAGTTGATATATTTTGCAGTGAAAAAGCAAGCCATCTCAGGCTTGCTTTTTTTTATAAAGAAACTTCTTTTTTATTCTTTGTATGGACTTGGATAGAGTTTGTCTCTTTGCGCTGTAATCGTTTTTCTAAAAGGTTAACAAAATAAGTAAATAGGAGAACGAGTACGAGATAATATAAACCAACGATTACATATGTATCTAATTGTTGGAAGTTACTTGCGGCAATTGATAAACCCGATCCCCATAATTCGGACAGTCCTACGTAAGCAACAAGTGAGGAATCTTTCAATCCAATAATAAATTGATTACCTAGAGGAGGAAGAGATAGACGAAATGCTTGTGGTAATATAATTCGGCGCATCGCCAAAGGGTAAGGCATGCCTAAAGAGCGAGCAGCTTCTAATTGTCCACGGTCAACGGATTGAATGGATCCACGGAAAATTTCGGTAATATATGCACCGTTATGAATTGCTAAAGCAATTGCTCCTGCCCAAAAAGGGGTGAACACAACAACAGATGTAATACCAAAATAGAGAATTGCGATTTGAACAATTAAAGGTGTACCACGAATAATGGCGATGTAGACATGAGCGATACTATTTAGAACTTTATTGTTAGAGATTCGAAAAAAAGCGAATAGTAATCCAATTAATGAGCCGAGTACTAGGGAAGTTAATGTTAATTGTAATGTGATAATAGTAGCTTTTAAAAGTGTGGGGTAGGTAGAGATAAAAATTTCAAACATGCGTTTCACCTCATAGTGTATAGATTTTAGTAGGGAATGAAATACCCCACATAAAAAGTGGGGCATGATTTATGGAATCTTTGAATAGTTAACTTACTTCGTTTTTGCCTCTTCTCCAAGAATATTACGACCAAACCATTTTTTACTAATCTTTTCGTACGTACCATCTTTAATGATTTCATTTAAAGCTTTATTTACTTTCTCAACCATTTCTTTATCATCTTTGCGAATAGCAATTCCCATTTCATCAAGATTTAATGGTTTTCCAGCTTCTTTTATATTTGATTTACCTTCTTTAATCATTCGAAGACCAACCATTTGATCAGTGATTACTGCGTCAACACGCCCAGGCTCTAAGTCCATAAGAGCGGTAATATCACTATCGTATTCTGTAATTTGATCTGTATGTTTTGCAACAAGAGTTTTAAAGGTACTAGCTTTTACAACACCAATTTTCTTTCCTTTCAAATCTTCTGGAGAAGAGATAGATGTATTCTTTTTAGCTACGAAAATCTGGGCACCAGAGCGATAATATGGGTCTGAGAAACTAACAGCTTTTAATCGTTCTTCTGTAATGGCCATACTTCCTAATATCGCATCATATTTTTTTGATTGTAGACCTTGAATTAGCGTTTCCCACGGATTTGTAATAGGAGCGGGTTTCATTCCCATCTTTTTCGCGAGCGCCTCACCTATTTCTACATCAAATCCGGCAAGTTTTCCGTCATTTTCTTTATAGTTAAAAGGTTTGTATAATCCACTCATCGCATAACGAAATTCCTTTTCACCATTTGATGAAGTAGTCGAACTTTCCTTACTACAGGCTCCTAGTATGAAGGATGTACATAGTGTAATACTCGCAACAATAGTTAATAGTTTTCTTTTCATAAAACCCCTCCTATATATTGATCATACGGATGGTTTTAAGTATGTTATCGAGATATTTTATTTGGACAATTAGTTGTGCACCGTATGAATGTATTTCTTTACGTTTGAAATAGAAGTCACATTATAAAACGTTACGTAAAAATTGTTTTGCTCGTTCATGTGATGGAGCTGAAAAGAATTGCGCTGGTGGAGCATCCTCTACAATTTTCCCGTCATCCATAAAGATGACGCGATCAGCTACATCTCTTGCGAAATTCATTTCATGAGTAACAATAACCATTGTCATTCCTTCTTCAGCAAGTTCTTTCATAACTTGCAATACTTCTCCAACGAGTTCAGGGTCTAAGGCTGAGGTAGGTTCATCAAATAGCATAATTTTAGGATTCATAGCAAGAGCTCGTGCAATCGCAACGCGTTGTTTTTGACCACCTGACAGTAGGTGAGGAGTTACATCCGCCTTATCTTGTAGGCCGACTTTTTGTAGGAGTTGATTACCAACATCCTTCGCGTCTGCTGTCTCCAATTTTTTTACGTGAATAGGTGCTTCTATGATGTTTTCTAGTGAGGTCATATGAGGAAAGAGGTTAAAGTGCTGAAAAACCATACCGACATTTTCACGGACTTTGTTTAAATTTGAATGCTTTGGATCAATTCGTTCACCTTGTAAATGAATTTCACCTTCATCGTACATTTCTAAAAAGTTCAGACAGCGAAGTAATGTACTTTTGCCGGAACCACTGGCACCGATTAAAACAACAACTTCTTTTTCTTTTACTTCTAAATCGATTCCTTTTAAAACATCAAGTGAACCAAATGATTTTACTAGATTTCGAACTTGAATCATACAAAACCCCCAGTCAAAAATATATTTACAAATGTTGCCCCTTATTTCTGTTATTAGTCACAAATTGTCAGAATCCTTTATTTTTTTGGCGAGATTTGATATTCAAGGAAATTATGATTTTTAAAATTTTTATATCTTTCTATAGCGAAAATATGGATAACAATATATAGGTATTACTTATATTGCTTAAAATAAGGGGGAAAGAAGAGATGGAAAAAGAAAGGAAAACATTTTCCTATGGTTTACGTATACAGCTTATGCTATTTACGACAGTTTTAGCTTTCATTACATATTCAACAAGCATATTTTTTATTTACGTTATGTATGATTATTTTCAAATTTATGTAAGTCTAACTGTTTATAATATTATCTTTATGTTATTAGGTGTAGTATGGTCTGGAATTTTAGCATATGGAGCAGCAATTTTTTTAATTAAACCACTTCAGAAGTTGGAAGAAGCTGCAAGGAAAGCTACTGAATTAATTTTACAAGAAATGTCATCAAGTATTATGGAAGTAGCCGATGCTACGAAGCAAACTAGTAGTTATATGAATGAACAAGTGAATCAAATTCATCAAACAGGATCACAAACAAAGGCTGTAGCAGCAATTGCAGAGGAAACGTCAGCTGGTTCACAAGAAGTGGCGCGTGTGACGCTACAACAGTCCAAAAATATGGTGGTAATCGATCAATTATTAAAAGATTTAGAGAAGCAAGAAGCCGATTTAAAACAAACGATTGAACAGTTTTCGATGTAAAAGAGAAGAACAGAATGCTGTTCTTCTCTTTTTTTAGCTAGATTTAATATCTACAGTTAAAAAGTATAAACTATGAACGTTTCCGCAACATTCTTTTCTGTCCCTTTCGGATGAAAATTATAGCGAGCTATAATATTAAAAGGGGTGTCTTTTATGAAAAAAGAAAAAAGACAACGATTAATTAAACAATTTGTAAAGGAGTATGAAATAGATAAGCAAGAAAGATTAGTAGAATTGTTAGCAAAAAAAGATGTATTAGTAACACAAGCTACAGTTTCTCGAGATATTCGTGAGTTAAACTTAACGAAGGTACCTTCTCAAGAAGGATTAATGATATATAAATTTTTCTCAGAAGAGCATTTACAAACTGATATAAAGTTAAAGAAAAAATTACGAGAGGTTGTTGTAAAAATTGATTGTGTAGATCAATTAATGGTTATTAAAACATTACCCGGTAATGCACATGTTATTGGTGTTCTGTTTGATGAGTTAGATTGGAAAGAAAAAATAGGATGTATATGTGGAAATGATACATGCCTTATAATTTCTCAGTCGAAATCAGATAGGGAGATTTTAGAAGAAAGGTTAAATTTAATTATTTAGATGCAAAATCCTGTTTTTAATAAAAATTAAAAACAGGATTTTTGTTTAAATACGGAAGTTAAATATTCAACATATATGCGTAATATATGTATTTTTTTATTGAAAAAGCGGGATGAAGTGTTATAAAAATACAAATTTATATGATTTTAAAAAAATAACTTGTTTAATATTTCACAATGATAATGTGGATGCTTTCACAAAGATAAAAGCGTGTAGCATTTATTATGTACTTGTAAGACATCAAACATATTTAAAAGGAGGTACAACAAATGAAGCATCCGATACATGTTACTTCAGAGATTGGGGAATTACAAACGGTTTTATTAAAACGACCTGGTAAAGAAGTGGAAAACTTAACGCCAGATTATTTACAGCAATTATTATTTGACGATATTCCATACTTACCAATTATTCAAAAAGAGCATGATTATTTTGCACAAACATTACGCAATCGGGGTGTTGAAGTTCTTTATTTAGAAAAACTAGCTGCTGAGGCGTTAGTAGATAAAAAACTTCGAGAAGAATTTGTTGATCGTATTTTACAAGAAGGACAGGCTGACGTAAATGTTGCACATCAAACTTTAAAAGAATATTTACTTTCCTTTTCAAATGAAGAATTAATTCAAAAAATTATGGGTGGTGTACGGAAAAACGAAATTGAAACAAGTAAGAAAACACATTTATATGAGTTAATGGAAGATCACTATCCATTTTACTTAGACCCAATGCCTAATTTATATTTTACTCGTGATCCAGCAGCTGCCATGAGTGATGGCTTAACGATAAATAAGATGAGAGAACCGGCGCGTAGACGTGAATCATTATTCATGGAGTACATCATTAAATATCATCCAAGATTTGCAAATCACAATGTGCCAATTTGGCTAGATCGTGATTATAAGTTTCCAATTGAAGGTGGCGACGAGCTAATTTTAAATGAGGAAACAATTGCAATTGGAGTATCTGCCCGCACTTCAGCTAAAGCAATTGAACGTTTAGCTAAAAATCTCTTTAGTCGACAAAATAAAATTAAGAAAGTGTTAGCAATAGAAATTCCAAAATGCCGAGCATTTATGCATTTAGATACAGTATTTACAATGGTCGATTATGACAAATTTACAATTCATCCGGCCATTCAAGGACCGAAAGGAAATATGAATATTTATATTTTAGAAAAAGGCTCAGATGAAGAAACTCTTAAAATTACACATCGTACTTCTTTAATGGAAGCATTAAAAGAGGTATTAGGCTTAAGTGAATTAGTTCTTATCCCTTGTGGAGGAGGAGATGTAATTGCTTCTGCTCGTGAACAATGGAATGATGGCTCGAATACATTAGCGATTGCGCCGGGAGTAGTTGTTACATATGATCGCAACTATGTATCCAATGCTTTATTACGGGAACATGGTATAGAAGTTATTGAGGTGCTAAGTTCGGAATTATCTCGTGGTCGTGGAGGTCCACGTTGCATGAGTATGCCGATTGTTCGTAAAGATATTTAGTATAAATAACGGAGAAAGCAGGGATGAATTATGTTAATGACTAGACCTAATGTAAAAGGAAGAAGTTTTCTAGCTGAAAAAGATTTTACACAAGAAGAATTATTATATTTTCTAGATTTAGCAGCAGAATTAAAAGAGAAAAAGAAAAATGGTATCCCACATCGTTATTTAGAAGGAAAAAATGTAGCGCTCTTATTTGAAAAAACTTCAACTCGTACACGATGTGCATTTACAGTAGCATGTACAGATTTAGGTGCAAACCCTGAATATTTAGGGAAAGGTGATATTCAGCTTGGGAAGAAAGAATCTGTAGAAGATACAGCAAAAGTGTTAGGACGCATGTTTGACGGAATTGAGTTTCGTGGATTTAATCATGAAACTGTAGAATCTTTAGCACAAAATTCTGGTGTGCCGGTTTGGAATGGATTAACAGATATGTGGCATCCAACACAAACACTTGCAGATTTATTAACAATTAGAGAACATGTAGGGAAATTAAAAAATGTGAAGCTCGTTTACGTTGGAGATGGACGAAATAATGTCGCTAATAGCTTACTAGTTGGTGGAGCGATCGTTGGAATGGATGTACGTATTTGTACACCGGAATCTTTATGGCCAAAACAGGAAGTAATTGATTTAGCAAAAAAATATAACGAACGGGTAATGGTAACAAGTAATGTTAAAGAAGCTGTTGAGGGTGCGGATGTAATCTATACAGATGTATGGGTATCTATGGGGGAAGAAGAAAAATTTGCTGAACGTGTCGAGTTATTGAAACCTTATCAAGTAAATATGAAAATGATTAAAGAAACAGGAAATGAAAATATGATTTTCTTACATTGTTTACCTGCATTCCATGATGTTGAAACGATGTATGGTGAGGAAGTTTATGAAAAGTATGGGTTGAAAGAAATGGAGGTAACTGACGAAGTATTCCGCAGTAAACATTCAAAAGTATTTGATCAGGCTGAAAATAGAATGCATACAATTAAAGCTGTTATGGCAGCTACTTTAGGAAACATGGAGTAGAGAAGAAAGGGGATTTTCCTTTCTTCTTTCCCCTCCTTTAGGCACTATCATTCACTATTGCGTTAGTATTGTTATTGCAATTAAAGAGAGGTGAGTGGAATGGGTGAAGATAAGAAATTAGGATTGTTTACTTTAACGGCTCTTGTAGTTGGTTCTATGATCGGTGGTGGAGCATTTAATTTAGCAAGTGATATGGCAAAAGGTGCTGGCGCTGGAGCCATTATTATTGGTTGGGTTATAACAGGAATTGGGATGATTGCGCTTGGATTATCTTTTCAAAATCTAACTGTAAAACGGCCAGATTTAGATGGTGGTATTTTTAGTTATGCAAAAGCAGGATTTGGTAATTTCATGGGGTTTAATAGTGCGTGGGGATATTGGCTATCTGCTTGGCTTGGTAATGTAGCTTACGGCACATTATTGTTTTCTTCATTAGGGTATTTCTTCCCAATTTTTGAAGGCGGTCAAAATGTAGCATCCATTATTGGTGCAAGCGTATTATTATGGTGTGTTCACATGTTAATTTTACGCGGAGTTCAATCAGCAGCACTTGTGAATTTAGTAACTACAATTGCGAAATTAGTACCTGTATTTGTATTTATTGTCGTAGGAATCTTCGCGTTTCATATTGATACTTTCCTAGATGGATTTTGGGGACAAGCTGGTTCTTTTTCATGGGGGGCGGTTGGCAGTCAAGTTAAAAGTACAATGCTTGTAACTCTGTGGGTGTTCATTGGGGTAGAAGGAGCTGTTGTTTTATCTAGTCGTGCAAAAAGTAGAAGTGATGTAGGAAAAGCGACGGTTATTGGCTTAATTGGTACACTCATCATTTACATTTTAATTACATTATTGTCTCTTGGACTTATGCAACAAGCAGATATTGCTAATTTGAAAAGTCCAGCTATGGCTTATTTATTTGAAAGCGTTGTTGGAAAATGGGGTGCTATCTTTATTAATTTAGGTTTAGTCATATCTGTATTAGGTGCTTGGTTAGGATGGACTTTACTTGCTTCTGAAATTCCGTATTTAGCTGCTAAAGACGGAGTATTTCCAAAATGGTTTGCAAAAGAAAATAAAAATAAGGCGCCCGTAAATTCATTATGGATAACAAATGGTTTGATTCAAATGTTCTTATTGACATTCGTTGTTTCCGATCAAGCTTATAATTTTGCATTTTCTCTAGCATCCTCTGCTATTTTAATCCCATATGCTTTTTCAGCATTTTATCAACTGAAGCATAGCTTAAAGTCTGAAGAAGCAGATCGAAATAAAAATATAATAATTGGTTTGATAGCAAGTATTTATGGCGTGTGGTTAGTTTATGCAGCTGGTTTAGATTATTTATTACTAACAATGACTTTATATGCACCAGGTATTTTTATTTTCTACAATGTTCAAAAGCAAAAGAGCTCGAAGCAAATATTTACTCGAGTGGAATTAGCATCGTCGGTAGCGATTGGTGCTTTAGCATTCTTTGCCATTTATGGATTAATTACAGGAAGTATTACTTTATAAAGCACTGTGAAAATGAAATCAATTGGAGGGTTGAAATATGGCACGAAGAAAAATTGTAGTTGCACTAGGGGGAAATGCGATACAGTCTGGAAAAGCTACTGCGGGAGCACAGCAAGAAGCGTTAGAAAAAACAGCGGAACAACTTGTGAAAATAATGGAAAATGATGTAGATATAGTAATTGCGCATGGAAATGGCCCACAAGTGGGGAATATTTTATTACAGCAAAAAGCTGCAGAAACGGAAAAGACACCTGCAATGCCATTAGATACTTGTGGTGCAATGAGTCAAGGGATGATTGGATATTGGATGGAAAATGCGATTGAAAAGGCATTGAAAAAACGGAATATAAAAAAAGACGTAGCAACGGTTATAACACGCGTTGTCGTGGATGAAAAAGATGAGGCATTTAAAAATCCAACTAAACCAATTGGTCCTTTTTATACAGAAGAAGAAGCCAGAAGATTAATGGAAGAAACAAAAGCAGTGTTTAAAGAGGATGCTGGCAGAGGGTGGAGACGTGTTGTTCCATCACCGAAGCCTGTAAGTATTCATGAGCATAAAGTGATTAATTCTTTGGTCGAGGATGGAAATATAGTAATAGCTGTTGGCGGTGGTGGAATTCCAGTGATTGATTCCGAAGAAGGGCTAAAAGGAACTGAAGCGGTTATCGATAAAGATTTCGCTGCGCAGAAACTAGCTGAATTAGTAGATGCCGATACGCTCGTAATTTTAACTGCAGTTGATCATGTGTATGTAAATTATAATCA
The DNA here is from genome assembly GCF_016483685.1 of Bacillus cereus group sp. N8. Lineage (NCBI taxonomy): Bacteria > Bacillati > Bacillota > Bacilli > Caryophanales > Bacillaceae > Bacillus > Bacillus cereus group sp. N8. Next base: position 138,859 of record NZ_JAEHBK010000007.1, on the reverse strand, counting down.
ACTGAATCAAAAGAAATTAGAGCATGTCACAGTGAATCAATTAGAAGAATACATTGAAGAACAACAATTTGCTGCGGGAAGTATGCTTCCAAAAATTGAAGCTGCTATTAATTTTGTTAATACAAATCCAAAAAGAAAAACAATTATTACGTCTTTAGAAAAAGTATATGAAGCACTAGAAGAAAAAGCTGGTACTATTATTTCTAAACAGGATGTATGCATGTATGTTTAAATAATTATGTACTCTACTTATTGGTAAAAAAAGAATGAAGTTAGTAACTTCATTCTTTTTATTTATTAATATTTTTTGTACTCATTGTTCATAAAGTTTTCATGATGAAATCTGAATATATAAGTTAATTATGATAAAATTTAATTTGAATACGCTTTCTTGATTTTTCGCTCCAACATACAGCAAGAGAGAGGGAATTTTATGAATAGACGGAACGTAGTTAAAGATTTAAAGCAGTTTGAATTATTTGCTCATTTAACAGAAAAGAAATTGAAAGGTTTGACGGAGTTTGTCTATTGGCGAACTTATAAAAAGGGTCAATTTTTATTTTTAGAAGGGGATTCAAGAGAAAGAATTTACTTCATGTTAGATGGTTTTGTAAAGTTAGAGCGGGTAAATCAAAGTGGGAATTTATTATATGAGGACTATGTAAAGCGGTATTCTATTTTTCCTTATGGTGGTATGTTTACAGACAGAGGATATAACTATACGGCAGAAGCGATGACAGATGTAGAAGTATACTATATTCCGACAGTAATTTTCGAAGATATGGTGAAATCTAGTAGGACGCAGTTAATGTACGTTGTTCAGCAATTATCATCGATATTAAAACTAAACGAAAATCGAGTGCAAAATATTACAATTCCTAATGCACAAGATCGAGTCATTCAAACATTAAATTATTTAATGCAGGATTTAGGAGAACAGAGTGGCGAAACGATTGTAATTTCCTGTCCACTTACAACAATTGAAATATCGAAAATATCTGGTACGTCTCGAGAGACGGTTAGTGGCGTATTAAAACAATTAAAAAATGATAGTATTGTTACAATTCTGGATAAAAAAATTACAATACATAATCCAACATATTTTGAGGAAATCTCTATGTGAAAATTGCATATTGATTTTCTAATTCATACTGTATATTAGTAAAGTTCTTTATATATTTATAAGGAGCTTTTTTACGTTATCCTCTATAAAAAGATTGTATAGTATGGTAATAATAGCTAAAATCGATAATAAAAAAGCAAAGGGAAGGGGAGAAAGAATGGTCCGAATTGAGTATGATCGATTAGTAGCTATTTGTTACAGTATAGGGGTTTTGTTATTATTAAAAATTCCAAATGATAATGAATTAATTGGGGAAAAACTATTCAATTTCTATAAGGTTCCGGTACATACATATATTTATATGGATTATAAAGTCTCAAATATATTGATTGTTTCTTTCGTACTACATGTAATTGCATTTATATTATTCGTAAAATGGCTAGGAAAAAAGGAATCTAGTACATTTAGAACAATGAATAAGGTAAAAGTAGTAGGCATTAGTATTTTGATTTTAATGATGCCGTTTATTTTAAATAACATCCTCCAGACATTGAATAAAACATGGTATTACGCAGGAAAAACAGGGGTAGAAGCAATAGAATATAAAAAGAAGACAGCCAGTGTAGAATAGAGAAAAATGGAGAGGATATCGAACAAAAGTGCATTGTTACTTTAAAAAATTATCGTAATCATTCACAAGCATTAAAAGTTGTTTTATATGATAATGCAAACGAGAATTCGAAAAGTTATCAAGTACCGAAACCAGTCTATTTACAAAAACATGAGACAAAGCAATTCGAATTTCAAATTCCTGTTGTTTATAATAGCGGTATTGAAAAAGATAAAGTACCAAATATTAAATTACATTCATTGCATGAAAATGATAGGAAATACAATTAATCCGTAATTGAAAGTTTATGAGTAGGAGTAATAATTTGAAACGATATAGAACATTAACTTGAATCATCCAACATGCTATAAGGCAGCGAACATGTTGGATGATTTTTTATTTTATTCCTCCTTTTTTACGTATGAAAAGGGGGAATACTTTGTTGAAAGTGAAAAACGTTGCAAGGGTCATATGCAGTCTTCACTTTACGTAGTCTTTGAAAATTAGAGCCATAATAACTAGTTTGCCAATTTTTTATGTCGATATCGGGCCAATTGACATAGTCGCCTAGTGTATAAGGATCTAAACTTTCTCGTAAGTCTTTAACCCAGCGTATATTTCGATTTTCTTCATCGTCGCATTTCCAAGAGGTAATATATTCTTGAACAATAATTGCCTTGCGATGGAAATAAGCGGTTTCATTAGGGGAAATATTTTCTACAGCACCTACGAGTGATTGGTGCCAAATGCTTGCCTCTTTATTTGGTGCATGAGAAAGAAAATATTTCATGATTTGAATGCCTTTAAGGGGAATAGGTTTATATACATAGGAACCAGAACGCTTGAATTTTTCGGGAATATTACCACTGTTAAAGAATTGGACGGCCTTTATATAAGGAACTTCATCTATAAAGAGAGAAGGATTACCAGTTTCAAGAAGAGGGGATAATAGGGGATAGAGTTCAGAAGGAGAGCCAACAAATTCACCTTTTACCTCAATTTTATTTCTTTGTTTGGAGAATAATTCGATAGATGAAGTGAGACGTTCATCTATATAAGGGGCCCAGTTTTGCCAAGCTTGAAATGCAGAAATAAAGTCTTTCCACTCCCATGCAAGTGAGAAAATGGATACGTTTTTTATAGGGTGGACTCGAAAGGTTAAGGAAGTAACAATGCCGAAATTTCCACCGCCACCGCCACGGCATGCCCAAAACAAGTTAGGGTTTTCTTGTTCGTTTGCGCGAATGATTTTTGCGCCCAATTTACCGCATGCTTGTACCACTTCAACTTCTACTAATTGGTCACATGTTAATCCGAATAAGCGTGAAAGCATACCGATGCCACCGCCAAGCGTTAACCCAACAACCCCAACACTTGCACTTGTGCCAGCTGGTATTGTAACACCATATTTCCAAAGCTCTTTATAAACAGTACCAAGATTTGCACCAGCTTCAATTGTTGCTGTTAACTTCTCTGTATTAACAGTAATTCGATGCATTTCACTCACATCAATAATAAGTCCGCCATTTAAAAGAGAGAAATTTTCATAACTATGCCGCCCACTTCTTAAGCGAAAAGGTATATGACGTTCGCGTGCCCATTTTAAGGCGTTACACACATCATTTTTATTTTGACAAAAAACAATAATACAAGGGAGTTTTGGAATACTTAAATTTAAATTTATTCGGGCCACGTCATAGTCAGGATCTGAAGGTATGACGACACGACCGGTTAATTTTGTATGTTTCAATTTATAGCTCCTTCCTAAAATAATTCAGGCTTTTTATTAATATATGAAAAAGGTCTGTAATACGCGTGGACAAGGAGAGGAGAAGAATGAGATTTGCCTTGGCGAGAAATAAATAAAGCATAAGAAGAAGGAATCTACATAGAGTTCAATGAAAACAGTTGCAAACTATTCATATTTTGTTATGATAGTGTTACGAAAACGTTTGCATAAAATTCCGATGGGATGCAAAAGGAGAGAATTAGTATGAATAAGACATGGTGGAAAGAAGCTGTCGCTTATCAAATTTATCCACGAAGCTTTATGGATTCAAATGGTGATGGTATTGGAGATTTACAAGGTATTATTGCAAAGCTGGATTATTTAAAAGATTTAGATATAGATGTAATTTGGATTTGTCCAATGTATAAGTCACCTAATGATGATAATGGCTATGACATTAGTGATTATCAAGATATCATGGATGAGTTTGGTACGATGGAAGACTTTGATGCTTTACTAGATGAAGTTCATAAGCGTGACATGAAGCTTATTATTGATTTAGTTATTAATCATACAAGCGATGAACATCCTTGGTTTATTGAATCTCGTTCATCTAAAGACAATCCGAAGCGTGATTGGTACATTTGGCATGATGGTAAAGACGGCGTAGAACCAAACAACTGGGAAAGTATTTTTAATGGTTCGGCATGGGAATATGATGAAGTAACAGAACAATATTATTTACATTTATTCTCACGTAAACAACCAGATTTAAACTGGGAGAATAAAGAAGTTCGTGAAGTGTTATACGATACAGTTAATTGGTGGCTTGATAAAGGGATTGATGGTTTCCGTGTTGATGCAATTAGCCATATTAAAAAAGAAGATGGCTTCAAGGATATGCCAAATCCAAAAGAATTGAAATATGTACCATCTTTTGATAAACATATGAATGTAGACGGTATTCAACCTTTATTAGAAGAGTTAAAAGAAAATACATTTTCTAAGTACGATATTATGACTGTTGGAGAAGCGAATGGTGTCAAGATTGAAGATGCTGAGCTTTGGGTTGGAGAAGAGCAAGGTAAATTCAATATGGTATTCCAGTTTGAACATTTAAGCTTATGGGATGCAGAAAAGAAGAAAGACCTTGATGTTGTAGGATTGAAAAAGGTATTAACGAAATGGCAAAAAGGATTAGAAAATAAGGGATGGAATGCTTTATATATCGAGAATCACGATAAGCCACGTATCGTTTCAACGTGGGGAGATGATAAACAATATTGGCGTGAAAGTGCAACAGCTCTAGGAGCGATGTATTTCTTTATGCACGGTACACCGTTTATTTATCAAGGACAAGAAATTGGTATGACAAATGTTCAGTTACCAAATATTGAAGATTACGATGATGTAGCAATTAAAAATTTATATCGAGAGAAAATTGCAGAGGGCGTATCACATCAAGATATGATGGAAATTATATGGGCTTCTTGCCGTGATAATTCACGTACACCTATGCAGTGGAACGATGAGATGAATGCTGGTTTCACAACAAGTGCACCTTGGTTTGGCATGAATCCAAATTACAAAGAAATTAATGTTGAAAAGCAAAAAAATGACGAAAAGTCTATTTTCAATTTCTATAAGAAAATGATTGCTTTGAAAAAAGAGCATGATGTATTGAATTATGGTACGTACGATTTACTTTTAGAGGACGATCCACAAATTTATGCGTATACACGTACGTTACAGGATGAAAAAGTCATTGTAATTAGTAATATCTCAAAAGAGGAAGCTGTGTATAATGAGCCTTTATTCGCACTAGAACGCAAACGTTTGCTTTTAAATAACTATGAAGTTGCAGAACATGAACAAGTAACTACAATGACGTTAAAACCTTATGAAACAAGGGCTTATCGCATTTCATAATAAAAAAAGATGCTCTTTGAGCATCTTTTTTTATGAAAAAAAATAAATTTCTATTGCAATGTGAAAACGCTTTTATTAAAATAGATTTATGAAAACGGTTGCGCAATAAAAAAATAGGGATATAAGGAATCGTTTTCATAAGAGAGACAGAAATTATAATTTAAATCATTATGTTGTTATAAATAAAGGGGAGGAAGAACAGATGAAAATTACGTCTTTTGATTTTTGGCAAAAGTTCGGGAAGGCATTATTAGTTGTTGTAGCTGTAATGCCAGCAGCGGGCTTAATGATTTCCATCGGGAAGTTAATTGGGATGTCTGCTGGGGATATTAACGCAGTTCATACAATTGCTCGCGTAATGGAAGACATCGGTTGGGCAATTATTACAAATTTACACATTTTATTCGCAGTAGCAATTGGGGGATCTTGGGCGAAGGATCGCGCAGGTGGTGCATTTGCAGCACTATTAGCATTCGTCTTAACAAATAGAATTACAGGAGCTATATTTGGCGTAAACGCTCAAATGTTAGCGGATTCAAAAGCAACAGTTTCTTCAGTATTAGCAGGAGATTTAGTTGTAAAAGATTACTTTACTTCTGTACTTGGTGCACCAGCATTAAACATGGGAGTTTTCGTAGGGATTATCACAGGTTTCCTAGGAGCTACTTTATATAACAAGTATTATAACTATAATAAACTGCCACAGGCATTAGCATTCTTTAATGGAAAACGATTCGTACCATTCGTTGTAATTGTTTGGTCTACAGTCACTGCGATTGTATTATCACTTTTATGGCCGTTTATCCAAAGTGGATTAAATGAATTTGGTCGTTGGATTGCAGCATCTAAAGATAGTGCGCCAGTTGTTGCGCCATTTGTATATGGAACTTTAGAACGTTTATTATTACCATTTGGATTACATCATATGTTAACGATTCCGATGAACTACACAGAGCTAGGCGGAACATACACGATGTTAACTGGCTCAAAAGCTGGACAAATCGTAGCGGGACAAGATCCATTATGGCTTGCATGGATTACAGATTTAAATAACTTATTAGCAAATGGAGATACGAAAGCATATAACGATTTATTAAATAACGTTGTGCCAGCTCGTTTCAAAGCAGGACAAGTTATCGGCTCAACAGCAGCACTAATGGGGATCGCGTTTGCGATGTTCCGTAATGTTGATAAAGAAAAACGTGCAAAATATAAACCAATGTTCTTATCGGCAGCATTAGCAGTATTCTTAACAGGTGTAACAGAGCCAATCGAATTCATGTTCATGTTTATTGCTCCAGTATTATATGTTGTATATGCAATTACAACAGGGCTTGCATTCGCATTAGCAGATTTAATTGATTTACGTGTTCACGCATTCGGATTTATTGAGTTAATTACACGTACACCAATGATGGTTAACGCAGGTCTAACAAGAGATTTAATCAATTTCGTTATCGTTTCATTAGTGTTCTTCGGTCTTAACTTTACATTATTCAACTTCTTAATTAAAAAGTTCAATTTACCAACACCAGGTCGTGCGGGTAACTATATTGATAATGAAGATGAGTCATCAGAAGGAACAGGAAACGTACAAGATGGTTCATTAGCAACAAAAGTTATCGATTTATTAGGTGGAAAAGAAAATATTGCTGACGTAGATGCTTGTATGACACGTTTACGTGTAACAGTAAAAGATTTAGATGTTGTTGCACCAGAAGCACAATGGAAACAAAATGGTGCTTTAGGACTTATTGTAAAAGATAAAGGTGTACAAGCAGTATATGGCCCGAAAGCTGACGTATTAAAGTCAGACATTCAAGATATGTTAGGTGCGTAATAATATGAAATTGCTAACTTTAAATTGTCACTCTTGGCAAGAAGAGAATCAAATTGAAAAAATAAAGTATCTTGCTAAAGTAATTCAAGAAGAAGATTATGATGTGATCGCATTGCAAGAAGTAAGTCAGTCTATACAAGCTGAAAATGTATGCGGTAACAAGAAAAAAGATAATTTTGGACTTTTACTGCTAGAAGAGTTAAGAGCATTAAATGTAAAAGAATACAATATTATTTGGGATTTCTCTCATATTGGATATGATGTGTACGAGGAAGGATTAGCAATTATAACAAAGCACAACATTGTAAAGGAAGATACGTTCTTTATCTCAGAAAATAAGGATACAACGTATTGGAAAACACGCAAAATTGTAAGTGCAACAATTGCTTATAATGATAAGAATATAACGTTTTATTCTTGCCATCTTGGCTGGTGGAATGATGAAGAAGAATCATTCAAAGACCAAGTTGATCGTTTAATGGAGCGTGTAAATAGCAATGAACTTTCCTTCTTAATGGGTGATTTTAATAACAATGCTCGTTTGGAAGGAGAGGGTTATGAGTATATGATGCAAAAAGGTTTATATGACACATATGAACTAGCGATAGAGAAGGATGAAGGAACAACTGTCCAAGGTGAGATTGCTGGTTGGGATGAAAATAAACATAATTTGCGAATCGATTTAATATTGTGTAACCAAAGTAAAACAGTTCATTCTTCAAAAGTTATTTTTAATGGCACAAACCGAAATGTAATTTCAGATCATTTCGGTGTAGAGATGCAATTAGACATATAATAGAAGAAATCCTCACAGATTATAAAAAGCTGTGAGGATTTTTTAATGAATACAAGTATTTCCAAGAGAAAATACTTGTATTTTTTATGACATTTCCTATATATTTGTTATTACTGAATGTAAAACCAATTTGGTCATTTTGTATTCATGTTTTCACTTACTTCGTTATATAATGAAGTAAGTGAAATATTTAATAGGGAAAATAATGCATTTTCGTTTAATCCACGATGTAGAAAGTGATATAATTGCAAAATGTATGTATCATTTTCTAAAGAAGGAAAAATATATAATTAGGTGATAACTTTTATGAAACAAATTTGGCGTATTTATAAGACAGATTTACGGAATGTAGCCAAACATTGGGCTGCAATTGTTATTGTTTTAGGGTTAATGATTTTACCATCGTTATATGCATGGTTTAACATTAAAGCTTCTTGGGATCCTTACGGAAATACGAAAGGAATCCAGATTGCAGTTTCTAACCAAGATGTTGGATCAAATTTAAGAGGGAAAGATATTAACATCGGGGAAGAAATTGTAGATTCACTTAAGAAGGACAAAAATTTCGGGTGGAAGTTTGTTGATGAAAAGCAAGCAATTTATGGAGTAGAGCGTGGAGATTATTCCGCAAGTATTACTATTCCAAAAGATTTTTCTGAAAAGATTGCAACAGTCTTGAATGAAAATCCACAGAAACCAGAAATTGATTACTATGTAAATGAAAAGGTGAATGCCATTGCACCGAAGATTACAGCTAAAGGTGCATCGGGTCTTACAGAAGAGGTTAGTAAAAACTTTGTTAAAACAGCAAACGGTGAGATTTTTAAAATCTTCAATGACCTTGGAATCGATTTAGAAACTAACTTACCGAGTATTGAGAAGGTCAAGGATCTTGTCTTTAAGTTAGAAGCACAGTTCCCAGAAATGAATACACTTGTGGATAAGGCATTAGATGATGCGACTCGGGCAGAAGATGTTGTGAAAGTAGCGCAAAAAGAGTTACCAGTTGTAGAAAGTGTTATGAATGATGGGCAAGAAGCGTTAGGGAATTTAGATAAATTCTTTGCGAGAAATGATGAAACATTGAAACGTGCTCCAGGAACTATTAAGAATAATTTAATTGTAATGCAACAAGGTTTAGATAGTGCGGCAGCAATTACAGATTTCTTAAAAAATCCATCATTTGATTCTAATCTGACACTTCCAGATCCGGCTAAATTCCCAGTGTTGCCTAATATAACTATTCCGCACGTACCACAAATACCAGAAATTCCAGCGTTACCGCAAGTGAATGGTGAGGGGTATAAAAATATTGCTACAAATATTGATCAAACTGTAAACAATGTTTTCAATTCTACTCGTGTTGGAACGGCCTATGTGAAAAGTGTTATGGATGGGCTTCAAAATAAGGGTGTGGACCCAGCTGTAGCTCAGAAAAACGTTCAGGATGCTTCAAAACTTCTCCAAGACCGTATTGATAGTGTTTCATATTTAATTGATTTCTTTACAACTTTTAAAGAATCAGCTTCAACGGACTTTGGTAAGCAGTTCTTTGGAAACAGAGTGGAAAGTCTAAAAGTGCTTAAAAATTCTATGGTGGATGTTAATAACAGAGTTAAGCATGTAGGAGATTTAATTAGTTCGGGACAAGAAGTTAAACAAGATGTGCGAGATGGTATTAATCAAAAACTAGACACAGTGAATAATTTAGTTAATCAGGCTGAGAAGGACTATAACGCAACATTTGTAGCTGATTTTGAAAAAGCAGTAAGCACAGCTGAGCAATTGAAAAACAAAGCTGAAAATGTAAAAGAAGACGCTCAGCAGTTAAGAGGGAATTTAAATCAAGATATAAAAGCAGCAAATGATTTAGTAAACCAAACAAATGAAGCATTAGACAATGGTAGGGAAAAATATGATAAGGCTGTAAATGATTACAGCAGATTAAAAACGGAGCTTGAAAAAGCAAGAGAAGACTTAAGTAACAAAGGTGTTAATGGATTAGATTCTACAAAAGTAGCCTTAAATGATTTAAATGGACAGTTCAAAGCAGGATGGAATTTAGTTAATGATATGATTCCGGTTATGGAAAGTACAAATAAAGTTTTGGGCGATGTGAATAGTGATAAAAATCTTAATGGCACAATTGCTAAGTTAAATAAAGCAAAAGATGGTTTGCAAAAAGGAATGGATTTAACTGATAAAGGAATTGACGCTATTAATAAAGGTCAAAAACCAGCAGCAGATGTTATTGAAAGTATTAATCAAGTATCTAAAAGTGTTTCAGGACAAATAGGTGACATCTTAGCTAATTACGATTCAGAAATTGTTCCAAACTTTAACGCAGCAATTGCTCGTACAAAAGAGATGTCTAAAAATACATCTCAAATTTTAGGCGAGGCAGATAAGAAGCTTCCAGATGTGAAAAAATTACTTGAAGACTCATCAAAAGGCTTAGTAGATGGTCAAAAGAAAATTGCAGATATTAAAGCTGAAATGCCAGCTACTGAGAAAAAGATTAAAGAATTAGCAGATAAAATTCGTGATTTTGAATCTGAAGAGGATATAAAAGACATCATACGCTTATTAAAGAATGATGTTGAAAAGCAAAGTGACTACTTTGCAAATCCAGTAAATTTAAAAGAGAATAAATTATTTGCAATGCCGAACTACGGTTCAGCAATGTCACCATTCTATACAGTGCTTGCATTATGGGTAGGCGCATTATTAATGGTTTCGTTATTAACGGTAGAAGTACATGAAGAGGGCGCGAATTATAAGAGCCATGAAGTTTACTTCGGACGTTTATTAACATTCTTAACGATAGGTCTTTCACAAGCGTTTATCGTATCAATGGGAGATATATTCTTACTCGGTACGTACGTAGTCGATAAGTTCTGGTTTGTATTATTTAGTTTATTTATCGGTGGAGTCTTTGTGTGTATCGTATACTCACTCGTTTCTATTTTCGGAAACGTTGGGAAATCGATGGCGATTATTTTACTTGTACTACAAGTAGCAGGATCGGGTGGTACGTTCCCAATTCAAATGACACCACCATTCTTCCAAGCGATTTATCCGTTCTTACCATTCACATATGCAATTAGTGCAATTCGTGAAACAGTTGGCGGAATGCTTTGGGATATAGTAATAAGAGATTTACTTGTGTTAAGTGTTTTCGTAGTAGTTATGATTATTGCTGCGTTATTACTGAAAACACCAATTAACAAATCGAGTGAAAAGTTTGTTGAGAACGCAAAAGGAAGTAAAATTATTCATTAAAAATAAAAGGTTCCTACCGATAGTGGTAGGAACCTTTTTGTTTAATCAAATTTTAATTTCTTTAATGCTTCTGCGAATGGATTGTTTAATGGTTCTTCTTCTTTGTTCTGTTGTTTCATATATTTTTGAACGTCGCGCTTATCAGCTTTGCTGCCGGATTCTTTTTTACGTCTCTCTTGGAATGTAGAAAGTTTCTCACGATAGCCACATTTACATGCGAAAATTTGGCCCGCTCCTTCACCACGTAGTTCTAGTTTCTTCTTACATTGCGGACAACGAGCGTTTGTTGTACGAGATACATTTTTACGATGACCACACTCACGGTCTTGGCAAACGAGCATTTTACCTTTTTTGCCGTTTACTTCTAACATCGGTTTACCGCAGTCTGGACAAGACTTCGTTGAAATGTTGTCATGTTTATATTTTTTATCACTCGATTTAATTTCAGCAACAATTTCTTTCGTATAGTTCTTCATTTCTGAAATGAATACTTCTTTCTTTAATTTTCCTTTAGCGATAGCTTCTAACTTTTGCTCCCATTCACCAGTTAGTGTAGGAGATTTCAGTTCTTCTGGCACTAAATCAAGTAACTGACGGCCTTTTGAAGTAATATGAATATCTTTACCACGTTTTTCAAGTAAGAACGAATTGAATAACTTGTCGATAATATCAGCACGCGTTGCTACAGTACCTAATCCACCAGTTGACTTTAACGTGTCAGCAAGTTGTTTGTTTTGCGTATCCATGTATTTTGTTGGGTTTTCCATCGCTGAAAGTAATGTTGCTTCATTAAAGCGTGCAGGTGCTTTCGTTTGACCTGATGTTTGGACAATTAGTTTTATGTTTAATGTATCGCCTTTTTCGATTCGAGGTAAGATTTGTTCTCTTACATCATCGATTGCATCATCATCTTCAAATCGATTTTCATAAACCTCTTTCCAACCAGCATGTAAAATCGTTTTTCCGCGTGCGATGAACGTTTCGTCACCAATTTTCGTGCGCAATGTTAGTTGTTCATATTCAAAGGCCGGGAATAAAACAGCTAAGAAACGTTTTACAACTAAGTCATAAATTTTACGCTCTTTATCTGTGAAAGCTGAGAAGTTTACATAGCTCTCTGTTGGAATAATTGCGTGATGATCACTTACTTTACTATCATCAACAAATGATTTATTAGATTTTACAGGTTTCTGCAATACTTTATGTGCTAAAGGACGGTATTCTCCAACTCCGCAAGCCTTCAGACGCTCTGGAAGTGTTCCGACAATATCAGATGAAATATAGCGTGAATCTGTACGAGGGTACGTTAAAACTTTATGCTGTTCATATAATTTTTGCATAATGTTTAATGTTTCTTTCGCAGAGTAACCAAATATTTTATTCGCATCACGTTGTAGCTCAGTTAAATCGTAAAGACCAGGAGCGAACGATTTCTTTTGTTTTTTATCAATGTCTACAACAGTAGCATTTTGCTTACTAATTTTGTTCACGATTGCATCAGTTTTTTCTTTATTAAAGCTACGGCTATTTCCTTTTGTATCTTGCCAAGTTAGCTTTAATCTCTCAGCTGTTTGAGCTTCGATACCATAGAAAGTTTGAGCTTTGAAATGTTTGATTTCATCTTCACGGCTTGCAATCATGGCTACAGTAGGTGTTTGAACATGTATACTGTTTTTAGGGCGAAATTTAATATATTCTTTTAATAGTAATGATATCAATAATAATTTCACCCATGTACATTTTTATTTTGGGTATAAAAAGTAAATAAACATAGTAATAGAACTTACGGGAGGGAACTATGAGATTTGTTGTAAGGGAATTTGATGAAACTTCAAAAAACGGAGAAATATTCAGTAGTATTGGTATCGGAATTAAAGAAAATAGTTATCTAATATTTCCTTCACCTCTTTCAAATTTTATAAAAAGAGAATATAAAAATAAGGGAAAGTCTATTAATAGTCAAAGAAATGCAGCTTATGTAATAACAAGATTTTTAAATCATTTATATAAAAATAAAGATAGTTATCCTGAATTAATTATAGGGGGACTAAGCAGTTTAACTCTTCAACATGGAGCTGATTATATCTCCTATTTATCATTAAAAAGTAGAGCAGGTGAATTAAAGAGTGAATATGTAAAAACTGAGATACAGTATCTAAACAAACTTTTCCATTGGTTGAAGTCAGAAAACATAATTCACCAGGCCTTTAGTGTGAATTACCAGACCGTTTATTATGGTCAAAAAAGCAGGAAAATAGAAACTAACATTTTTGAAAACACTAATGATTTAGATATTATTTTACCAATAAGAAATTCCATTCAAAATAATGTTATTAAAGACTTCGGTAAAAATAGAAATAGACTAATTATAGATTTTATTATGACAGCAAAGCGTATTGAACCATTAATGGCGTTAGGTATAGCTTTACAATTCTTTGGGGGATTAAGACGTTCTGAAGTCATTAACTTAAAATGCTCTAGTTTAAAATGGACTAATAGCAACCTAATAATTGAGATTAGAGACAATCAAAACATCTTATTTGCAGATGCAATAAACAAGGCGGATATTCAAGTTAAATATCCAAGAGATCAAATGTGTATTTGTCCTGAAATTGTAAAGCCCCTATGTGAAGAACATCTAAAAATGCTAACTAAACTAACTAAAGGAACTTCCGAAGCACTTTTTATCTCAGCGAGGAATTTCAAAGCTTTAAGGGGAAAAAGATATTCAGCAAAAATTGAAAAGATTAAACAACAATTTTTAAATGACTTACTAGCAAAAAATCAAGTCGAAGATTATATACTGTTAACAAACAATAAATGGTCTACACATATTGGCAGGGGCGTTTTCACGAACATATTAATAGATTTGGGTCTAACTCCTACCCAAATTGCATTAGCTAGAGGCGATAGAAGCTTACAGTCTGCATTAAGTTATGTAGATGAAAATACATTACTTAGCTCTATGAATTTAGCAATTAATAATTTTGACATACTAAAGGAAGTGTAGGACTTGCCTAATCATATGACATTAAAAGAGGTTTCAACTCTCCTTAACTTATCAATATATCAAACTAGATTATTTCTTAAAGAAGCCTTAATACAAAAAGTAAGTATTAATAATTCTAGAGAAATTATTTATGATACCAATATTATAAACAATTTACGGAATGTTCTTGAAAAACGATATAAAGACAATTGCTTAAATAAATATACTCCTAAAGAACTTATCACGTTAGGATGCACTCAACACGATAGAGATATTCTTAAGAGCGAACATACTGAGCTTTTCGATAGATATAGGACTTTTACTGGAGTCTCTTATTTCTATGACAAATTAGAAGTAAATGCATATTTAGCATCTAAAAACTGTAGTTGTGAATTATTATCACTTTCGCAAATAATGGAATTAGTGGGTTTTAAAACCCACCACCAACTTCAACAAGCATTAAATGATTGCGATATTAAAGAAGTAAAAAGAGGATATAGCTCTTTCAAGTATTATAAGGAATCAGATATAAAATCCTTTATTGACTTAGTTAAAAAAAGGTATTCATTTAATAAAGCCAATCGTTTGAGCACTCAGCAAGTGCAGGAACTAGGATTTAAAAAAAATGATAGGATAGTACTTCAAAAGGTTAAGGCAGAACATATAGATAGAATTAATGAGTACGCTGGGGTGCTCGCCTTTTATGATAAAGTCGAAGTGGAGGGAAAGTTAAAATCCAGAAAAATTTTAACTCATACTATCTGCGAAAAGGATGCTAAAGAACATTTAGGCTATACAAATACTAAAAAGTTCAAAAAGGTAATTCAAGAATATGACATTGCATTAACTTCAAACGGGAAATATGAAATTAATTATTATGACAAATCAAGTATAGATTCCTTGAAAAATATTATAGATAAAAATTATGAACATAACCTTGAAACCAAAATAACTGGTGGTCAAATAAAAGTCTTAGGATATTCTAAAAAACTTATTCGTAAATTAACCCCTATCCATACAAGGCCTATTGATAACGTATATAAGTTTGCGAGTGCCGTTATTTTCTATGATAAGGAACAATTTCTCGATCTAAAGAAACAATATCGCGATCTAGCTGAAACTAATAATGTTTTAACTGAATATTATACTTCTAGACAATTAATGGAATTGCTTGATATACCAAGTAATATTAATAGATATATGGCTAAACTTAGGATCCCTCCTATAAAAATTTCTCCATTAGGTCAAAATTATTGGCCCAAGGATGAGATTGATGATTTTGTTAAAAGGAGGACGGATTTATATAACTACTACGATTCGAATTATTATTTAATTAGTGAAGTAGAATATTTACTAGGATATAAAATAAGTAAGTTCTACAGAATTTGCTCAAATTTTAACATTCCCGTTATTTCTGAAGAATTACCGATTGAAGTGAAATTTAAAAAATTCTATAAATCTCATGTAGCTTTTCCGAAAGATAAAATCGATGCCATTCTTGCAAGAATAAATGACAAACAACGGCAAATTACTATTAATAATCAAACGACCAATGTTTTGGAATCTATTAATGATATACAACAGGATTCAACTATTATCCCACGAGCAGAGAGTTCATTCCGGATGCTTGAATATTTAGAGAAGGAAAAGAATGCACTGATTACTGAGAAAATCAAAAAACATGTTTCACCTATAGAAACTAATCAATCAACTACTATTACGGATCCTATTGATGTTATAAAATATGATCCAAACACCATCTCAGAAATAAAGAGCTCACTTCAAGTACTTGGGCATTTAGAAGATGAAAAAATCGTACAAATTATAGAGGAAATAACAAACTATTCAACGCCCTCTATAAATGACAAAATTAAAACCATAATTTCCGAAAAAGATTTAATAATCCAATTAGACTATTCAAGAAAACAGTTTGATGAAAATAAAGAAAACTTTCGTATCTTAAAGTTGGAGTACGAGAATCTTAATTATTATTTGCTAGAAGATTGTTCTAATCTTTTAAAAAAGTTATATGAAGAGCAAAATAATTTATTAAAATTAAACTATACTTATGATGAAGCAATTACTAAAGTCCCCAGCCCTGTATTAAATAAAAATAGAGAAAAGTTTCAAATACCATCTCATTTGAGGTTCGGTCGGCTAAAAAAACTTAGAATTGTATATCCTAAGAAAGTTATTGATGATTATTTAAAATCATTAAAATCCCCCAATTTAATTGAACAATATAAAAATGAATTGGAGTACACTACCCTCCCAGATAAAATCTTTTTGAAAGCAGTCAAAGAATTAGGTTTGCATTTTCCAAATTTAGTTAAAGGTACAGAAAAGGCATGGCATAATTTTGTTTCAAAAAAATTATTAAGTTCAAACGGAAATATTAAAACGATCAAGAAACTTTTTGTTCGATTTATTAAAATAACAGAATTACTACAGTCGACATTAATTTCAAAAGAAATTATGGACATGACTTCTAATGAGATTAATTTCGTATTTTTAAACAATAAAGTTCCAGGTGCTTACAAAGAATCTTTATATAGTTTCTTTAATCACTTGTTTTCAAAATTTCCCAATTGTAAGTACTTGGTTTCAAAACTTAATAACCCCCATGTGGAAAAAAAAGAGCGTTTAGCAAACTCTAAACACAATAAGAAAATCTATTCGACTAATGAGTTTTTAACACTACTGGACTATGTTAAAGACAGTAAATTCCATAAAGAAAATGCTATTTCTGAATATAAAGCAAAATCAATGGATGGGACAAAGGGGAATTATGAATCAATTTGGTTATACGTAATGCTTCATTTAAATAACGGATGGAGAAGTACTGATTTTATTGAAAAGATACCTCGTATCCCCTTGTCTATCCCTGTGCAGGATTATAAATCATTTAAAAATCACAATTTAACCTTAGAGGAAGCTACAAAAATCATCTGGGAGTTAAAATCAAACTTAATGAATGTTTATCATAACAAAAATGGTAAAAAGGCTTTTTTCTTTATTTCTGAAGATATGATTGTACCTGTAGCTAATGCCATAGTTTTATGTGAACTTAAGGCTCAATTGATAAATTCAAAAAGAAATAACTTAATTGATTTAGGTAATTCAAACGAATTGACTACTAGCATGCATGATAAATTTTTCGGGAATTTTCCTATAAATAATTTTAAATTTAAATCGCTAATGGCTAACAGTACATTTATAACCTTTGTGAATTCAATCCTAAAACAAAAAACAAATCGTAATCCTTTGGAGATTACTAAATTCATTAGAAATCATGATTCTTTAGACACTACCAACAGATATGTCCATGTAAATGAAGAACATCTAAATAAAATTAGTAAGCAATTATTCGATAAAGGCTATTTTGGTTATACCTACAATTATTTAAAACAAATTGTTATTGGTGAATCTCAAAATAATTTTATGGAAAACAATGAAAAAAATCTGTTAGCCACAGTTTTTGGAGACATATATAAAATTGAAAATTTCTCCATAATGTTAAATGCAATTGAAGAACAAAAGAAACCATTATACGAGTTCGTTAAGAGTTTATCGCAAGAACAACAGAGAGAAGTATTGGATTTAATAAATATGAATCAATTGCCGGCCAAAGAATCTTTTTGGCAATGTATTCTTGGTGATTGTTTATATCTAGATAGAAAATGTAACAGTTGTCCATTTGCAATCCCACATTTCTATGTACTAACAAAGACTGTTTACAACCTAAATAATTTGATACCTAAATTAGAACAGATTAAAAACATTTCTTATAAAGGCGAAAGGGTTAGATTAGCTAATTTATTATACAAAAACCTTTCTTTAATAAGTACTGCTAAAAAACAATTTGGAGAAAATGTACTAAGCTCATTTTTAGGCAAGGACTACTCAGATTTTTTAAATAACATACGCAGCTTAGATAGTATAAATGAAAATCTAACAATTGGAGGCAATTAATATGGAGAATAATCATAGTTTGGATTTTTCGTCTACCTCAACTCATTATAATGAGAGTCTCCGTGGCACTTTACAAGATAGGATAAACAGTCTTAAAAGCACGGGTGTAAATCTTACAGCCGAAGCATCCAATAACAGATGGAATATTTATGATGAATATTTTTCACAAACATATTTTGTAGACTTTAGCTTCGATTCTTTTTCATCAAAGAAGTTTGATACTGACCAATTTATCTTGCTATTAAAATCTTGGTTTATTTTACTTTTAGAGGATGGTAACAGCTTTCAGCATTTGATAAGGAAAACAAGAAGAGCAAAGGATGCACTGATCCTAAGTAAAGGATTTAATCTAGAAGCAATAGATGAATTTGAACTTAACTATTTTTCTAAAGAGCTTAAACATAATTCTCTACAAACTAAAGCATCTTTTCTATTAGAATTTCTAGATTTTTGCCAAGATCTGATAGTGCCAGAAGAGTATCTGGAACTAATTTTAAGATACTATCAAATACAGAAATCAACAGCAATAAGAAAATTACCATCAAGCCAAGATGTTCTTAAATTTTCTTTAATAGTTGAAGTATACTTTTCAAATGAGGAAATTGATAAAGAATATTTGGACTACTATCCAATTTATTTATGGTGGAATTTAACAAACATTATCCCAATACGTATTAACGAATTTTGTAATTTGAAATTTGATTGTTTAAATTTTAATAAAGAAGGATGTTTTTTATCTTTACCTCGAAGCAAAAATCTAAGGAATCGTAAAATCGCTTACGACAAAATTTTGATTTCGGATAAAATTGCCAATTCAATCAAATTATATCAACAAAAAATATATTCTGTTAAACCGTCTAAAACATTATTGCAAACGTCTAGTACAGTTCGAAATATAAAACCAGAAATCTTTAATTACACAAATTTCAAGAATTTATTAAACAAATTTTATAGTGAAATTGTTTGTGGGAAGTATGGCCTCAAATTATTAGAGAACAGCTTGGAGCCACATATCCAATCACCTTACAATATTTATAGGAAAATAAGACCAAATGATACTCGCCATTTTGCATTTTTGAATTTAATGTTGCAAGGTTATCATCCCAGTGAGATTGCTAGATTAGGGGGACACAATTCTATTTATTCTCAAATGGCTTATCATAATCACTTGGAATATTGGGTTGATTCAGACCTAATAAAATTATTAGCGAATCAAAAAAGACATTTAGGTGACCTTTCAAACGAATTTTTCAAAGAAATTATTTTCAAAAATGCGATGAATACCACTACGGAAGTTTCTGAAGTTGTTAAAATTCCATTAGAAATCGGTTATTGTACAGATCCTTTACAAGACTGTCCCGTAGATGAACACTATCTCTGTAAACATTGGAGAATAACCTTCGATGATTACCAAAAACATTATGATAAATTACAAAACATCCTTGTTAATCAAGAGTGTGTTCTTAAATTATGCATCGATAAACTATTAGCACTTCATAAAACCGGTCTCATACATCATAAAAATGATGTATATGATGAAAAAAATTCGCAATTCAATTATCAGTTAATTGAAAGTTCTAAGAAAGTAAAAGATGCATTATACCAATTAGCAAAACTAAAGGAAAGGTTTGAAATGTATGAAAAGTCGAGGGCGTAAGCCTAAAATATATTCTAAAGATATTCTTCTAAAGATTGTTGATGATTTCTTAAGAAATCAGGAAAATGTTCAAATTATAAGGTATAAAGAAATCTTCCTTTATGCACTAGAAGAATATAATAAAGGAATATTAGATTTTAAACTGAGTGAAGATTTTTGGAGAAAACCCGATCGTCAAGGGAAATTGTTAGTTGATGAAATCAATAAAAAGAGAAGCACTTTAATAGAAAATAATAATCAATACATTGAAATTATCTCAACAAATGATGTTATAAACAGATTATCACAGGACACTCCAGCCACAAAAAAGAAAATTATTAATCAACTGAAGGTAAATGAGTATGGCTATCGAAAAATATCTACTCGCTACAATCAACTCAAAGAAAAAGAAGCTAAGATGACACAAGAAATCGTCGAACTAAAGGCTGACATTGTGAATCTTAAGGACAATAACGAGATCTATCAAAATGTTTTTTTTCAATGGGCAAATTTATCAAGCGTTAAAGATCTTGACTTAATAAACTTAATTACAACTGGAAAAACTAGATCTGCTACAGTGGAACAACTATTTAAGGATATATTTAAAGAACAGCCTAATAAGGCTATACTAGAGCTTAATACTGACAATACAATTGATAATGTAGTAACAATAACGAAGACAAAAAATACACTTATTGAAGACTTAGACTTATAGTCTTCCGATAAAGTGGAAAAATAAAAAATATATTTCGCTTATAATTAAGAGAACCTTACTCAACTAGCATGGGTTCTCTTAATCTAGGCGTGCTTTCGTATAGTATATTCGCTCTTCAATTTCCCTCTGTGTTTTGTGAAATATATCATTTAAATAACGCATAAACTTTCAACTTCTTTAATCAATTCATGAGGCATTATTTTTAGTACCCCACAAATAATAAATATCGTAGTAATGCTAGGCTGTCTTTGTCCGCGTTCTAGTAATCCAATAAAAGTCCTATCTAGGTCACATTGTAACGCCAATTGTTCTTGGGAAAGACCAGCTAGTTTTCTGTGTTTTCTCAACACGGTACCAAAAGCTTTCGATATCTCCATAGGCTCACCTCTTAGTTAATTAACTAAGAAATTCACTAATTTAATCGACCGACTATAGTCATCATTAAGAGGTGGTGCTACAATATTA
The DNA here is from genome assembly GCF_016483685.1 of Bacillus cereus group sp. N8. Taxonomy (NCBI): domain Bacteria; kingdom Bacillati; phylum Bacillota; class Bacilli; order Caryophanales; family Bacillaceae; genus Bacillus; species Bacillus cereus group sp. N8. Next base: position 117,833 of record NZ_JAEHBK010000007.1, on the reverse strand, counting down.
ATAAATATTTTTTGAAGGAGATTTTTTATGTCTAGTAAGAGATATGACGAAAGCTTTAAAAAGAAAATTGTTCAATTACATCTTGAAGGAAGGGCAATAACTGAACTGGGTAAGGAATATAAAGTGTCACCCACGGCAATCTATTCTTGGATAAAACTATATGCCGATGAATCGGCTATTTCTTTTAAAGAACTTAGTGCTATTCAAAAAGAAAATAAACGTTTAAAACAGGAAGTAGAAATACTTAAACAAGCAATGACAATAATGACTTCAAAATAGAACTAATACTTATCTATATGTGGATTTGAAATAAAGTTTGATTAAAATACGGTATCATTTTTATGAAAATATTGATAAATTATTATTTTCTGTTTATTTATATTCAATTAATAAAAAGCATAGCTGTTTCGCACCTTAATGGGGAAGAAACAGCTATGCTTTTTACATTTTCACAAAACGCATTCTGTATATTTACAGAATGCGTTTTGTGGTTTAATATAATATACAAGATACACTTTGTTGATTAACAAAACGAATCGGAGATGATGAAAATGTTTAAAGTAGGAGATACACCAAAATATTTCACACAAAAGGGGCTTAATTCAGATTCTGAATTGCTTCCTGATAAAGTCATTATTTACCGTTCCAATTCTAGGTTTAGCTCGAACTCTAATGCTGGGCCTGCAAGGTCGATGTTGGTAGAGGGAAAAGCGACTTCTTTTCCCGAGTCATTGAAGACGAAATTTAGGAATCTTCGGACTTTAGTTACAGCCAGAAAAAATTTTCACATTTATCATAACAGTGCAGAATTTATTGATGGATATTCTAGGTTTTGTTATGTTTATTTTGACGAGGATAAAGATAAAGTTTTTGTATCGGAATATCAAAAAAGAAGCCAAGGCAGTAAATATTCGAGCTTCTTCAAACTTTTAGAAGCTAAACTTATTCAAGCTAATTTTTCACCAACTTCAGAAGAGAAAACAATTTTTCATATCCCGACAGAACGCATTGATGAGTTTGTGGATATTGTAAATGATATTTCACAAGCTTACGATAATAACGAATTTGAACTATGCGTTGCGGGGAAAGATTTCATTTACAGCTGTAATTGGTTTAATAAGGTTTACTATAGGAAAAAAATAGATGGTGTGCCAGAAGAATTAATGAGTGATCTCAAAGCCGTTGAAGCTTTTGATGCCTTAGTGAAAATTCAAGATTTAGGAACTGAAAATGGGATTAAAATTAAAAAAGATGCTATTCGTAAGATCAAAGCCGTTTTAGATTCCGTTTTATAAAGTGGGGTTAGTAGACAAAAAATCATGGTCCATCCTCTTGCAGCAAAGGAATCAGGACCATGATTTTTTTATTATTCTGCCTTCTGCGTTTAATTAAAATCAATCCTTTTCTCTTTAAATGAACTTTCAGTTTTATAAAAAGTTTAATCAAAACTCATTGAGAATTCTTTGATTGAAGAGAAGGAGCATCGCATCTTTTTTATAAACGTCATAAATTCCTTCAAAACATCACGTCTTTCTTACAAACATCGTGACTTTATTTCAAATCCACACCATATTTCATGTATTAGAACTGTGTTATAGTATAAGTACAAGATATTGAAGGAGCATGAAGATATGGCAAAAAGCTTAGTATTAGCAGAAAAACCATCAGTAGCTCGTGATATTGCGAATGTACTGAAATGTAATAAAAAAGGAAACGGCTTTTTAGAGGGCGATAAATATATCGTAACATGGGCACTTGGACATCTAGTAACCTTAGCTGATCCAGAAATGTATGATAAGAAATATCAAAAGTGGAATTTAGAAGATTTACCAATGTTACCTGATCGTTTAAAACTATCAATAATCAAACAGTCCGGTAAACAGTTTAATTCTGTTAAATCACAGTTAAATCGTAATGACGTAAATGAAATCATTATCGCAACAGATGCGGGGCGTGAAGGTGAATTAGTGGCCCGTTGGATAATTGCTAAATCTAAAGTAAATAAACCAATCAAACGTTTGTGGATTTCATCTGTAACAGATAAGGCAATCAAAGATGGATTCAATAATTTAAAACCTGGTAAAGCATACGAAAATTTATATTTTGCTGCCGTAGCTCGTTCTGAAGCAGATTGGTACATCGGACTAAATGCCACTAGAGCTTTAACGACAAAATATAATGCACAGTTAAATTGTGGGCGTGTTCAGACACCTACTGTAGCCATGATAGCTGCACGTGAAGATGAAATTAAAAACTTCAAACCACAAGTATACTATGGCATTGAAGCACAAACTGATTCAGTCAAACTAACTTGGCAAGATACTAACGGGAATAATCGAAGCTTCAACAAAGAAAAAATTGATAGTATTGTAAAGAGCTTAGATAAGCAAAATGCTACTGTTGTGGAGATTGATAAAAAACAGAAGAAGTCATTTTCTCCTGGTCTGTATGACTTAACTGAGCTACAACGTGATGCGAATAAAAAGTTCGGCTACTCTGCTAAAGAAACATTAAACATTATGCAGAAGTTGTATGAACAGCATAAAGTGCTAACGTATCCTCGTACGGATTCACGCTACATTTCATCTGATATCGTCGGAACACTTCCAGAGCGTCTAAAGGCATGTGGCGTAGGAGAATACCGTTCTTTAGCACATAAAATTTTAAATAAACCGATAAAATCTAATAAGTCATTTGTTGATGATAGTAAAGTAAGCGATCATCACGCAATTATTCCAACAGAAGGATATGTTAATTTCTCGACGTTCACAGATAAAGAACGTAAAATTTATGATTTAGTTGTAAAACGTTTCTTAGCTGTTTTATTCCCAGCATTCGAATACGAGCAACTAACGTTACGTACAATGGTTGGCAATGAAACGTTCATTGCACGCGGAAAAACAATTTTACATGCTGGTTGGAAGGAAGTATACGAAAATCGCTTTGAAGACGATGATGCAACTGATGACGTAAAAGAGCAACTTCTACCTCGCATTGAAAAGGGCGATATATTAACTATAAAGCTTATTATGCAAACATCAGGTCAAACAAAGCCACCTGCTCGATTTAACGAAGCGACTTTACTTTCAGCAATGGAGAATCCTACAAAATATATGGATACGCAAAATAAACAACTTGCTGATACATTAAAATCAACTGGTGGATTAGGTACTGTAGCGACACGTGCAGATATCATTGATAAACTATTTAATTCATTCCTAATCGAAAAACGTGGTGGCAAGGATATTTACATCACAGCAAAAGGTCGTCAATTGTTAGATTTAGTTCCAGAAGAATTGCGTTCACCAGCTACGACAGCGGAGTGGGAACAAAAACTTGAACTAATTGCAAAAGGCAAGCTGAAAAAAGATGCCTTTATTAATGAAATGAAACAGCATGCTAAAGAAATCGTGAAGGAAATTAAATCAAGTGACAAAAAATACAAACATGAAAACATCTCTACAAAGTCATGTCCTGACTGTGGTAAACCTATGCTTGAGGTGAATGGCAAAAAAGGAAAAATGCTTGTTTGCCAAGATCGTGAATGTGGTCACCGTAAAAATATATCACGAGTAACCAATGCACGCTGTCCACAATGTAAGAAGAAACTAGAACTTCGTGGTGAAGGGGCGGGACAAATCTTTGTATGTAAATGCGGCTATCGTGAAAAGCTATCAGCTTTTGAAGCAAGGCGTAAGAAAGAATCTGGTGGTAAAGTCGATAAACGTACTGTTCAGAAATATTTAAAGCAGCAGAATAAAGAAGAACCAATAAATAATGCACTGGCAGAAGCTCTAAAAGGATTTAAGTTCGACTAATAAAAAGCTAAGTATAACCGTAGATTTCAAATGAAATCCAATTAGATTAACACTAATTATGTAGCTTTAAAATAATGTTCGATTAAATTAACTTTTTGAACTTTGATTTAAAAGTAAATATGAAGAGCATGTTTTGAAAAGGATTGTTCAAGACATGCTCTTATTTAATGCACTCTACCAAATTCTATATAAAAAGGTTAAATCGATTTTTTAAACTTTATAAATTTTGTTGCATAAGGTTCAGTAGCTTCACGACTATGTTTTGTATCTGTGAATTTCGATATAATGTAATATACAGAAATTTTTTTTAATAAGGAGGGGTCATTTTGAAGGGATTTAGTTATACTAGTGTCCATGAAGCGGCAAAAGGTCTTCTGGGGGATGTTGTAAGAATACTAAATGAAAATGAGAAAAAATATATTATTATGGGTGGTTGGTCACCTTTTTTCTTAAATAATCCTAATGAAATTCATCCCGGAACTAAAGATGTGGATATCCTATTTGAAGATGGAGAGACAATAAATGCTTTAAGAGATATAATAGGTCAGTTTATAAAAAACGGTTATTTATTGTCTGCGAAGCATGATTTTCAATTACTTAAGGTACTAAAAGTAAACGAGGTTGAAATGGTATTTAATGTAGATCTCCTACATCCGTCTGAAACAAAACAAAACCCTGATTTATTTGTTGAGCATCTTGACCTAGAAATTCCTGTGTACAAGGGGCGTCATCAACTAGTTAGATCAATGGTATTACCAGAAACAAATGTATTATTTAAGAATGAATTTTTCACTGAGTATAATCTGCTTTCACAAGATTCTGAAGGTATGGAAAATGAGCAGTCATTTAAATTAATGGATGAAGCGGGATGTATTTTGACGAAGGCAAAGAGTGTACACCTTGTGAAACGTCCAAGGGATTCTTTTGATATTTTTCTAGCAATAAATAATGCCAGGGATTACAAGATGTTACTAAATAAATTTGAGCTGTTAGAGGGATTTAATCCTGATATTCTCTCTTGTTTATATGAAATAAAAAAATTTAAAAACAACGGAACAGATAGAATGGTGAAAAATATAAAATCTTACGCTGACATACATGTGAAGGACATAGATAGTACATTTGGACGATTCTTTAAAGATTTAAGTTTATAGTATCTGTTTTATGCAAAAAAACTAAAATATAATTTAAAAGAGAGGGATTATATGTGTAAAGAAGTTGTCTCCTTAACGGGGAAATTCGTATTTATACAAAAAGAAGGATCTTCTAAATTTATTCTAAAAAGAAATCATAAAGAAAATAACATATACTTATCTCAGGTAGCGGCTATGTCGTTTCATAAAACATTATTTGGACTTTCTGAGCTTAAAGTATTACAAGATATTCCCGTTAAATATGGTACGGGAAGTTTAAAAATGAGTGAGACAGTATTTGCATATTATACTGTCTATCATTTAATAACTTTTTGTATGCTTTTAGATGAGGAATATGAAATAATAGTAATGAAGAAATTAAAAAATAATAAGGTACCATTAGAGGGTAATAAAAAGTTATTGAATTCTCATGAGGATACTCCAGAAAGATGGAATAATCAAGAACAGCATGAAAGAGATATAGCATCAATGATTTCTCACTCTAACATTAAGGACTATTGTAAATCACTTAGAAATAGAGAGTGTATAAAAAATAAAATTGTTAAATTAATTTATGACCATTTTATTTCGTTAGAATTTAAAACAATAGGATATGAAAAAATTTGTTATATACGAGATAGAATAGTTTATAGACCTACTGTTGTCATAGATGATGAGAATGGTGGTATTATACAAACATCTGCTGACTTAAATGAAGAGCTTTCTAAACTCCCAAGCTGGAAACAATACTATCAGATATTAGAAGACTTACATAAAAAATTAATAGAGATGTATGATAATTCCGATATGGTAAAAGGGCTCCTTACATATATGTGGCGTGGACAGCCTGTACGGGAAGAGTGGAAGCTTTTAAATGATTTAGGATGGACCGATGAGGAGATACAAATGTATCGTTCAAAAGCTAATTCTAATGAGTTATGTTTTGATTCATATATTAGTCATTTAATAGAAATCAGAGATAAAGAAAGAATAAAGAAGGACCTTAGAGAAATATGGTTTCCTTTAAGGGATAGTTATGCAAGTTTTTTTTCAGAATACATAAAAAAGAAAATAAGCAACATTAAATAAATAATTTGATATTGTTATGTTTTTTAGCTGCCCCCTTTGAACTTTTTTAAGCAGACTAACCAACAGGTGCGTACGATAAGATTCTACCTTCATAAGTACGGATATCTAATTTTGTAGTTATTTGTTCTGATTTTTGGAGAGCGTTCTTATTTAAAACTTCTTTTTCACTTTTGAGAGGATTTGCGTTCCTATTCCTTCCGGTTGCGATAAAGTGATTCCTTTTCTTTGGGTTTAAGGCAAATAGGCTATATAAAATAAATATTGAATAAATTAAAGTGGTCATCAAATCAGAGAAAGGCACTCATAAGGGTGTCTTTTCTTTACGGTGATCCTTTTATATAAAACTTAAACGCTAGGGTGTTTTAGATGTTCACATAATCCTTGCACAAATCTTTGGTAAACGTAAAGTAACTCTAAAATATACAATAAAAGTTGATTTTGGAGTTGTTTTTTTTGTTTATTTCACTTTTTTCGGTACTCTGCATCTAGACGATAAATTCGTTAAGCACGGCAAGAGTTTATCGATTCCTTCTTTATTGTTTAAATCGATATTGGGTAGCGTTTTAAACAAATAACGAAGATAATGATAAGGACTTAGATTGTTCTCTTTTGCGGTCTCAACCACGCTATACATGATAGCACTTCCTCTAGCGCCTCGCGGTGTATTTGAGAACATCCAATTTTTTCTCCCGATTACAAACGGTTTAATAGAACGTTCACTTCTATTGTTATCAATTTCTAAATGACCGTCTAATAAAAAAGCTTCAAGATGATTCCATTGATTCAAACAATAAGTGATGGCCTTTCCTAGCGCATTTTAATTGAGCAAGGATAACAAGAATTATCAAACTTTTTATAAAAGGATGATTCAATTGAATATAGAAAAAGCGTGTTTTGATCAATCTTTTTTTAAAAACACGCTTTTTCTATTTGCCTCTTTTATAAAGGTTTATTAAGTTGATTTAATCAAACTTTATTCCAAGCCTACATTAGAACAGCAAGGTGTGAAAATGCAAAGAGCAAAGCATAGTAAAAAGGATTATAAATATAGAGTGAAGTTATTATTTGATAAATTATCATTATAGCTTAGTCCATTTAGATATTCTTTTTTAGTAGATATTGTATATTTAGGATTTTTTTTAGAATTTAGTTGATATAATAGATATAGATTAAAGAATACTTAGTAGATGTTATGGGAGGCAACAAAGTGGCAACAGCAAACTTAGGTTTTGAAGAAAAGTTATGGCAGATGGCAGATAAATTACGTGGGTCGATGGATTCGGGTGAATATAAAAATGTTGTATTGGGATTACTATTTTTAAAATATGTATCGGATGCGTTTGAAGAAAAGTACGAAGCTTTAAAAGCGGATGATTGGGCAGATGAGGAAGACCGTGATGAATACCTAGCGGATAATATTTTCTTCGTGCCAAAAGAAGCACGTTGGTCTTTCATCAATGACCATGCGAAAACACCTGAGATTGGTCAATTAATTGATGTAGCGATGGTTGCAATTGAAAAAGAAAATCCTTTATTAGTGGGGGTACTGCCGAAATCATTCGCACGTCCAGAACTCGATAAAACACGTTTAGGCGAAACAATCGACCTGTTCTCATTTAAGATTGGTGACGAAGAAAGTCGTTCAAAAGATATTTTAGGACGAGTATATGAATACTTCTTAAGTAAATTTGCGAGTGCAGAAGGAAAGAATGGCGGCGAATTCTATACACCTTCAACAGTTGTTCAATTACTTGTTGAGATGCTAGAACCATATAAAGGTCGTGTATACGACCCAGCATGTGGCTCAGGTGGGATGTTCGTACAATCATCAAAATTCGTCAAAGAACATCAAGGGCGTATTGATAATTTATCTGTTTATGGACAAGAGTCAAACCCAACAACATGGAAGCTTGCGAAGATGAACTTGGCGATCCGAGGAATTGATGCAAACTTAGGTGCTCATCATGCGGATACATTCCATAATGATTTGCATAAGGGCTTAAAGGCAGACTATATAATTGCGAATCCGCCATTCAATATCAGTGACTGGGGCGGCGAGAAACTAACAGATGATGTTCGTTGGCAATACGGTATTCCACCAAAAGGAAATGCCAACTATGCTTGGGTGCAACATATGGTGTCAAAACTTGCGCCAGCAGGTGCAGCAGGATTTGTTTTAGCGAATGGTTCGATGTCTTCTAACACAGGTGGTGAAGGTGACATTCGTAAAAATTTAATTGAAAATGATCTAGTCGAATGTATAGTGACATTACCTGGTCAGCTATTCTATTCAACGCAAATTCCCGTATGTCTATGGTTCGTATCGAAAAATAAAACGAAAACAGGTAAACGTGAACGTAACAATAAAATCTTGTTTATCGATGCACGTAATCTAGGCTTCCTGGCGACACGTACGCTGAAAGAATTCAGCATAGAGGATATAAACAAAGTAGCGGATACATTCCATGCGTGGCGAGGAACGAGCGAACAAGCCTATATAGATGAACTTGGATTCTGTAAAGAAGCAACACTAGAAGAAGTACGGGCGAATGACCATGTTTTAACGCCTGGACGTTATGTTGGGTTAGCTGAGCAAGAAGATGATGGTGAACCATTTGAAGAGAAAATGGCACGTTTAACGAGCGAACTATCCGAGCAATTCGCTAAATCAAAAGAGCTAGAAGACCAAATCCGTCGAGCATTAGGGGGAATTGGATATGGAATATAGTGAATTTAGTTTAAATGATTTGGCTACTTTTAAATATGGTAAGATGCCTAATTCAAAGAACAAAGTAGCAACAGGTTACCCCATTTATACAGGATATAAAGTATCAGGTTACTATTCTGAATATATGTATGAGGAACCTATGTTAATAGTGGTTGCTCGTGGAGTAGGAGGAACTGGAGATGTAAAGTTGGCTCCTGCTAAAAGCTATATTACTAATTTAGCCATTATTATTGATTTGAATGAAAAAATATGTGATAAGAAGTTTATGCAACTATATCTTCACTCACTAAATTTAAGATATTTAGATAGTGGTTCTGCACAATCACAAATCACTATAAATGATTTGAAAAACTTAAAAGTCAAAATACCTAAATTAGGGGAACAGCGTAAAATTTCTAATTTTATAGTATTAATTGAAAGGAAATTAAACTTGAATAGTGGTTTGATTTCTAAGCTAGAACAACTCTCACAGACCATCTTCAAACGTTGGTTTATTGATTTTGAATTTCCGAATGCAGAAGGAAAACAGTATAAATCAAGTGGTGGCGAAATGGTGGAAAGTGAGTTGGGAGAGATACCTAAAGGATGGACCATAGATAAGCTATCAAATATTGCAGAAATTGTTATGGGTCAATCCCCTAAAAGTGATACATATAACACAGAAAATATAGGATTACCGTTATTAAATGGTGCTGCAGACTTTAAGAATAGAAACTTGGCTCCTAGTAAATATACCTCTGATCCAAAAAAAATTGGTAAAAAAGGTGACTTTGTATTTGGGGTACGAGCAACAATTGGTTTAATAACAGAGTTAGATGATAGTTATGCTATTGGACGTGGATCTGGAATAGCTAGACCTTTAAACAGCTTATATAAAGAGTTTTTATATGAGGTTTTAAATAGTGCGTTTAATGCATTTCAATATACAGCAAGTGGAAGTGTGTATTTAAATATTTCTAAAAATGATTTGAATGATTATAAGTTTGTTATTCCTGCAATTAATAGTATTGATAAATATCATCAAACGACAGAAGCGCTTTTAATTCAAAAAGAAAACCTAATACAAGAAAATAAATCTTTACAACAACTCCGCGACGATCTTCTCCCAAAACTTCTTTCAGGTGAAATTGAATTACCTGATGATTTGGAGGTGGGGTAGTTGTTTAAATACAATGAATCCGAATTGGAAATTGCTGCGCTTGAATGGTTAGAAGAAATGGATTATGAAATTGTTGAAGGTCCTGATATTGCTCCTGATGGTGATGATGCGGAGCGTGAAACATTTCATGATGTTGTGTTAGTCGATCGTTTACGAGATGCTTTAAAGAAGATTAATCCAACGATTGATGCGAAAGTGATTGAGGAAGCCGTTCAAAAGATTATTGCAAATGCTTCGCCGAATTTAGTGCTAAACAATAAACAGTTCCATCAATTTGTAACGAATGGGATTGAGATTCAAATACAAGGAAAAGATGGCTATAATCCAACCGTATCAGTGTATGTATTTGATTTTGCTAATCCAAAGAATAATAACTTTATGGCAGTGAATCAATTTACAATTATTGAAGGTCAGACAAATAAGCGTCCAGATGTCATCGTGTTTGTGAATGGTTTGCCACTAGTTGTGATTGAGTTGAAGAATGCGACGAATGAAGATGTCGATATTACGGATGCTTACAACCAGATACAAACGTATAAACAAGCGATTCCAACATTGTTCCGTTACAATGCTTTTTTAATGACGAGTGATGGGATTAATGCGCGTGTTGGTTCATTAACAGCCAACGAAGAACGTTTTATGAAGTGGCGCACTGTAGATGGTGAAGCACTAGCAAGTTCAGCAGAACCACAACTTGAAGTAATGTTAAAAGGGATGCTTGAGCCAAGTCGTCTAATGGATATTGTGCAAAACTTTATTCTGTTCCAAACAGATGGTGTCGATACATTCAAAATTTTAGCAGCCTATCATCAATACCATGCGGTGAATAAAGCTGTTGAGAAGGCGAAAGTAGCCACTGCACAAGACGGTGATCATAAAATCGGTGTCGTGTGGCATACACAGGGATCTGGCAAAAGTTTATCGATGGTGTTCTATGCAGGGAAGTTAATTAAAGTGATGAATAACCCAACACTTGTTGTCTTAACAGATCGTAATGACTTAGATGATCAGTTATATAAAACATTCTCTATGTCGCAAGCTATTTTACGTCAATCGCCTAGCCAAGCAGATTCGCGTGACAGTTTACGTGAGTTATTAAGCGTTGAGTCTGGTGGGATTGTCTTTACGACATTACAAAAGTTCGCACCCGATGAAGATACAGGGGAAATGCCATGCTTGACTGATCGAGCGAACGTCATTGTGATGGCGGACGAGGCGCACCGTTCACAATATGGATTTAGTGCAACGGTTACGAAAGACGAAACAAAATACGGTTTTGCGAAGTATGTGCGTGACGCCTTACCAAATGCTTCATTCATCGGTTTCACTGGTACACCAGTTGAAGCAAGCGACAAAAATACCCCTGCTGTATTCGGTGATTATATTGATGTATACGATATGTCACAAGCAGTAGAAGATGGTGCAACGGTCAAAATCTTCTACGAATCACGTGTCATTCCTCTCGACTTACCGGATGGTTTGGCAATTGATGAGGACTATGAGGATATTACAGAAGATCAAGAAACGGCAGTTAAAGAAAAGTTGAAATCAAAATGGTCACGTTTAGAAGCAATCGCAGGTGCTGAATCACGTATTGAAAAAATGGCACAAGACATTATCCATCATTACGAGGAGCGTCAAAAAGCGATGTTCGGTAAGTCGATGGTTGTTGTGATGTCGCGTCGTATTGCAATTGATTTATATAAAGAAATTATCAAATTACGTCCAGATTGGCATTCAGATGATGACGATAAAGGTGTTATTAAAATTGTCATGACGGGTTCTTCGAGTGACCCAGTAGAATGGCAGCCATTTATCGGCAATAAAAAGCGGCGTGAATTTTTAGCACGCCGTATGAAAGATAACGATGACCCACTAAAAATCGTTCTTGTACGTGATATGTGGTTAACAGGTTTTGATGTGCCTTCTATGAATACGATGTATATTGATAAGCCAATGAAGGGACACAACTTGATGCAGGCGATCGCCCGTGTGAACCGTGTATTCAAAGATAAGCCAGGTGGTTTAGTTGTTGACTACATTGGGATTGCAGATAGCTTAAAAGAAGCTTTGAAGCAATATACAGATAGTGACAGACAGACAGCAGGCGTTGATACATCACTTGCAGTTGATATCATGTTAGAGAAGCACCAACTGATCCTCGAACTGTTACATGGACATGAATATACAGGCTTTAAATCGGAAAAATCATCCGAACGCTTTAAAGCAATTGTCACAACAATGGATTATGTAATTGGGTTAGGTGATGAAGTGAAGAAACGCTTCTTAAACACAGTAACTGAGCTATCAAAAGCATATGCACTTTGCGCAACGACAGAAGAAGCAGAAGAATTAAATGATGAAATTGGTTTCTTTAAAGCAGTGAAGGCCAGCATTGTCAAAACGATTGGTGACGGTAGTAAGAAGAAAACCACCTCACAAATGGATGCTCAAATTAACCAACTCATCTCAACATCAGTGATTTCTGAAGAAGTCGTTGATATTTATAAAGAACTTGGTATCCAGAATCCAGAACTCTCAATTCTATCGGATAAATTTTTAGAAGATGTACGAGCATTACCACACAAGAACTTAGCAGTAGAACTTCTAAATCGCTTATTGAATGGTAAAGTGAAAAACGTACAACGTAGTAACTTAATTCAAGCACGTAAGTTCTCAGAGATGCTAGAGAATTCGTTGAATAAGTACAACAAACGCACCATTGAGACATCTAAAGTCATTGAAGAGTTGATTCAATTAGCCAAAGAAATGGACGCAGCATACAAAAGCGGAGAACAAACAGGAATGCTTAAAGAAGAGGTAGCTTTCTATGACGCGCTCGCTTCCCATGAAACAGCAGAGCAAGTTTTAGGTGACGATATGCTAAAATTAATTGCACATGAATTAACAAAGTCAATTAAAGAAAATATGAGTATTGATTGGAACTTACGTGAATCAGCTCGCGCTAAAATGCGTATCACTGTCAAACGATTGCTTAAGAAGTACGGTTATCCACCAGAAATAAGTAAACAAGCAATTGAAATAGTAATTGAACAGGCGGAGTTAATGGCAGAATCCATAAATAAAGCTTAGTTAACTTGTATAACAATGATGGGATGGAATTTATGAAGACATATATTATCTTTGATACGAATATACTTTATATTAGAGAGCATAAGGATTTTTCAAGGTTTATGTTCAATAAGTTTTATGATGATGTTCAAGGGAAGATTGAAAGAAATGATGTAATAGATAAATTTGAATTATTAGTTCCTGAAATTACGATAAAAGAATTATTCAAGCAACAATTGCAATCTTACAATAATTATATTGAATCAATTAAAAAATCTTATTCGAAATTTGAACAGATTTATGAAATAGATTTAAAAGTAGATGAAGAATTTATTTATACAGATTTTTTGGGAAAAAAAAGAGAACAGTATATTTTAAGAAAAGGCATTAACATACTTCCTATATGTAATAAAGAAAAGTTTATAAGAATTGTAGAACGAGCTTTAAATAAAGAAGCACCTTTTGATGGGAAAGAAAAAGGTTCGGATAAAGGATTTAAAGATGTTTTAATTTGGGAGTCGTTGTTGGAGTTTGCAAGTTTTAATGAAGGTGAATATATATTTTTTACTGCAGATAAAGGATTCAAAAAAGAATTAGAGGCTGAGTTTAATAATGTAACCGGAAAACATATTAAAATTTATGATAAAGATGAAAAACAAGAATTAGATTTATATATAGAAAAGTATTCTGCTGAAAAAAGTACAAAAATTAAATTAGAAATAGTTCAGGAAAATATAAATAATATAATAGGTAATCTATTAATTGAACTTGAAAATAAGGCATTTCAAGAAGTTGAATTAAATGGGGTATTATGTACAGTAAATGAATTTGAAATTATTCAAAAGATGATTGATTTAAACGAAGTTGGAAATATATGCTTTAAGTTTAAAATGAAAGGGAAAATGAAAGCTAGTAAAACAGGGATATTCTATGAATTAAAAACATCTTTAGATTTCTTAGTAGAAGTGGATAGTGTGACAAATTTACAAATTCAATCAATAAGGTTAGAAAATATTGATGTTACTTCTATTGAAGATGATGTAATTAATATTAACGATGTATCTTTTGAGTTTCAGCCGGAAGAAGAACCAGCAGAACCGAGAGAATCAGAAAAACCAGAAGAACCGGAAGAACCAGAAGAACCAGAAGAACCGGAAGAACCGGAAGAACCAGAAGAACCAGAAGAACCAGAGGAAACGGAAGAACCAGAAGAACCGGAAAAACCAGAAGAACCGGAAGAACCAAAAGAATCAGAAAAACCGGAAGAAGAGACGGTGGCTATTTCTGAGAAAATCTTTAACAGTATATTTTTAGGTTCTGAATTAGAAAAAGATGAAAAGTTTCAAAGAGAATTAACTAATGTTATCGCAAAAAATTATACCGTTGATTGGACTAAGTTTGATAGTAAAAAAGCTCAAATGAAGCTAGCAATAAAAGGTTATTTAAGAAAGCAAGGATTTGAAAATGAGCGTGCAGTAACAGTTGCTGATTTAATTATAAAAAAATTAGTGGAAGATTATAAAAAAGAAGAGGTAGGAATATAAAAAGTAAAGGTTAAATTAATGTACTTTAAAGCAAGAAAGTTTTTAATCAATCTTTTTTATAAAAATGAACTCCGCATTAAAGCCTAACCTATGCATTTTGATTAATCTTTTTTCAAAATGCGTGGGTTTTTTCTATTATAAAATCAACACTTGTGATCAATTTTTGCTCAAACTTTATTTCAAACCTACAATTGTGTTAACACTCCTCAACACACCTGAATTAGGTGTGTTTGCTTTTAGTGCTATACGCCCTTTGAAATTTTCCAGTTGATAACAATCAAATGGAACGAGACATACGTCAAAACTAACACAAAAAATAAATGGTTCGTTCTGGAGTGAATATGGTGCTCGCAATTTTTTACGAATTAGAAGTTATATGGGCACGTTAAAAAGTAAGGGAAATCTATTTTTCTGAGAATCCAAGAATGGATTAGAACAGGTGAATTAAATTTGCGTCTAGCAAAAACTCAGAGGTAGTGCTGCGTAGCGATTAACTTTACTTGTCTCACGTTTTTAACTAGGGGCTAGCTGAGTAGTTACGAACATTTTATATAAGGGGGGACGGATTGAGGAAGAAAAATATAATATTTTAATGTATGAAACAATAATTGCAACCGGAATTGTTTGGGCGTAATTCATACAAGTCGTATAAATACTAGTAAAATTAATTTCACCCTAGCTATTGACAGGATACAACACAATACGACCACAATTTAGTTGGGCATTAAAGCGAGTAGTTAATGCTCGAGTCGCATTAAGCCCGATATACCAGTCAGCCTCTGAACGTGCGACAGCCGAAGCATATAGATTTTCATATGCTTTTCCTGGTTTTAAATTTGCGAAGCCATCTTTAATTGCTTTATCGGTAACAGATGAAATCCATAGACGTTTAATCGGTTTCTGCATTTTAACTTTATCGATAATCCAGCGTGCGACCAACTCTCCCTCACGACCGGCGTCAGTAGCTATAATGATTTCATTTACATCTTTTCTAATAAGCTGACTTTTCACAGCGTTAAACTGTTTCCCTGTTTGTTTAATAACTGTTAGTTTTAAACACTCAGGTAGCATTGGTAAATCTTCTAAATCCCACTTTTTATATTTCACATCATAGCTTTCTGGATCAGCTAATGTAACGAGATGGCCTAAAGCCCAAGTAACAATATATTTACTACCTTCAAGATAGCCGTTTCCTTTTTTATCACATTTCAGTACACGTGCGATATCACGTGCAACAGAAGGTTTTTCAGCAATTACAATACTTTTTGCCATATTTAAAAACATCCTTTCAAATTTCCATACGTTAAATATAGCATACATCTTTGTTCTATTCAGTTTTGCTGACGGTTTGAGTTATTTGTAATGAAATATACGTGTGAGAGTTTTACTTATATAAAGGCAAAGAATGGTTGAACCAGGAGAGTTATGATCTCTATCATTCTATAACAGGAAAGAACTTGTTATTTTACTAGAATAAGAGTAGACTTTGAAGTAGATGAATAATAAACACATGGGAGTTTGTGGATGCAAACTGAGAGTATGACTACTAGTCCGTCATTGACCATTTGAACCTGTTGGATAATGCCAGCGTAGGGAGAGTGTAAAAGCACATGTTCAGGCACTTTGCGTACGCGCAAAGTGCCTTTTTGTGTATCTCCCATCATTATAGTTAGGGGATGAGAAGGATGAATATGAAAGAAATTAGTAAAGTAGTGGATTTGGTGAGAGAGTCTAATCCGCTCGTTCATAATATTACAAATGTTGTTGTAACAAATTTTACAGCTAACGGTTTGTTAGCGTTAGGGGCATCGCCTGTAATGGCGTATGCAAAAGAAGAAGTAGCAGAAATGGCTAGCATTGCTGGAGCGTTAGTATTAAATATGGGGACACTTCGTCCTGAAGAAGTAGAAGCAATGTTGCTTGCTGGTAAATCAGCAAACACGAATGATGTACCAGTATTATTTGATCCAGTTGGTGCAGGCGCAACTTCTTATCGGACAGAAGTTGCGAGACATATTCCGGCTGAAATCGATTTAGCGATTATCCGCGGAAATGCAGCTGAAATAGCGAACGTTATTAATGAAAGATGGGAAATTAAAGGGGTAGAAGCCGGTGCTGGAAATGGCGATGTCGTAAGTATTGCAAGGCAGGCAGCAGACGAATTGAATACAGTTGCGGTGATTACTGGAAAAGAAGATGTTGTTACAGACGGAGAGCGAACTATTCTTATTCGAAATGGTCATCCCATTTTAACGAAAGTTACGGGAACTGGTTGTTTACTAACTTCTGTAATAGGAGCATTTGTAGCAGTAGAAAAGGATTATGTAAATGCAGCAGTAGCGGCATTAACGTTTTATGGTGTAGCTGCGGAACTGGCAGCTGCTAAGACAGTGGAAAAGGGACCTGGTAGTTTCCAAATTGAATTTTTAAATCAGTTAGCGAATACAACTTCAGATGATATTGAGAAGTATGGGAAGATTGAGGTTATACAGTAAGGAGGGGAACTAGATGTCGCGTATTACAATGGATAAAATGTCTAGGTTATTACCAGTATATTTTATTATGGGAAGTAACAATTGTACGAAGGAGCCACTACAAGTATTGAGAGATGCACTTGAAGGCGGTATAACAATTTTTCAATTTCGTGAAAAGGGGGAAGGCGCTTTAACGGGAGAGAAACGTATTTGTTTCGCAAAAGAACTACAAGAAATTTGTAAGGAGTATGGTGTACTATTCATCGTAAATGATGATGTGGAACTAGCTCTTGAGTTAGATGCAGATGGCGTGCATGTTGGACAAGATGATGAAGGAATTACTTCTGTTCGTGAAAAAATGGGAGATAAAATTGTTGGTGTATCTACCCATACAATTGAAGAAGCATGCTGGGCAATTGAAAACGGAGCTGATTATTTAGGTGTTGGCCCTATTTTCCCAACGAGTACGAAAAAAGATACGAAAGCAGTTCAAGGAACGAAAGGTTTAACCCACTTTAGAGAACAAGGAATTATGATACCGATTGTTGGTATCGGTGGGATTACGATTGAAAATACCGCTTCGGTTATAGAAGCCGGTGCGGATGGTGTCTCTGTTATTTCTGCGATTAGTTTAGCGGAATCTGCGTATGAGAGTACGAAGAAGCTAGTAGAGGAAGTAAGTAAGAGTTTGTAGAAAAAAGCTATGTAGTATTAAAACGCTACATAGCTTTTTGTTTGTTTTTGATATTAAAAATTAGAAATAGGGAGGAGATTGTTTGAAACGGAATAGGTTTGTAGAGTTGCAAAATGAGTTGTTTCGTTTATTTGAAAAAGGGGAATTTGATGCCGTTTATAGATGCATAGATGAAACGAAAAGGGAGTTTCCTGAAAGAATGGATAAAACGAGTTTTTGGCAAGCTTGTGCATATTCAGTGGAAGGTAAGCATGAAGAGGCAATTGCTATTCTTAATGAAGCCATACAAAGGGGAATTTGGTGGAACCCATATACACTCATGCATGATGAAGATTTAAAAGGATTACAGGATAAAATAGATTTTAAGCCAATAGTCAAAAAGTGCGAAGAGATTTTGAAGGGGCATCAGATGATGAGTCAGTCAAAATTATTTACTTATGGAAATGAAAAAGCGCAGGCAGGTATATTTTCTTTACATTGGAGAGGATCAAACATAAATGATTTTGCACCATATTGGTGTGAAGAAGAAATACTACGTGAGTATATGTTAGGTTTTTCTCAATCCTCACAAATATATGGAATGAATTCTTATAGCTGGGATAATCATGAGATAGCTATAAAAGATGTTATGAAAAGTTTTAATGATTTTACAAATAAATATAACTTGGAAGATATCATCATCGCGGGAGCTTCTCAAGGGGGGAAGATAGCAATAGAGTTAGCGTTAAAGAATATGTTAGCGACTCAAAAGTTTATTGCGGTTATACCTGCTATTCGAGATGTAGAGGCAATTGAAAGTATCGTTATATCGAATGATATAACGAATGTGAAAGGATATATTGTCACGGGAGATAAAGATCAATTTTATGAAAACACACTTCAAGTAATGTCTATGTTCGAGAAATATAATGTGAACTGTAAATTAATTGTGAGAAAAGGATTAGGTCATCTTTTCCCAGAGGACTTTACACAAATAGTAAAGAACATAATGGAAGAATGGACGGTTAAAAATATTTAAACAAACGTTTGATTAAAAAAGCACAAACCCTTTAAAATTGTAGGTTTGTGCTTTTATTTAAAACATAATGGAAATTAAGAGCATTCCAATTCCGATAGAAGTGAATGTTGCAATTAGGCCCGGAATCATAAAGCTATGATTTAATACATATTTACCGATGCCTGTTGTACCAGTGCGGTCAAAGTTAATTGCAGCAACGATTGTCCCGTAGTTTGGAATGAAGAAGTATCCATTTACTGCAGGGAACATTGCAATTAGTAAAGCTGGTGGAATACCAAGTGATAGTCCAAGTGGCATTAAAGCACGAACTGTTGCTGCTTGGCTATACAGTAAAATAGATAGAATGAATAATGCGATAGCAAATAGCCATGGTGCACTAGTCACTAAGTGCTGAATTGATCCTTGAATCATATTTAAGTTTCCGTTAAAGAAAGTATCTCCCATCCAAGCGATACCGAAAATAGCAACAACTGCTGTTGCCCCCGCTTTAAAGACGTTACCAGACACAATGCTTTCTACATTTGGTTTACAGAAAATAATAATAAGAGCTGCAATAGTTAACATAACCATTTCAATTGTGTTTGGCATGGAAAGACGAGCTAACTTCCCGTCAACCATCCATCCCGGACGAAGTGCTTCAAATGAACCAAGAAGTACGACAAGGAAAGTTCCTACTAGGAAAAGGATAACTGATAATTTAGCACCTTTTACACCCACAAATTCTTTTTTCTCTTCAAGTTTAGGGATCATTCCCTCTTTTAATCGCTTCAAGTATTCAGGATCTTCATTTAATTCTTTTCCCATTTTACTAGCAACGAATGCAGCTACCATACAAGCGATGAAAGTAGAAGGGATGCTGACTTTTAAAATATCTAACAAGGTGATTTTATAGTCGGCTAACATTGCTAAAAGTGCAACTGTTGCAGCCGATATTGGACTAGCTGTAATTGCCTGTTGGGAAGCGATAACGGCAATTGACATTGGTCGTTCAGGTCTAATTCCTGATTCGCGAGATACTTCGGCGATAACGGGAAGTACAGAATAAGCGACATGACCAGTTCCCGCGCATAGCGTGAATAAATAAGTAACAATAGGAGCAAAAAATGTAATGCGCTTTGGATTTTTTCGTAATGCTTTCTCAGCGAGATGGACAAGGTAATCCATTCCTCCAGCAGCTTGCAAAGCACCGGCAGCTGTAATTACTGCTAAAATCATAAGCATTACATCAATAGGAGGAGCTGTAGGTTGTAAGTGGAAGACGAAAACAAGTATTGCCATACCAACGCCACCCATTACTCCTAGACCAACTCCGCCTAAGCGTGCGCCAATAAAAATGCAGAGTAGTAACGTAAGAAATTGTAGCCAAAACATGATAAACTACCTCCGAAATTAGTAAGTTAAGATATATTCGAATAGTTTAATTTGAATGAAAATTAAATGAATATCCAGAATAATCCTTGTGTTGTATACGTTTTTTATTATATAACACAAGAAATGTAACATTCACGAACTTTGTTAAATTATTTCGAAAAAATAATACATTAAAACTTTATATTTACATCTTTAAATGGGTGGACATTTTAATTTTTATGTTGTAATCTTTGGAAGAGAATATTTTAATTCTCATAGAACTCCCATATCGTTCAACTCGTTCAGCGAGAAAGGCAAACTTATGGAAACATGAGGACGCAAAACTACAGGGGCTAAGGTCAAACGACTATGCTAGCCAGTTACCGGACGGATAGGGTTGGTCTTGGCCAATGCTTTTTCATTGGTCTTTTTTTTATTTATAAACAAATGAGAACTGTTATCATTCGTTAATAAGGTTTATATTTTAATAGCTTTACTTTATATTAAGTTAATTAAGAAAGGTGATGTTAATGAAAAAATATTGGCACAAGCTATCATTTCTTCAAAAAAATGTATTGTTAACTGTGTCAGTTATTTTGACGCTTGTTGGTACTATGGGAGCGTTAAGTTTTAACATGTTTCAAAATAGTATGATGTCTATATTTGAAAGGCATTCTTTTGAAACAGGAGATACGGTATTACATAAATTAGATGCAGAAATATTGAGAGATGTTGCAAAAGACCCAACGGCAGAAAGAGAAAAAAGAGAGAAATTAACAGAGAAATTAGATGAATCAACGAAAGAATTGAACAGTGTTGGACAAACGTATGTTGTTGGAGCGAAAAAAAATGAAAAAGGTGAGTTGCAAATCGTCGGTTTGTCTACAGGTTTAGCAAATGTTGTTGAAGTAAAGCCGGGAGACTATTATAAACAACCAGATCGTTGGATGAAAGCATATGATAAAGTAATGAGCACGAAAAAAGCAAATATGACAGAAGTATATGAAGACGAATTAGGATCATGGGTAACGATATTAGAGCCAATTAAAGATGGAGAAGATAATATTGTGGCAATTGTTGCAGCCGATGTAGATGCCTCTATTGTTCCTATTACAAAGAAAAAATTCATTGTACAAGGTTTAATGTTTATTTGTATTTCTGTTTTAATTGCAACTGTTATTCAATTCTTAATTGTACGTAACGCACTTGCTCCATTGCGAGATTTACGTGAAGGATTACGCAAAGTCGGTGAAGGTGATTTAAGTATTAAATTAGAGGAAAGACCAGATGATATTGGTATTATTAATGCGTATTTTAATAATACCATCGAGAAGTTTAAAGGAATTATAGATAAAGTGAAGCAGACAGCAGAACAGGTTTCTTCATCTTCACAAGAATTGTCAGTGAGTACGAAAGAGAATAGCATGGCAGTCCAAGGAATCGTAAGTTCTATGGTTGAGTTAAGAGCTGGCGCTCAGTCACAAGAAACTTCAGTACCACAGTATTTAAGTATTCTATATGAAATGGAAGATAAGATGGAAGAGATAACGAATGCTGCAAAACAAATGGCGAAAGAGTCTGAAGGTATGGAGCATCATTCAGTAAAAGGAAATGGTGTTATTGAACAGACGATTAATCAAATGAACATAATACAAAATACAGTACAAGATTTATCTTCTATCGTTTATTCTTTGGAAACAAGATCAAAAGAAATTAGTGATATTGTAACAGTAATTGCAGGTATTTCAAATCAAACTAATTCGCTAGCTTTAAATGCTTCTATGGAAGCTTCGCGTGCTGAGGAAACCGGAAGGAGATTTGCCGTTGTTGCTGATGAAGTGCGTAAATTAGCAGAGCAGACGGAAGTATCAGCAAAAGATATAGCAAAATTAATAGGGGAAACACAAGCTGAAACGGAAGAAGCTGTTGTTTCAATGCAAAAAGCTTCAAAAGAAGTAGAATCTGGAATTAAACTTGTTCAAAGTAGTGGTGCTTTCTTTGAAAAAATTTCAAAGTCAACACAATCTGTTACAAATCAAGTTAGAGTTGTTTCTAGCAATTCAAGTGATATATTGCATAATAGCCAAAATATTGTTCGTGTTGTAAATGAACTATCACTTATCGCAAATACGTATGCGAATAGTAGTAATATTGAAGAAAGCATGAAAGAACAGGAAATGTCTGTACAAGATATTGCTGAATTAGCTAGTTCTTTAAGCTGGCTTTCACAGGAGTTACAAGAGTTAATTGGGGAATTCAAAAGTTAAATGAAATGATTATACATGCTTTTGTTTGTTCAATAAAATAAATCATGCTACAATGAAAACGAATTAAGAACCGGGGAGCCAATTGGCTGAGAGGATGTAAGTATACATCGACCCTCAACCTGATCTGGATAATGCCAGCGTAGGGAGTTACTTTAAAGTGATGTAGCATAAGTTATTATAGAATAACTTGTATACAAGGCTTTCCTACATGGTAGGAAAGCCTTTTCTTTTTTTGAAACATATTTTGTAAGGGGGATTTTATTATGTCACAACAAGTTACAATTTCATTTTCAGTAGTACCACAAGCGAAGAACAAAGATGTGTATTCCGTTGTTGATAAAGCAATTGAAGTTGTACAACAATCGGGAGTTCGTTATGAAGTAGGAGCAATGGAAACAACGTTGGAAGGAGAATTAGATGTACTTCTTGACGTCATTAAACGCGCGCAACAAGCTTGCGTCGATGCTGGAGCAGAAGAAGTAATCACTTCTATTAAAATTCACTATCGTCCAAGTACGGGCGTAACGATTGACGAAAAAGTTTGGAAGTACCGTGATGAATATGCAAAACCAGAAGCGATCTAAAATAATTACAACAATTTGGCTGATCCTTCTCATTGCTATATGGGAAGGATCTGTTTCATTATTTAAAATTGAGCCGTGGATTTTACCAAAGCCGTCAGCAATTGTGCAAGAGTTAATTGGAATGAAAGATTTACTATTACCGAATACGGTGCAAACGTTACAGGAAGTAATAATTGGGTTGCTTTTTGCAATTATACTTGGGACGAGTATTGCTATCATTATGGATGTTATCCCTTTATTTCGGATTTTAATGAATCCGTTGCTCGTTATTTCGCAAACAATTCCAATCGTTGTGCTCGCACCATTATTTATTATTTGGTTTGGGTACGGAATGTTGCCAAAAGTAATGGTTGTTATTCTTGTTTGTTTCTTCCCAATTGCGCTTAGCATTTTAGAAGGTTTCCAAACGGTAGATAAAAATATGCTGAAGTTGCTACAAACGATGAAGGCGACAAAGTGGCAAATTTATCAGAAAGTAAAATTTCCAGCGGTGCTCCCGTACTTTTTCTCAGGTTTAAAAATAGCTGTTACATATAGTGTGATGGGAGCGATTATTGGAGAATGGCTTGGAGCGAGTGAAGGATTAGGGGTTATGCTCACGAGAGCGACAAAATCCTTTTTAACAGCTCGTGTATTTGGTGTTGCAGCGATTATCGTTATGGTGACATTATGCCTGTACTTTATTGTTGAATTTATGGCAAGAATAACAGCACCATGGATATACAGAAAGGGTGGCAGAAAATGAAAAAAGGTTTAAAAATTATGTTAGCTGCATTATTAGCAGTTGGTGTTGCCGGGTGTAATCCGGCGAAGAAAGAAGAAAGTTCAAGTAAAGATAAAAAAGTAAAAGTCGTTTTAGATTGGTTTCCAAATACGAATCATACTGGCTTATATGTAGCGCAAACGAAAGATTATTACAAAAAGCAAGGGCTTGATGTAGAAATTATCCAGCCTGGTGATAATGTAACGGCAGAGCAGATGATTGCTTCTGGGAAAGCGGACTTTGCGATAAGCGCACAAGAAAATGTAACGTTAGCTCGTGTTGAAGGAATCCCAGTTGTTTCTGTTGGTGCAATTATTCAGCATAATACCTCTGCTTTTGCATCGCTAAAAAAAGATAATATGACGTCACCGAAAGATTTTGAAGGTAAACGTTATGGCGGCTGGGGAGGACCAGCAGAAGAAGCGACGTTAAAAACGATTATGGAGAAACATCAAGCTGATTTTAATAAAGTCGAAAAAATTATTCTTGGACAAACAGACTTCTTCAAATCAATCGGTCGTGATGCAGATTTCGAATGGATTTATTACGGATGGGATGGAATTGAAGCGAAGCGTCAAGGAAAAGAGTTAAATACGATTATGGTGAAAGACTTAGATCCAGCGCTTGATTTCTATAGTCCTGTTATTATTACAAGTGAAAAACATACGAAGCAAGATAAAGATTTTGTGAAAAAGTTTATGACTGCAACGACAGAAGGTTATGATTTTGCAATTAAAGAACCGAAAGAAGCTGCGGATATTTTAATTAAATCTGTTCCAGATGTGAATAAAGAATTAGTGAAAGAAAGTCAAAAGTGGTTAAGTACAAAGTATCAAGATGATGCAAAAGCGTGGGGAGTACAGAAGGAAGAAGTTTGGACGAATTACATGAATTTCTTATATGACAACAAAGTTATTAAGAAGAAAATTGATGTGAAAGATGCCTTTACAAATGAATTCCTTCCAAGTGAAAAATGAGTGGATTATTAATAAAAGAGGTTGTAAAAGCTTTTGATGGAAAGAATGTATTAAAAAATATTAGTGCTTCTATACAGGAGGGGGAATTCGTCTCTTTTGTAGGTCCAAGTGGTTGTGGGAAAAGTACTTTGTTAAATATGATTGCGAGTGTTGAAGAGCCAACGAGTGGAGAGGTATTTTATAACGAGGAACATGTGAAAAAACAAGATGTTGTAAGTTATATGCCGCAACAAGATTTATTACTACCGTGGCGATCAGCTTTGCAAAATATAGTACTTCCATTGGAAATCGAAGGGAAGTCTAAAAAGCAAAGGCTAGCAGAAGGAATGGAAGCATTAAAGCAGTTTGAGCTAGATGAATATGCGAATCATTATCCAGATGAGTTATCAGGTGGCATGCGTCAAAGAATTAGTTTCCTTCGCACATATTTATGTGAAAAGCCAATTATGCTGCTGGATGAGCCTTTTGGAAAATTAGATGCATTTACAAAAATGGAAGTACATAGTTGGCTTTTAAATTCTTGGCATCAAGAAAAGCAGACAATTGTTATGGTTACACATGACTTAGATGAGGCAATTTTACTTTCTGATCGCATATTTATTTTATCTCAAAGACCAGCATCAATTGTTGGAGAGGTACAAGTGAAGTTACTTAGGCCACGAACGATGGATATGTTAACATCACTTGAGTTAAAGAAGGATAAGGAAGAAATTTTAAGAGTATTAGCTCCTTACATGAAAAAATAGAAAAAAGTCTTTTAACAGCTTTTGGTATGATGACTGTTAAGAGGCTTTTTTTTAGGAGGAGGAAAATGAAATCTATAGAAAAAATGGTCGATTCATTAACAGCTGATAATCTTGAAGAAGGAAAGGTTGTATTAAAAAATCATATTTTATTAATGAAGTATGGTATGGAGCATCACGAATTAAAAGAAGAATTTATATTTGGAAATCATTAACGCTAACCTTTACAAGGCCATACGCATTAGAAAAGATGTATAAATAAATTTACGCAGAATATGAAAAAACTGAGAAGGAACAAAAGAAAAAATAGAGAATAGAATATAAGAGAGTAGTTTATACTCTTAATATAACAAACTTTAAAGGAGTGAAAGGATAAAATGACTTTATCAACTGTTCTTCAAATGGTTTTAGCTTGATATGGGAGAAGTCTGCCCATTTTTAACAAATAAGCTAAATTGAAGACAGCAGGTAAAGAACCTTAATCCTTTCTTACGATAATATGTAATGGGTAAGGTGTATTCACCTTACCCATTTTTTATATGTATAACTAAATAAGGCTTTATACTGTTGTTCTCTCTATTTAGCTTATGGATCATAAGAAAAGGAGAGAGAAAAAATGAGTATATTAACAGTAGAAAATGTAAGTCATTCATATGGTGAGAAAACCATTTTATATAATACATGCTTTCGATTATTAAAGGGTGAACATGTTGGGCTAGTAGGGAAAAATGGAATTGGAAAATCAACATTATTACGCTTGTTAACAGGAGAACTTATACATGATGATGGGAAAATTGAATGGTTTCCGCATGTGAAGATTGGCTTTTTACAACAACATATCGATTTGCAAGAAGGTATAACAATTGAAGAATACTTGCAGAGTGCGTTTTCTAATCTGTATGAGTTTGAACGTGAAATGTTAAAACTTACAGAAGAGATGGCTGGAGCAGGAGAAGTAGGGAAATTGTTAGTAAGGTACGGAGAGTTACAAACTATATTGGAGAATTCTAATTTTTATCAAATTCATACAGAAATTGAAGAAGTAGCAACTGGCTTAGGGTTGTTTGAAGTAGGAATGGAAAAGGATGTTTCAAAGTTAAGCGGTGGTCAACGGACAAAGTTATTACTTGGTAAACTCCTTTTAGAAAAAGCGGATGTTTTATTATTAGATGAGCCAACTAACTATTTAGATACAGCTCATATAGAATGGTTGCAATCATATTTACAAATGTATGAAAAAGCTTATATTATCATTTCGCACGATGAAGTATTTTTGAACAATATTACGAAAGTTATTTACCATCTAGATGAGCGCACAATTAAGCGCTATGTAGGTGATTATAATAGTTTTGTGCGTAATTATGAACTGCAAAAGAAACAATTACAAGCAGCATATACGAAACAGCAAAAGGAAATTGCACATTTAGAGAGCTTTATTCAAAAAAATAAAATTCGTAAAGCGAAACAAGCAAAAAGTCGTGAAAAAGTATTAGAGAAAATGCAAAAGGTTGAAAAGGTTAACGATGTACCTCGCGCTCGTTTTGATTTTAATGTTTATACTGAGCCAGTGAGTCGTATATTACAGGTAGAGAAACTGAAAATTGGTTATGGTGAACCGTTATTTTCGGAATTGGATTTTCAAGTGAAAAAAGGGGAAAAGATTGCGATTATTGGCCATAATGGGATTGGAAAAACAACAATGTTAAAAACATTACTAGGACAAATAAAACCGTTAGGCGGTGCAGTTTCTATTGGGGAACGAGTAAAACCCGCTTATTTTGCACAAGAGGAATTTTCCTCAGAAATAACTGCACTAGAGAGAGTATGGGCAGGAAGGCCAGACATGACAAGAAAAGAAATCCGACAAGCATTAGCAAAGTGCGGATTGAAAGAAGAACATGTATTAAAACCTATTCAATTATTAAGTGGAGGAGAACAAACAAAAGTACGGTTATGCGAACTTATCGTAACTAAAAGCAATGTTTTAATTTTAGATGAACCAACTAACCATTTGGATACAGAGACTAAGAGGGCTTTACAGGAAGCGTTAAAACAATATAAAGGTACGGTTTTAATTGTTTCACATGAGCCATCTTTCTATGAAGCGTGGATAACGAAAATATGGAATATCGAAGAATGGAACGTTTAACAATAATCACAAAGAAAAGGCATTAGCTTTTATGAGCTAATGCCTTTTCTTTGTGATTAACATGATTTTCGAGAACTCTTACATGAGAATTGTATGAAGAAGCACTCTTATGGTGCGCAGGAATATTACCGTCTTTTTATACATTATTAATTTTATATATCGTTTAAAAGAATTTTCGGTGAATTTGTGGAGTCAATTTGGAATGACGTAGCAGGATGATGAAATTTCATGTAAAATAATAGTAAAAATATGTAAAGGAGGGGATAGTGTGGATGTGTTTTTGAACATTGCTGAGGAAAAAATTCGTCAAGCGATACGGAATGGTGATCTTGATAATATTCCGGGACAAGGAAAACCACTACAATTAGAAGATCTTTCAATGGTACCTCCAGAATTAAGAATGAGTTATAAAATCTTGAAAAATGCAGGCATGATTCCACCAGAAATGGAATTGCAAAAAGATATATTGAAAATAGAGGATTTAATCGCTTGTTGTTATGATGAAGCAGAGAGAAAAAAATTACAAGAAGAGTTAACAGCAAAAACACTACGCTTTCAGCAAGTAATGGAAAAGAGAAAGATTAAAGATAGTTCAGCATTTCGTATGTATCAAGATAAAGTGAAACTATAATCAGTGGAGGGGGTTCATCCTCCACTGATTATTAGCCTTCACCAATCGGGCATTTACGGGCAGTTGACTTCTCACCTAACTTCTTCGCTCCAGCTGAATTTTGAGGTGAGAGTCTTACTGCCCGTTAATGCGGGGTAAAGTATTTCGTAAATTACGTTAAGAGGGATAAGATGAATAAATTTGAAACGATAGAAGAATTAGCGATATATATTGAAAAACAACAATTGGTACTTCTATTTATTAAAACGGAAAATTGTGGCGTTTGTGATGTTATGCTACGGAAAGTAAACTATGTATTAGAGAATTATGATTACGTAGAGAAAGTAGAAATATTACTACAAGACATGCAAGAGATTGCAGGGCGATATGCGGTATTTACAGGACCGACGATTTTATTATTTCATAATGGAAAAGAGATTCTTCGTGAATCGCGCTTCATTTCACTTGAAAATCTAGAGAGAACGATTCAATTATTCGAAGATTAAGGGAGGCTTTTATATGGAATTTATTATTGTCATACTATTATTTGTTGTAGTTGGGACGATCGTAACAGCAATTCGATCAAACAAAAAGAAGGTAAATCTTACGAAACAAAATAACATTCATAATTCATCTAACAGTTCATCACCATTATTTTTCTTTGCTGGATCTGATAATGATAGCTCGCACGATGGAGGTTCACATGATTGTGGAGGATCTTTCGGTGGAGATAGCGGAGGCAGCTGCGATGGTGGTGGAGGTGGCGGTGATTGATGAGAATGCGTCCTATAGGGGGCGTATTTCTTTTTAAACAAACGTTTGATTAGTTGGCTTACCTATACATAAAAACAATTAAACAAACGTTTGATTCAATATTTTTAACATACTAAGGGGAATGGAAATGAAAAGGGAGCCGAAAGTGAAAAATAAGGGGAAAGTAGTGTTATTTTTATTAGCTGCGGGAGGCGTATTTCTTGTCAAATTAGGATTTAAAATTGGAATAATACATACGATTCGAACGTGGTTTGAAAGTACGTTTTCTTAAATAAGGAATATAGCCTCTTGCGATAGAGGTTTTTTATTTGTTATCATTAGACTGAACGGTCGGTTTAGTGAGGTGTGAATATGAGAAGAAATGCAGAAGAGATAAAGAAAGAAATTGCATATAAAGCAGAAAGTCTGTTTTCACAAAAAGGTTATGCAGCTACATCGATGGAAGATATTTGTGAAATTACAGGGCGAAGTAAAGGAAGTATTTATTATCACTTTAAAAGTAAAGAAGAATTATTTTTATTTGTAGTGAAACAGCATACGTATGATTGGCTAGAGAAATGGAATGAAAAAGAGAAGTTGTATAGTACTAGTACTGAAAAACTATACGGTCTCGCCGAATATTATGTAGAGGATATACAACAACCTATTTCGAATGCAATAGAGGAATTCTCTATGAGTCAAGTTGTAAGTAAAGAGATTCTGGATGAACTGTTAGCTTTAACTAGAGAATCATATGTTATGTTTGAGAAATTAATTGAAACAGGCATACAGTCTGGAGAGTTTCGTGAAGATAATACGCGCGATCTTATGTATATTGTGAATGGATTATTATCGGGGCTTGGAGTACTTTACTACGAGTTAGATCATAAAGAGCTAAAACGTATTTATAAAAAGGCAATAGATGTATTGTTAAAAGGAATGGCAGCTAAATAATAAGTCAGCTGCTTTTCTTACAAAACAAATTAGACTGAACGGTCGGTTTATAAAAGGAGGAATGAAAATGAACGCTTTATTTAAAAACCGAGCATTTATGCTCGTTATGGCATCTGATATTTTACAACAAATTGCAATTTGGATCAGAAATATGGCTCTTTTATATTTCATAATGGAGCGAACGAATAATGATCCGGTTTCTGTTTCTTTATTATCAGTTATGGAATATGCACCTATCTTTATTTTCTCGTTTATCGGTGGTGCGCTAGCTGATCGCTGGAATCCGAAAAGAACAATGGTTGCTGGGGATGTGTTAAGTGTACTGTCTATTATAGGAATTGTCTTGTTGTTAAAGCTGGATTATTGGCAGTCTATATTTTTTGCAACACTCATTTCCGCGATTGTAGGTCAATTTTCTCAGCCATCATCTTCGCGTATATTTAAGCGCTATGTAAAGGAAGAACAGGTAGCAAATGCGATTGCATTTAACCAAACATTACAGTCGTTATTTATGATTTTTGGACCAGTGGTAGGATCGCTTGTGTATACACAACTTGGTTTATTTACATCACTATATAGCTTAATCATTTTATTTTTGTTATCTGCTATCGCTCTTTCATTTTTACCAAAATGGGTTGAACAAGAGCAGGTGGCGAGAGATTCATTAAAAAATGATATAAAAGAGGGTTGGAAATACGTTCTTCATACGAAAAATTTACGTATGATTACGATCACTTTCACCATTATGGGCTTAGCTGTTGGACTAACGAATCCATTAGAGGTGTTTCTTGTAATAGAACGCCTTGGAATGGAAAAGGAAGCAGTTCAATATTTAGCCGCAGCTGATGGAATAGGTATGTTAATCGGTGGTATTGTTGCTGCAGTTTTCACATCAAAAGTAAATCCGAAAAAGATGTTTGTATTTGGTGTGAGTGTGCTAGCTATATCATTTTTGGTAGAAGGCCTATCTACATCGTTTTGGATTACTAGTTTCATGAGGTTTGGTACAGGAATTTGTTTAGCTTGTGTTAATATCGTTGTCGGTACGCTTATGATTCAACTTGTACCAGAAAATATGGTTGGAAGAGTAAATGGGACGATTTTACCACTGTTTATGGGGGCAATGTTAATTGGAACTTCACTAGCTGGAGGATTAAAGGAACTAACTTCACTAGTTACTGTGTTTTGTATAGCGATGGCACTTATTTTATTAGCGATAGGGCCAGTTCTACGTATGCAAATAAAGAAAGAAGCTGTCGCTAATAAAGAGGAACTAACAAATTCGTTAGCTTCGAAATAAATATTTTAAGGGAGCAAAATTGCTCCCTTTTTCTTTGAGGGACTTTTGACAACTATATGAGCCAATTATATACTGATGTTGTAAAAATAATTTTACAGGTTAGGAGAAATGGTGTGAAAAATCAAATCTATGAATTACGCACTGAAAATAATATTTCACAAGGTGCATTAGCGGATAAATGCAAGGTTTCTAGACAAACGATAAATGCAATTGAGAATAATAAATATGATCCAAGCTTAGCGTTAGCATTCCGTTTAGCTGAAGTATTAGGAACAACTGTTGATAAATTATTTTTGTACAAGCAGTAGAGTCGTTCATTATAAGGCGCACCGTTAAAAATAAAAAAGATCCTCTTCTTATGAGAAGAGGATCTTTTCTTATAGCGTTTTAGTCTTTGGACTAGGTGGTGTAACGGATGTATTATTTTCTGGAACCCTAGTGAGTAAGAATCCACCGATAATAAATAATACAATAATACTAAGAACACCAGCGTTTGTTTTTCCTGTTAATTGTGTTGTGACACCTACTAATACTGGACCCATAATTGCCGCAAATTTACCAAAGATATTATAAAATCCGAAGAATTCATTTGCAGATTCTTTCGGTACTAGTTTTGCGAAATATGAACGGCTAAGTGCTTGAATCCCGCCCTGAGAAGTAGCAACTAACATTGCTAAAATCCAGAAATCAAGTGTCGTTTTTAAGAAATAAGCATATGTGCAGATAATGATATAAATAATAATACCGACATATAGCATTTTTTTACCGGTAAATGTTTCTGATAGTTTTCCGTATAATAAAGCGAATGGACAAGCGACAATTTGTGTTACAAATAAGATGATTAATAGATTAGTTGCACTAATACCGAGATCTGTTCCGTAAGCGGTAGACATAGTAATAATTGTATCGACCCCGTCAATATAGAAAAAGTAAGCTATTAGGAACATAAATACAGTTTTATATTCTTTAATATTTTTAAAAGTATCAGCAAGGCGCTTGAAGCTCATTGCAATTGGTCTTGGGTGGCGTTCAATATAGTGTGTTTGCTCTACATTTTTTAGCATTGGAATTGTAAATAACCCCCACCAAAGAGCTGTTATTGCGAAAGAAATTTGACTAGCAATTCCGACTGATAAGGGGATAGTTCCTTTTTGAGAAAGAATAATAAGAGCGATACAACCGATAAAAGGAATTGTGCTTCCAATATAACCTAATGCAAAGCCTCTTGTAGAAATTCGATCCATTCTATCTTTAGAGGTAACATCTACTAAAAATGCATCATAAAAAATATTTGCTCCAGCAAAGCCGACTAATGCGAGCATATAGCATCCTAGTAATAAGTACCACTGAGATGTTGGAACAACTGCTAGCATACTTGTAAATATAATACCAAGTCCAAAGAAGAATGTGAAAAATCGTTTTTTAAATCCTTTATAATCAGCAACTGTGCCGAGAATAGGAGCAAGTATAGAAATTAAAAGTGTAGCGAACGAGTTTGCATATCCCCAATAGGCTGTTGAAGTTGCACCAGATAGTCCAGCTTCTTTTGCAGCTGCTTTAAAGTAAATTGGAAATAATGCAGTTGTAATGACGAGCGAATATACCGAGTTCGCCCAATCGTATAATATCCAGCTTTTTTCTTGTCTGGACATTTTTTTCATATAATGTTCCCCCTTAAATTTGTTCTACTAACAGTGTACAAAAATAAAAATTATAAAAAGAGAAACAGTGATGATTTTTACATAACTTTTACATATATACACAGTTCTTTACAATTGAAGTAAATCCTCTACAATTGCGCCGTCTGTTTCACCTAAGTGCAAACCGAGTAACCTAGCGATAGTGGGACCTTCATCAATCAGTCTCATATACGGAATTGTAACGCCACTTTGAATGCCTTTCCCAGCAGCCATAAAAATTGTTTCATAGTTAGGTTTTGTCGGGGAATATCCATGTGTTCCAAATGTATATTTCTTGCTAGAAGTAACATCTTCTCTATTAATTTCTTTTATGAAATCACCTGTATAATTTTCAATGAAATAATAACCTTCTATGGCCTCTAGCATAAATAAGCAATTACCATCAGCACCACGTTCTTTTGCATCTTCATCGTGCAAAATAAATTCAATTCCGTTTTGTTTATTCTGAAGAAGCTCTTCAAGAAGAAGTTGAATCTCTTTAATCGTTTCAGTATCATTTTTATCTTTTACATGTACGTAGGCAGATCCATCACAGCTTTGACAATAAGCTTTCCAATCTAGTAACTTTCCACTTTTATTTACGGATATAAGTCCTTTTTGACGAAACAGTACATTTAATTGAATTGCTTTGTTTTCACTTAAAGCGCTATGATCGCCAAGTGCAATAATTGTACTGTCTTCGTATATCCCGCTTTCTTTTAATGCTTGAATAATTTTTCCAAGGCGTTCGTCGTGTCTGTGGATTGCAGCTATTGTTTCTTTAGATTCAAAGCCATGATAGTGTCTTTGAGTATCTAAATCCGTAAAATGTACGAACATAACATTAGGCGTTTTCGTATGGATTGTATGTACAGTAGAAGCGAGGACGAAATCATCAAGTTCAGGCTGTGACAGTCCATTTCGTATATGGCCGAAACGACGATTTAAATCTAATTGATATAGCGGACTACCGCTAAATAATGAAACTAAAATTTGATTTTGCCACGGTCTATTTGGAAAAATTTCTGGTAAATTGTAATCGATATTTGCTCTTCCAGTAACAGGCCATAAAAGGGCAGCTGTCGTTAAATTTGCTTTGCGTGCTTCATCGTATAAAGTTGTTCCTTTAATGGACTTTCGATACCAATGCCAATCTGGTGACTCACGTCCTGGTTGAAGTAATGTATTGCTGACAACGCCATGCTTATTAGGATAATTACCAGTTACGATTGTTGAGTGACTTGGATATGTTACAGAAGGATAAATAGGTTCCACTTTTTTTGCAATCGCACCCTTGTTTATTAATGTTTGGAAATTAGGGAGTTTTTGTAATATAGGAAAATCTAAAGCTGATAAACAGTCGAAAGATAATATGATGACATGATTTGTTAATGCTTTACTCATAAAATAGACCTCCTGATTATATAAAACCTATTCTTATATATTACTATTAATACCTGGTAATAAAAATATGTTTCTGAATAAAATTTATTATTTATTTTCAGAAAAATTAAACATATAATAATTATAAGAGAATGAATGTAAGGAGGGAATACTATGGATTGGCTAGATGGCTTTGGTATCTTTTACATCATTGGTGGAATCACTATTTTTCTTGTATTTGCTATTTCGTATTTACTAAAGAAACGGTTTCCAGACAAACAGTTTGATATTATATTTGCACTTAGTTTAATACTTCTTTGCTTAGCATCCTTTCCCGTTACAATGATGGTTATTGGTGGA
The DNA here is from genome assembly GCF_016483685.1 of Bacillus cereus group sp. N8. Lineage (NCBI taxonomy): Bacteria > Bacillati > Bacillota > Bacilli > Caryophanales > Bacillaceae > Bacillus > Bacillus cereus group sp. N8. Next base: position 83,232 of record NZ_JAEHBK010000007.1, on the reverse strand, counting down.
TGGGAAGGAATGGGATATGGATTTATTGGTTTCTTCGTTCTACTAGGTACACTTATCGGTATGATTGCACATCAACTTGTAAAAATCTCGCGAAAAAGCTACGTATAAAACTGCAAAAAATGAAAAGAATATATAATAATAAGAAAATTAGCTATTGTTTAAAAAAAGAATTTGTATTATGATAATCAACAAATTTATTTCGTTATAACGATGAAAAAGGATTAGTACATGTTCAACCTTTTTAGCAGAGAGAGAATCCGCCAGGCTGAAAGATTCTTAAAAAGGCAATATGGAACCTGCCTTTGAGTTCTGCATATGCAGCGGGAATTTCCCGTTATCAAGAAGAGAGCATATACAATTTTTGTGTATGAATCAGGGTGGTAACGCCGGCAAAGCTCGGTCCCTATTTGGGGACGCGGGCTTTTTTTATTGTCTAAAGGAGGAAGAAAGGCTATGGCAAAAGAACAAGTACAAGCCATTACAAAGATGGAAGAGGACTTTGCTCAGTGGTATACCGATATTGTAAAAAAAGCAGAACTTGTTGATTATTCAAGTGTAAAAGGGTGTATGATTTTACGTCCATATGGTTATGCATTGTGGGAAAATATGCAGAAAGTAATGGATGAAAAACTAAAAGAATCTGGTCATGAAAATGTGTATATGCCAATGTTTATTCCAGAGAGTTTATTACAAAAAGAGAAAGATCATGTTGAAGGATTTGCTCCTGAAGTAGCATGGGTGACACATGGTGGGGATGAAAAGTTAGCGGAGAGACTTTGTGTACGCCCTACATCTGAAACTTTATTCTGTGAGCATTTTTCAAAGATTGTGCAATCATATAATGATTTGCCAAAGCTATATAATCAGTGGTGTTCAGTAGTTCGTTGGGAAAAGACAACGAGACCGTTCCTTCGTACAACTGAATTTTTATGGCAAGAAGGTCATACAATTCATGAAACAGCAGAAGAATCTCAAGCTGAAACGTTAAATATTTTAAATCTATATGCTTCTTTCTGTGAAGACTACTTAGCGATACCAGTAATTAAAGGACAAAAAACAGACAAAGAAAAGTTTGCGGGAGCAAAGGCAACTTATACGATTGAAAGTTTAATGCATGATGGAAAAGCGCTTCAAACAGGAACCTCTCATAACTTTGGGACGAATTTCTCTGAAGCATTTGATATTAAGTTTTTAGATCGTAATGGTAAATGGCAATATGTACATCAAACATCTTGGGGTGTATCAACAAGAATGATAGGTGGACTTATTATGGTTCATAGCGATAATAATGGACTTGTAATGCCGCCGAAAGTTGCACCAGTGCAAGTTGTTATTGTCCCTATTGCTCAGCATAAAGAAGGTGTTTTAGAAAAAGCAACAGAGTTACAAGGACGTATTCAGAAGGTTGCACGTGTAAAAATAGATGCTAGCAATAAAACACCAGGCTGGAAATTTAATGAGTATGAAATGAAGGGCATTCCAATTCGAGTAGAAGTTGGTCCAAAAGATATTGAAAAGAATCAAGTTGTACTTATAAGAAGAGATACGAAAGAAAAAGAGTTTATATCAATGGATCGATTAGAAGAGCGCATCCCATCATTACTTGAGGAGATTCATCATTCTTTATTTAATAAAGCAAAAGTATATAGAGATGAGAGTACTTATAGTGTGACGAATTTCGAAGAGATGAAAAAAATAGCTGATGAAAAACAAGGCTTTATTAAAGCAATGTGGTGCGGAGAACTAGCTTGTGAAGAAAAGCTAAAAGACGAAGTTGGAGTATCTTCACGTTGTATTCCGTTCGAACAAGAAGGTTTAGCTGACGAATGTATTTGCTGTGGTAAAGAAGCTAAGAAAATGGTGTATTGGGGAAAAGCGTATTAATGCTCTTTTTGATAGATGATGAAAAGGACTTTGGGGTGCATAATAAAATGCAATCCAAAGTCCTTTTTAGTTTTACAATTTGTTTCATGTATTTTTTAGATGGAATGATGTGTTTTTATTTTGCATTTTTACGGCGAATAAATAGTAACATACCGATTAGGAATGTTGAAAGTCCCATTAAAACAGATGCAGGATAATGTGTTGCCGTATTAGGTAACTTATCGCCTTGTTTTTTCGCGTTATCTTTTACATTGCCACCTTGAGAACCGTTGCCACCCTGAGAACTGCTATCGCCTTTAATACGGTTGCCGCCTTGAGAGCCGTTGCCACCCTGAGAACTGCTATCGCCTTTAACACGGTTACCGCCCTGAGAACCACTGCCACGAGCACCGTTGCCACCAGAGCCGGTGCCACCAGAACCACTGCCACCAGAACCGTTGCCGTCAGAACCACTATCGTCCTGAGAACCATTGTTTCCTGGAGGTTTATTATTATCTTTTGAATTACCTTCTGCTAAATTATCGTTATTTTGTACAATAGCGTTTGTTATTGGGTGGAAGTTTTCCGTTGCAGCATTACCAATATTTAAGCCGCTAAAAAAGGATAAAGAAAGTGTAGATGCTAAAATGAAGATTTTTGTCATTGTTTTCCTCCTGAAGAAAAAATTATTGTTCCATCTAAAAAATATCCCTTTTGTAATATTTCATAGGAAAAAGAGTTTTATGCAAAAAAAACTATATATAGAAAAAGGTGGTGTATTTCTAAAGAGAGAAAAGAGTTAATGTAAATTCCCTACAAATAGTAGAGTGATGGAGAATTTACACTCATAACAGTAGAGGAAGTGGCAACGGATGAAAGAATATATTGCATTTGATATTGGTGGTACGCAAATTAAATATGGAATTGTTTCAGAAATAGGGGTAGTACTAATGCAAAAAAAAATCCCAACAGAAATTCATTTGGGAGGGGAACAAATTGTTCAAAAGCTTATATATTTATCAAAAAAGTTAATGACTGAACATGATATTTCCGGAATTGGTATTAGTACAGCCGGAATTGTTGATATTGATAAAGGAGTTATAACGGGAGGGGTGGATCATATTCCACATTATGCTGATATTTCTATTGTTGAGAGATTACAAGAAATATTAAAAGTTCCTGTATCTATTGAAAATGATGTTAATTGTGCAGCCTTTGGTGAGAAATGGAAAGGGACTGGGAGGGGAGAAAGTGATTTTATTATGCTCACGCTTGGAACGGGGATTGGTGGAGCGATTGTTATAAATGGGGAATTATACCGTGGACATTCGTTTGGAGCTGGGGAATGGGGGAATATGTTAATAGAAGGGAAAACTTTTGAGGAGGTTGCCTCAATTTCGGGATTAATTCATCTTGTACGAAGATATAAAGGTGAAGAAGAGTGGGATGGTAAAACAATTTTTGAATTATATGATAAGGGTGATAGTGGTGTTACTCAAGCCGTGAAGATTTTCTTTAAACATTTGGCGATTGGAATTAGTAACCTTGCTTATATTTTTAATCCGAAAATGATTATTATTGGTGGGGGAATTACTGAAAGAGGAGATGCTTTCTTAAATGAAGTGAAGGAAGAGATAGGAACATACTTAAATCAAGAGATTTATAGTAATTGTGAGATTAAACTTGCGCAAAGCGGCAATTGTGCAGGAATGATTGGTTCCATTTACCACTTCTTACATCATCATAAGTAAATTATATGGATGTTTTCATATAATTGAGAATTTATCCTTTTTCTCACTAGATAAATAATGCTACAATATAAGAGAAGAATACAATATTTTCCGATTCGGAAAATGCTTTGTAGAAAGGAAGAAACTTCATGCCTATTATTTTAGAAAAAGGACAAAAGATCGATTTAACGAAAGGACAACCGAGAGTGGCAAAACTGCAGGTTGGCTTGGGCTGGGATCCAATTGGGCAATCAGGTGGTTTTCTGTCTTCTTTATTTGGAAGTAAACCAAATGTAGATTGTGATGCATCTGTTGTTATGTTAGAAGGAGATCGTTTTTTAAACAAAAATGATCTAGTTTATTTTGGCAACAAACTTTCTACTTGTGGTAGTATCATTCATTCAGGAGATAATTTAACAGGTGAAGGTGCTGGTGATGACGAAACAATTTTCGTAGAATTACATAAAGTTCCGAGCCGTATTAATCGTTTAGTATTCGTTGTAAATATCTATGACTGTGTAAATCGTCGTCAAGATTTTGGAATGATTCGCAATGCATATATTCGTATTCAAAACCCACAAACAGGTGAAGAATTAGCACGTTATAACTTGTCAGATAATTACGCTGGCAAAATGACTTTAATTGCAGGGGAAATGTATCGAGACGGAAACGAATGGAAGTTTTCAGCAGTTGGAGAAGGAACACAAGATAAAAACTTAAGTGAGATTGTATCACGTTACCAATAAGATAAACCAAGGAGGAATTGTATATGGCATCAATTTCATTGAAAAAAGGACAAAAGGTAGACTTAACAAAAACAAACCCAGGTCTTTCGAAAGTTCTTGTAGGACTTGGTTGGGATACGAATCGTTATGACGGACAAAGCGATTTCGATTTAGATGTTAGTATCTTCTTAGTAGGTGCTAACGGTAAAGTTTCAGGAGCAGAGGATTTCGTTTTCTATAATAACCCAAAAGGTGCGAATGGTGCTGTAGAGCATTTAGGAGATAACCGTACAGGTGAAGGTGAAGGCGACGATGAAACAATTAAAATAGACTTAAAAAATGTTCCTGCACATATCGAACGTATTTGCTTCACAATCACAATTTATGATGGTGAAGGCCGTAGCCAAAACTTCGGACAAGTTTCTAACTCTTTCGTACGCATTATGGATGAAGAAAAGAATGCAGAATTAATTCGTTACGATTTAGGAGAAGATTTCTCTATTGAAACTGCAGTAGTAGTAAGTGAATTATACCGTCACGCAGGTGAGTGGAAATTCAATGCAATCGGAAGTGGATTCCAAGGTGGATTAGGTTCTCTATGTAATAACTTTGGTTTAGATGTAGAGTAATAGACTTATATATCCATCAGTGAAATGTATATTTACTGATGGATATATTTTTTGAAATTAAAATATAGAGGTGAATATGCATGGTTATTCAATTACAAAAAGGACAGAAAATTGATTTAGCTAAAACAAGCCCAGGTTTATCAAGAGCGGTAATTGGTCTTGGATGGGATATTAAATCTTATGATGGTGGATCTGATTTCGATTTAGATGCATCTGCCTTTTTATTAGATGCGAACGGGAAATGTACGAAGGAAACTGATTTTATTTTCTATAATAATTTACAGTCTCCTTGTGAATCAGTTTTACATACAGGAGATAACCGTACAGGTGAAGGTGACGGTGATGATGAGCAACTTGTTGTAGATTTGAAAAAGGTTCCAGCAGATGTTCATAAAATTGCTATTACAGTTACAATTTATGATGGTGAAGGTCGTAATCAAAACTTTGGACAGGTTGCAAATGCATTCGTTCGTTTAGCAAATGAAGAAACAAACGAAGAAGTTCTTCGTTTTGATTTAGGGGAAGATTTCTCCATTGAAACAGCAGTTGTCTTTTGTGAATTATACCGTCATAATGGACAGTGGAAGTTTAATGCAGTAGGAAGTGGTTTCCAAGGTGGCTTAGGTGCGCTTGTAAGAGCGTATGGCTTGGATGCATAAGAAGGGAAACGACATTCGTTTCCTTTTTTTGACCTTTCTATAAATCTAGCAAAGAATAGGGGATAAAGGTAAGATGAGTATTTTGCAAGGAATCCTTGATACGTATGCTCAGTTTTTTGACTTGGACATGTGGATTAAAGTGTTGCAAGATCCAGTATCTTGGGGATTAATCGGTACACTTGTTGTACTTGAAGGGTTACTATCTGCTGATAACGCACTTGTGTTAGCGGTAATGGTAAAACACCTTCCGGAAGAGAAACGTAAAAAAGCATTATTCTATGGACTTATTGGAGCGTATGTATTCCGATTTATCGCGATTGGAATTGGAATGTACTTAATTAAATTAGCATGGGTAAAAGTGTTAGGTGCACTTTACTTAGCTTGGCTTTCAATTAAATACTTCATTGATAAACGAAAAGGTAATGCAGAAGAAGAGGAAGCTGATGGTATGAACCAAAATAGTATTCTCTTCAGAATGTTCGGTGTTTTCTGGGGAACGGTGGCGATGGTTGAATTAATGGATATCGCGTTCTCTGTAGATAGCGTACTTGCTGCGTTTGGTGTATCGAATGAAGTTTGGATTTTACTATTAGGTGGAATGCTCGGTATTTTAATGATGCGTGGTATCGCTGGCGTATTTTTAAAATTGTTAGAGCGTATTCCAGAACTTGAAACGACAGCCTATATTTTAATCTTAATTATTGCAGTAAAAATGCTACTGTCTGTTATTCATATTGAAGTAAGTCATACAGCGTTCTTTATTATTTTAGTTGTAGCGTTTGGAGCAACATTTATACTTCACTACATGAAGAATTCTGGACAAGCTAAAGAAGAAGTTGCAGCTACTAAAAATGAACATAAATAATTGAAATGGGTTTGCTCGTTATGCGAGCGCCCATTTTTTATAACTAAAAATAGTTTATAATAGAAGAGAGACTTTATAAAAAACGTAAATGTTTTTGGAGGTGAACTGTTGTGTTTTCACGTTTTACACTTCAACCATGTGCATTAAAAGAAGAATCAGATTTAAAGCAATTTGAAGCGCTTTTAGAAAAACGTCCACAATATGAACTGACAGAGAATGAGATGAAATTTAGTTATATAGCAACTCGTATTCTTGGTGTTCCCAATGATGTAGATGAATATTTCAATGAGTTATTTGATTATAGTGAAGCAAAAGGGATCGAGGTTTTGCATGAACAAAATTTAAATAAGGTAATTGATCCCGAAAAACTGCGCCATATTCAAGAAGTTTTTACATTACATCAAGAAGCACCGAATGGACTTACAGTAAATAGACTTGTAGCCCATTTGTCTGGAAAACAACTATTACCGCAAGTAGACAATCCTGACTTACAGCATTATATACATACGACGTTTATTTCGGTATTAAAATTGTATGAAAAACAACATAATCAATCTTTAAAAACAGAAGGGTTCCGTCGTTTCTTAATCGATATGATTAAATTAAGTGAAAATTACGTAACGAAGTGGTTCTCTACGATTAATTATAAGAAACAAATGCCGCGTATCGTTTGGTACGGTGATGCGACGGAGAGTCGTATATATTTCTTATACTTTCTTATTATGCTCGGCTGCGATGTGCTTTATTATCACCCTGAAGGAAAAGATGGGTTTGAGAATATAGATGAGGAAGGAAGGACTTTTGTCGTATCTCATTCGGGCCGTATTTCATTGGAATCATTTCCCGATCGGCGTCGTGAGCGCGTCGCAACAGTAGCTTATCAAGCTTCAAAAGAAATCGAGCAAGTACTTCACCACGATAATTCACTGCTGTATAAGCCGTGGCAATTCCGTTCATATACACCTGTAGCACGTACATTAAAAACAACATATGATGAACTCTTTTTAATTACGAAAGAAAAGGCATTTGTACGCCCAACCTTCTTTGTTGAAAACAAGCATATTTATATTCCTTCTTTATTTGCAAAAATATCAGGTGTGTCAAAGAATGATAAAGAATATTTTCAACGATTAAAGGCTGTTACATCATTTGATAACAGTTTATTAATTAATACATTTCCGTTTACGAAAGAACAAAAAGCGAATTTCCAATATCATTATCGAGATGCATTGGACCGCGGGGGAAAATTACATCCAGATTTAATTATGAATAGTCATTGGTGGCCGCATAAACGTTTACCAGAAGGTTTACAGCATGGTATTGCAGAGGCAATCATTCATACGTGCGAAAGTGAAATGTGTAAACCAATTGCGAAAGAGACGAAACAAGATGTAGCACTTTATGTTTTTGCACAGCTTTCTCAAATTCCACCGAACATTTTAGAGCAACTTGAGAAATTTGATTATTCGCAAGAAGTACCGAAAATTGTTATATTTAATAATGAGAAGAGCGGAGAATTAAGCCGTTCTGATGCTGTTTTATTATTGTTTTTAAATCAAATTGGAGTAGATGTATTCCACTTCAACCCAACGGGGAGAAACGATATTGAACCGTATATTGAAGTAGGAGCATTTGATTCACATTGGCTTGAAGAAGTTAATTTCGACCTTGAGTTTCATGGTTCATCAGCCTATAAAAATTTATCACAAACAATAAAAGGACTATTTCGTCCATTTTTATAAGGAAAGGGAGAATACCATATGAATAACCCAGTCGTACTAGATTCGAAAACAGAACTAAATGAGCAAACTGCACAAGATGTTCGGTTACAACTTAGACAAGATGCGGAAGTGCAACGTATTTATAATGCGGTAGATATTAAAGATCAATTAGAATTAATCGAGCTTGGAAAAGAACCATCTATGGAAATTTCACGTTTCGCTGATCAAATTTTACATACAATGTCTTTATCAAAAATAGAAGACTCTGGTGAATTATTAAAACAGCTTGGTAAAATTATGGACAGATTTGATAGCAAAGACTTTGCGGAAGAGAAAAGTGGTTTCTTCTCACGCATGTTCAAAAAAGCAGATAAAATGATCGAACAAATCTTTAGTAAGTATCAGACAATGGGTCGCGAAATGGATAAAGTATACGTGGAAATTACGAAGTATCAAGATGAAATGAAAAAATCAATTGGTACATTAGATGGCCTGTATGAGCAAAACTTAAAGTATTATTTAGATTTAGAAAAATACGTAGTAGCAGGGGAAATGTTATTAGAACGTTTAAATACAGAGTTAGTTCCAATGTACGAAGAGCGCGTACGTAATAATGATCAGTTAGCAGGTATCGAATTAGAATCGCTTAAAAACTCTGTTGAAATTTTAGAACAACGTATTGATGACTTAGAAAAAGCACGTATGGTTGCTCTATTAACAGCGCCACAAATTCGTATGATTCAACGCGGTAACAATAAATTAATCGGTAAAATCAATACAGCATTTATTACAACGATTCCTATCTTTAAAAATGGTATTATTCAAGCCGTAAATGCAAAACGTCAAAAGCTGGTTGCAGACTCTATGGCGGAACTTGATCGTCGTACAAATGAATTACTTAAGAAAAATGCACAAAATATCGCGACTCAAAGTGTGGAAGTGGCGAGATTATCAGGTTCTTCTAGTATTAAGATGGAAACACTTGAGGAGACTTGGAACATTATTTCAAGAGGTATGCAAGAAACACAACAAATTGAAGAACAAAATAAACGTGAGCGTGAAGAAAGCCGTAAGCGTATGGCTGCATTAACAGAGAACATCAAAAAAGAATTACAAGGCTAAAGTGAAACTTTAATCAGTGGGGGTTTTGTTCATCCCCACTGATTATTATCCTTCACCAATCGGGCGTTTACGGGCAGCCACAATCCCACCTAACCTCTTTGCTCCAGCCGAATTTTGAGGTGGGAGTTTTACTGCCTGGCAAATAGCGGGGTAAATGAAAAGGCAATGAGGAATATTCCTCATTGCCTTTTATTTTCTCTTAAATAATTTAATAATTTCATTCACAACAAGCGGAATGATACTTAATAAGAGAACGAATCCCCAATCTCGCATTGTTAATGCATGTACACCAAATATATTGGCAAGAGGAGGAATGGAGATAATACAAACTTGCATAAGAACACCGATAAGAAGTGAGAAGACTAAATATTTATTTGTAAATATCCCAATTGAAAAAATCGATTTCGTTCTTGAACGTAAGTTAAATGAATGAACGAGCTGAGAAAAACTAAGAACGACAAATGCCATCGTTTGAGCATGTAATAGGGCATCTTCATCAATTTGTTCTGGGAAAAGAGGGAATAAATTTGTATCTCCGGTATAGAATTTTGCCCCGACGATAAAGGCTATTAGCGTTAAAAGTCCAATGACAACGCCATTGAAAATAAGGAAAGGAACGCTACCACTAAATAGGCTTTCTTTCGCATGTCGTGGTTTTTCCTTCATCACATCTGGATCTTCAGGATCAACACCAAGTGATAATGCAGGCAGTGTATCTGTAATTAAATTGACCCACAAAATATGAATAGGTCGTAGTGGTGTTGCCCAGCCGAGTAAAATGGCTAAAAATAAAGCGATAATTTCTCCGAAGTTACAAGAGAGTAGGAAGAGAATTGATTTTTTTATGTTACGATAAATATTTCTACCTTCCTCAACAGCTTTCACGATAGATGAGAAGTTATCATCTGTTAACACGACATCTGCTGCTCCTTTTGCGACGTCTGTTCCTGTAATGCCCATCGCTACGCCAACATCTGCTTGCTTTAAAGAAGGAGCATCATTTACACCGTCACCAGTCATCGAAACGATATTTCCTTCAGCACGTAATGCTTTTACAATCTTCACTTTATGTTCTGGAGAGACCCTAGCAAAGACATTTAAGTGATTAATTTTATTTGCTAGTTCTGTATCTGAAATGTTATCTAATTCAGTTCCAATCATAATTTCAGATTTTTCTTCAGCAATACCAAGTTCTTTGGCAATTGCAAAGGCGGTATCCTTATGATCACCAGTAATCATAACTGTGCGAATACCAGCTTTTTTACATTCTGTAATTGAATCTTTTACTTCTGTGCGTGGTGGATCAATCATACCGACAAGACCGATAAAGATGAGGTTTTCTTCGAGATGATTTATATCCACAGCGTTTAAATCGTATCGTTTATATGCGAATGAAAGTACTCTTAAGGCTTCTTGCGACATTGACCCGGCAGCTTCTAATATTTGATTTTTATCAGAATCTGTTAAGACCTCAATTTTATTATTTATAAAGATATGGGTACAGTGAGGTAAAAGTTTATCAATAGCACCTTTAGTCATGCTATAGTAGCTTTCATCGTACGTATGTACAGTTGACATCATTTTACGATCAGACTCGAAAGGCAATTCGTTAACACGTTCATGTGTATTTTCTAAATGATCTTTTTGAATGTTAAAAGAGCTTCCGGCAACAAGAAGGGCAATTTCTGTAGGATCCCCTGTTTGTGAGTCGGCACTGTAAGAGGCATCGTTGCATAAAACCATATTTTCTAATAATAGACGGTGTACATCATTATTTACATTCAAATTTTCTAGCTGGTCGTATGTGCGATCACTATAAAAGTGAGTAACGGTCATTTTATTTTGAGTTAATGTACCTGTTTTATCTGAACAAATAATTGTGACAGAACCGAGAGCTTCAACAGCTGGTAGTTTACGAATGATAACGTTTTGTTTAATCATACGCTGAACACCAATTGCAAGAACGATGGAAACGATAGCTGGTAAGCCTTCTGGAATGGCTGCAACAGCTAAACTAATTGCAGTCATAAACATTTCCAAAGTATCTCTTCCTTGTAAAAAACCGATGAGAAACATAATGACGCAAATAGCTACAGCGACAAATCCTAAATATTTTCCTACTTGTGCTAAGCTTTTTTGAAGTGGTGTCATATCATCTTCAGCTTCATGCAAAAGAGTTGCGATTTTCCCAATTTGTGATTTCATTCCAGTTTCAACAGCGACACCGACGCCGCGTCCGTATGTTACTAGCGTTGACATAAAGGCCATGTTTTTTTGATCGCCTAGTGGTACTTGCTCATCACTTTGCATGGAAGGGTGATAGATTGCATCTTTATCGACAGGGACAGATTCACCAGTTAGAGCAGATTCTTCAACTTTTAAATTCGCAGTTTCAATGATCCGTAAATCACATGGTATATATCGCCCGGCATCAAGCATAACGATATCACCTGGAACAACGTGCTCAGATGGAATCTCTTTTAGTTCACCATCTCGTTTTACTATAGCTTTAGGTGTTGCCATCTTTTTCAATGCTTCTAAAGCTTGTTCTGCTTTAGACTCTTGGATTACGCCGATAACAGCATTTAAAATTACAACGAGTGCAATAATACTTGCATCGGCCCATTCGCCTACAAAGGCGGAAATAAGGGCAGCTATAATAAGGACGTATACGAGGACGTCATTAATTTGGGCGAAAATACGTTGCCATAAAGTACGTTTTTGTTTTGTAGCTAATTCATTAGGGCCATATTGCTTTAAACGTTCATTTACGATTTCATCGGTTAAACCGTACTGTGCATTTGTTTCTAAATCGATTAATGTTTGATCTTTCGTCTTACTGTACCAATTGCTCATAAGTCAGCACCTCCAGTAAAAACAGTTAGCAATGGTAGTGTTGCTATTATTTGTGAGTAGTATGTATGGAGAAAAATCTAAGATGAGGTTCTACTTTCATTGTACAGTATTTTATGGAAGTAGGAGGAAGAGAGAAGAGTTGTCATGAATTTGTTGAAATTAAAAAGAGCCTCGAATACGTGAGGCTCTTTGTTATTTTTTAATTAATGTACCTAATTCCTCAGTAATAGCTTGCATTTCACTAATACTGAAAGTTTCACGTTTCATAACGTGCTCATAAATGTCACGTAAGTCCTCGTACATTTCTTCGTTAAAACTAGCAGCTCTCATTGCTCCAGCATTAACCATGCGTAATTTTTCTTTAATAGCTTCTACCATATATTCAACGTTTGCTTCTGATTTTACGGATAAATCCACCGAAGTGTCCCCCTTTAAAATAACATAAGGTTATCTTAACATTTTTTTATCATTTTCGTTAATGAAACTTTTCAATCCTATTAAATTAGTAGGGATTTCCTTTATAATTAATAATTGGTTGTTTATACTATAAGTATATATTCAGAAATGCACCAAGAAGGTAAACGGGCGAACAAAGCTAAAAAAATGATTAAGGAGCTGATGAATAGTGATACTTGCGAAGAAGATAAGGATAAAGCCCACTAAAGAGCAGGAGCATCAGCTTTGGAAATCAGTTGGAGTAGCTCGTTGGGCATACAACTGGACACTGGGGAAGCAAGAAGAAAATCACAAAAATGGTGGAAAATTCATATCTGATGGTACTATTCGTAAAGAGTTGACTACATTAAAACAAATCGAAGAATATACTTGGCTATATGAAGTATCAAACAATATCACAAAGCAAGCTGTTAAAGATGCTTGCAACGCATACAAGAGATTTTTCAAAGGCATATCAGATAAACCACGCTTCAAGAGTAGAAAGAAATCAAAACCATCCTTTTATAATGATAATGTCAAATTGAAAGTGAAAAAGAATCAAATTTGGATTGAAAAAATCGGCTGGATAAAAACTTCCGAACAACTTCTTATGGGTTGCAAATATACTAATCCGAGGGTTAGTTTTGACGGGAAGTATTGGTATGTATCAGTTGGTGTTGAACAAGAATTTTCCAAAGAAAATCTAACAGATGCTTCACTCGGAATAGATATTGGCATAAAAGAGTTAGCAATATGCTCAGATAGTGAAAGGTTCAAAAACATTAACAAAACAAAATCAGTAAAACAGGCAGAGAAACGCCTTCAAAGGTTGCAGCGTAAAGTTTCTCGGAAATATCAAATGAATAAGGAGGGAAACTGTTTCGTCAAAACGAGCAACATTATAAAAATCGAAAAAAAGGTACGACACCTGCATAGAAGATTATCGAATATCAGAGTTAATCATCTTCATCAAACGACAAACGATATCGTGAAAACCAAACCATATCGTATTGTAATGGAGACCTTGAATATCAAAGGGATGATGAAGAATAGACATTTAGCTAAAGCGATAGCAAAGCAAGGTTTATACGAATTTAAGAGACAAATTCAATACAAATGCGAAAAATATGGAATTGAATTTATTGAAGCTGATAAATGGTATCCATCTTCAAAAATGTGTTCATGTTGTGGAAGCATTAAGAAAGACTTGAGATTATCTGACCGATTATATCAATGTGATTGTGGTCTTCGGATAGATAGGGATTTGAATGCATCTATCAATTTGTCGCGTTATCAATTGGCAAACTAACACGTAAACGTTAATGCTAATATGTAGGATTCGTTGTATCCGAATTTACGCCCTCGGAGTGTTATACTAAACAAGAGTAGCTTAGGCAAAATTGGACACATAGAACAGGGAAGTAAACATAATTTATAAATTTTTATAAGTTTATGGCAACGGGAAGAAACAAAAATATGGTTCAAGTATTGTTTGTTTGTCTTGGGAATATTTGCCGTTCTCCAATGGCAGAAGCGATTTTTCGAGATCTTGTCGTAAAAGAGGAACTCGAAGAGAAAATTGTCATTGATTCTGCAGGAACTGGAGATTGGCATATTGGTCATCCGCCACATAAAGGAACACAAAAAATTTTAAAAGAAAATGAAGTCGCTTTTGAAGGAATTAAAGCAAGGCAAGTAGAAAAAGAAGACTTAACAAAGTTTGATTATATTATTGCCATGGACAACAAGAATATAGCAGATTTAAAAAGTTTAGGTAAAACTGGAGGCTATATTGGTATGCTGTCCGATTTTGTTCCAGACGGTGGCTGGACAGACGTTCCTGACCCTTACTTTACAGGGAACTTCCAAGAAGTGTATGACCTTGTAACAGAAGGGTGTGCAAAGCTATTAGCTTTCATTCGAAATGAACAAGGAATATGAGGAAGCTTAGAAAGTAATACTTTCTAACATAAGAAATGAAAGGGTGAAGGAATATGGCAAAGAAAAATAATATTGCTCGAAACATTGCGCTTGGTGTAGCTGCAGGTGTAGCTGTATCTATGTTAAAGAAAGAAAATCGTGAAAAAGTAAAAAATACAGCAGAAAAAGCAAAAACAAAGATGATTGAAATTGGTGAAAATGCGAAGATAAAAGAAAAAGTGCAAACTGTTACAGATAAAGGACGCGAACTTGCTGATTTTAATGTAGTGAAAGCGAAAGTAGCAGAAATTAAAAAATTAACACCGTCTGTTGTAGAGACGTTAAAAGAAACGAAAGAAATTTTTAGTAAGAAAAAAGTTGAGCTAGTAGAAAAACCAGAAACGATCGAAATTCAGGCTGTATCTACGAAGGTAGATGAGCTTAAAGCGGAAGAAGAGCCAGTGGTAGCTGAAGATGGTGGTATGAAAGAAGCGCGTGAATTATTTATGAAAGACTCAAATGCAGAGGGAAAAAAAACTGAAGCATACATTGAGTTAAAGCAAAATAAAGAAGAGAAGAAAAGCGTTTAAAAATATATGAGAAAATTTATAGAAAAAGTAAGAAGACATCGTACTTTTTCGTTTGGGAAAGATTTATATGACCGGACGATGCGCGATGATGTAGCGGGCTTGGCAGCACAGCTCGCTTATTTCTTCTTGCTTGCGATTTTTCCTGGGCTTGTTTTCTTAATTACGCTTCTTGGCTTTATTGACCTTCAAACAGAAAGTGTGCTCAATTTATTAGAACCTTACGTACCAGAAGATGCGATGAACTTAATTGAGGTAAACGTAGATAAAGTTGTAAACGAGCAAAATGGTGGTTTATTATCATTTGGTTTACTATCGATGCTATGGTTTGCTTCAAACGGGGTGAATGCTATTATGAATGCTTTTAACCATGCGTATGATGTAACAGAAACACGTTCTTTTATTAAAACGAGAGTGTTATCAATTGTGTTTACATTAGCGATCATTTTTATGATTGTGTTTGCACTCATTGTTCCAGTTTTCGGACAAGTGATTGGGGCAGCTGTATTTAAAGCAATTGGTTTATCGGATAGTTTTTCTTACGTGTGGAGTATTACACGATTAGTAGCGAGTTTCTTCGTTTTGTTCGCCTTATTTAGCTTTTTATATACGTTTGCGCCTGATCGGAAATTAAAGCGAAGAGAAGTCATATCGGGGGCTTTATTTGCTACTGTAGGATGGATTGTGGTATCGTACTCATTTGCCTATTATGTAGATAAATTTGCAAATTACGCTAATACATATGGTGGTCTCGGTGGTATCATTATTTTAATGTTATGGTTTTACTTAACTGGGTGGGTAATTTTACTTGGCGGTGAAATTAATGGTTTACTCCATCATTATAGAACGGGTGACAATAATTCCCGTAATGAAAAATGAGCTCTTGTTCCATAATAAAAGGGAACAGGGGGGATATTTCATGAGTAATAATAAAAAGAACCACAATAATAAAAATAACAAACAAAAGAGCAGTTCGCATCCAAAGCATAAAACGAGCAGCAGTGCGAACGGTCACAATAGCTACCATTAAAAAAAGCGGGTCCTCTATGAGGGACCCGTTTTATTTATTTCCTTTTAATAATCGCAAACCATTTAAAATGACAAGAATTGTACTTCCTTCATGGCCAATAACACCGAATGGAAGAGCTAAAAATTGCAAGAAGTTAGAACAAATCAGCATTGCAATTACAGCTAGAGAAAAGATTACATTTTGCTTCACAATACGGTTCATTCGTTTTGATAAACGGATTGCTTGAGAGAGACGAGATAATTCGTTCTTCATGAGAACAACGTCTGCAGTCTCTAATGCCACGTCTGTTCCTTCACCCATTGCAACACCAATATTAGCAGTAGCGAGGGCAGGTGCATCGTTTATACCATCTCCAACCATGGCGACTATGCCGTACTTTTCTTTTAACTGCTTTATCGTTTCAACTTTCGTTTCGGGTAAACATGATGCGTAATATTCTTTTATATTACTTTCATGGGCAATTGCTTTTGCTGTTTCTTCATTATCACCAGTAATCATGATTGCTTCTACACCAATGCTTTGCAAATCAAGAATAGCAGATATCGTTTCTTGACGAAGGGTATCTTTTAAAGCGATTAGTCCAAGAATACCATCCTCATCACTAATATAAACGACAGTTTTTCCCTCTTTTTCAAGTGAGGCAGAAATGCCATTATGAAATGTCTTTATTTCTTCCCCGATAAAATCAGCTTTACCAATTTTATAAGCTTTGTTTTCTAGTATTCCTTTTAATCCAAAACCAGTTACATCTTCAACGTTTTCTGGTTTTTTTATCGTAATGTCGTAAGCATGTTTTGCATATTTAACAATCGCTTCTGCTAAAGGATGTGTAGAGTGACTTTCAATCGCTGCTGTAATAGAAAGTACTTCACTTTCTGCTATGCCTTCTCGAACATATACATCTGTAACAGTAGGTTTTCCTTGTGTTAATGTTCCTGTTTTATCAAAGGCAATCGCCTTTACTGAAGCTAGACGTTCTAAATGAATACCACCTTTAAAGAGAATACCATTTCTCGCTCCGTTTGAAATTGCTGATAAAGTTGCTGGTGTAATGGCTGCAACTAGCGCACAAGGAGAAGCGACTACAAGTAAGATCATAGCGCGATAAAACGTTTCATTCCAACTCCAATCAAGTAAGAAATGAAGAACGAACATCATAAGTGCAACAACGAGTAGTACACCTTTTACGTATGTTCCTTCAAATTTTTCGATGAATAGTTGTGATGGTGATTTTTCGCTTTGTGCACTTTGAACGAGACGAATAATCTTTTGGAATAATGTTTGATCGCTCGGCTTCGTAATTTTAACTTCGATAGCACCACGTAAATTTACAGTGCCGGCAAATACTTCATCGCCGAATTTTTTCTCATTCGGAATAGGTTCTCCTGTAATAGCTGCTTCATCAATATTTGTTTCACCATTATGAATTGTGCCATCAGCAGGAACACGCTCACCTGGCTTAATTAAAATAATATCGTTAATTTCTAATTGTCCAACGGGAATACGTTCCTCAGTTCCATTGGAAATACGTAATGCTTCTTCCGGTTGTAGATCAAGAAGCGCTGAAATTTCTTTTTGGCTTTTACTTAATGTATAAGATTCCATTGCTCCGCTTAATGCAAAGATGAAGATTAAAATAGCACCTTCTGCCCAGTAACCGATAACTGCGGCACCGATAGCTGCAAAAATCATGAGCATTTCAACATTTAGCTCTTTCTCTTCAATCGTGTCTTCAATACCTTCTTTCGCTTTTGCGAATCCTCCAATTACATAAGCGAGGATATAGAAAGTGATACCTGCACTTATTGCATCGTTTTTTGTGAATAACCAACCAGCTAAAATGAAAATACCAGATGCGATTGCAAATATAAGTTCATAATGTTTCTTTAATGTATCCCATAAAGAGGGATGAGAAATATCTTCTTGTGCTTTTAATGTTTTTACTTCTGCGTTCATTACTACTCGCTCCTTCCGAATTCTTATTGAGAAAAAGAATCAAAATCGAAACCCCTATAAAACGACGAAAGCTGCCATCCGTAACGGATAGCAGCATTTCTGTTGAATCTGATTTTAATAGTTATTATGTTGTAATTATTCTACAGTATAGCATATGTTTTTATGAGATGATATGTTTTTGTTTCTATTATAAACGGAAAACTTGTGTTTTTGCACTTCCTTTGGTATATATGAATATTGTTCATAAAAAGATCGGAAAGGAAGACAGCAAGTTGAAGACAGAGAAATTTTTCACCCATCCGATTGGCGTATTTATTGCTGCAATAGTGGCAACGTTTTTATGGGGAAGCGCATTTCCCTTTATTAAATTAAGTTATGCTGAACTTGGAATTCAGCCACATGAAGTCGGAGAACAAATATTATTTGCTGGCTATCGCTTTTTCTTATCTGGTGTAATGCTCTTATTCTTTTTTAAAGCGTTAGGAAAAGATATGCATTTCAAAAAAGGGACAGGAAAGCAGTTAGTACAAATTGGTTTGTTCCAAACTTTTCTTCAATATATATGTTTTTATATTGGAATGAGTTACAGTTCAGGAATTGAAGGAGCGATTATTTCAGGAACATCATCATTCTTTCAAATTTTACTCGCACACTTTTTATATAAAGATGATGCTCTAAATATGAGAAAAATAATTGGAGTATCTATCGGTTTTTGTGGTGTGATTTTGGTGAATGTACCGAGTGACGGAAGCTTATCATTCCATTTTGGAATAGGTAGCTTATTACTTCTTGGGGCAGCAATGATGTATTCGTATGGAAATATACTAGCAAAAGAAGGAAGTAAAACATTAGATGTTGGGTATATGACAGCATACCAAATGATTTTTGGATCAATTGGGTTACTATGTATCGGTGCATTTCAAGTCGGAGTGATGCCATTTACATTTAACCTACAAGCAATACTTATGCTTATATATTTATCTTTCTTATCGGCAGCGGGTTTCTGTATATGGAATACAATTATGAAATATAACAAAGTAGGAAAAGTATCGATGTATATGTTCTTTATACCAGTGTTTGGTGTGTTATTATCAAGTATGATTTTAGGAGAAGCAATTCATTCATTCGTACTATTTGGTTTAGCATGTGTCGCAGCGGGAATTATTGTAGTAAATCGTACTCCGGCTAAACAAAAAATCGAGCAAGAAAAACAGGTAGCATAGAGAATAGAAAATCTATTAAAATGGAAGAACAGCAATGTTCTTCTTTTTTTGCATAGAAAAAGGAAAACGTGCTATATGTAACGAAAAAAAGATAGAAAAAGCATTTATTGAGGAGAACATATTATGAATGTACTTTACATTGTGTTAGTCGGGCAAATTATTCTTTTTTTAACGGGAGCAATTTATGCAATAGGACAGACGAAAAGAACGAGAAATAATATGCCGTTGCCGTTAGCGGTTCGTCTTATTCTGAGTTTTTCTTTAACGGGTAGTGCAATTTGGATATGGTTACAAGATCCGTCGGTAGAATATAGTACATGGGTGGCACTTGGTATGACTTTATCAACTATAGGAGATTTATTTATGGCAGGATTGATTCCAATTGGTCATCGATTAATTGGAGGAATGGTTACTTTCGCTCTTGCACATTGTTTCTATGTGAAAGCATTTTTACAAACAGGTATTTCATGGAATGGTTTTTGGATTGGTTTACTCGTATACGGACTCTTTCTAATTATAGGATGGTTCTTTTTTATCCGAAATGAAAAACAGGATAAATTGTTTACGATAGGGGCTCTAATTTACGGTTTGTGGGTCGGAGGGATGGCTTGTTTTGCATTCGCCTTATATTACGAGAATACAGGAATATGGTGGGTACCAGCACTTGGTGGTTTATTGTTCGTGATTTCTGATTTTATTATCGGTGTTACAGATATCGGGGGGCGCAAACTGAAGTATGAACCACTTTGGATTTGGTTTACATATGTCGCAGCGCAGATGTGTATTGTATATGTAGGATTATAAAAAGATACTCTCAAAAATAGTAGATAGGCTATTTTGAGAGTATCTTTTTTTATTGCTATGCTACTATATTTGTTTGTTTAATTTATGCAGCATAGTATATTTACTAAGCAGGAATTTCATAGGAAAATGCCAGTTTAGTAATATATAAGAATAGTAAATTTGCGATGATTATTATTTTATATTTATAATATTCTAATGTTATAATTCAGAATTTTGTGGAAATTAATCGGTTGGAGTATTTATAATAAAAATAAAAAGATGATGAGATGGTGGAATGATGCAAAAGAAAAAACGTTTGCGTGAATTCTTTGAAATAATTGCAATAGCATGTTTATTGGTGTTTTTGGCAAAAATCTTTTTGTTTTTTCCTACGACTGTAAAAGGAGCATCGATGAGGCCGACTTTACAAGATGGAGATAAAGTAATCATTAATAAACTTGCCAAGAGATTTGAAAGTTATGAGAGAGAGGATATTATTGTCGTGAAGACAGATAATTTCTACGTGAAGAGAGTTATTGGATTGCCAGGAGATGTAATTGAGATGAAGAATGATCAATTATATGTTAATCATCAAGTGAAAAACGAAGAGTATTTAAATAATAATAAAAAACAGGCAGAAAAATTACTTATCAATTTAACTGAAGACTTTGGACCGATTACAATTCCTAAAAATAAAATTTTTGTGATGGGAGATAATCGTTTAGTTAGTAGGGATAGTAGGAACGGCTTAGGACTCATTGATAGAACTGAAGTATTAGGAAAGCTCATGGCGATATATTATCCATTTGAACATGTGAAAATTGTAAATTAAAAATAAGAAAAACCAAGCGAATTAGTTGCTTGGTTTTTCTTATTTAAACAGTTGGTGTTGTATTTATCCAGCTATCTGTGGGTAGTAAAACTCCCACCTCAAAATTCAGGTGGAGCAAAGAAGTTAGATGGGAGATCTACTGCCCATAAACGCCCGATTGGTGCGGGCTAATAATCAGTGGGGGGATGAACAAAAATCCTCACTGATTAAAGTTTCACTTTATTGTTTCTTGTGAAGCGATAGTTTCAATATTTAACATGAATTTCTTTTGTAACAATTGCAATTTAAATAGTGTTAAAGGATCATGATAAGTTTCTGGGTTTGTTCTTAGCTTTGTCAAAGTGTGCTCATCTTCTTGTATTTCAAGTTGAGCCGCTTCTACAGTTTGTTTCAATATGCTAAGAGGGTCTTTAAAGAACATCATGATATCACGTTCTAGCGCACCTTCAAATACTTCAAATTGTAGGAAGAATTGTTTTGAAATCATCTGAGCAACTTCTGTATAATCTTCAGTTTCAATATATTGTTTATATTTATTTGATAGCATAGATTGATTTTTTTGCATATTACCGAATAGCTTTCCTGCACTTTTTAAGAAAAATTGTGTCGGTGTAAAGCGTAATAAAATATTGATGTTAGCCACTGTAATTCTGTTCGTCATTCTTGCAACATCTCTATCCCAGTCATCTAGTAATTTGAAATCGCAAGGAAGTTTAATACGCTCTTCCTCATAGAGTTTATTAAAGGTATCGCCCATTTCATCTAAATAAGCCTGAGCTTGGATGAATTCATTATGAGCAGTTTCAATCCACTCTTGAATAGACTGAGTAAACTTAGGAAGAAGTACTTGCTGTACATGCTTTTGAATTCTTTCATTCATTGCTACATTTAGTTCTTCATGGACTAATTTGAAATCACTATCTTCTTGAACAAGATCAGAGCAACTCTGCAACAATTCAGGGATTTGAGAATGTATATCCCGCGTAATCTCTTCTTTCGTTAAAAGATAAGATTCTGTAATAGAACGAATTTTATCTTTTTGGATGGCAGTAAGATTATTAATAAAACCATCAAGTTTTACTAAAATATGCTTATTCCAGCGGACTGATTTCACTAACGTATTTTCTAATTCCACACGTTCATTTAAAAGGTATGCAATTGTTTTTTGGATAAACCATAATAATTTTTCAATGCGTTCTTTTTCCACGTTACGCTGAGTAAGGTTAGAAAGAATAGAGTCTGTTACATTACCTAGCTGTTCACTACTCTCTTGGGAAGGAGAATAAGGGAACAATTGTGCTTCAGGGAAATGTACGAGTATTTTCTTTTTAATGTTGTTCGTGATGTTTTCGCTAGTATTCGCATCAATTGTTTGTAAGATGAATTGAATCTGTAAATTAGGTACTTGCTCACGAATATATAGTAATGTATTGAGCTCTTCATCATGTAATGGTGAAGCTGAATTTAGTACATAGATGAGACTATCTGCTGCCTGTAAGTATTCGAAATGAGAGCTGTTTTTGTCAAGTTGTCCATGCATAGTAGGTGTGACAAGGAATGAAAACTTATTTTTTCGTAAAAATCTACTTGGTAATTTAACTTCAATACATTTTTTTTCTAGTTCTGGCTGAGAAGGTACCGCCAGTATGTTATGAAGTTCGTCAAAGTTTGGTATATTTCGTATATCTAGCTCTGTAAGCTCAGTTATTTCAGTTTGACTATCATCTTTAAATGTAATTGCAGTTGTTACAGTCTCATTTAATATATTTTCGCCTAGTATAGAGTTAATAAAGGCTGATTTATCATAATCGTTAGCTCCTGCTACTAGAAGTTGTGCAACGTTTAAATCGTATAACTCACGAACAAGTAGTGTGAATTGATGACCTAAATCTACATCATTCTTCTCAGCCCATACAGCAATCGTTTCAAATAATGTTGATACATCAGCCATATCAACATTTGAATGAGCTGATGCATTTGAAAGTAAGGCACCTGCACTTTTTACAAGTAATGATTCTAGGGTTGTCGGTGAAACTTCATTCCATGCTAATACTGCTGCGGAGACAAGTAAAGAATCTTCCGCTTTTGTTAAACTAAACCAATTTGTTAATAAATCTGGTACAAGTCCTTGTAATTCGTGCATGAAATGTTGTCCAGTAATCAATTCGAAGTACGTCTCTTGATAGCGAGTAGAAATTTCATTCCAATCGTCATTAGCATCTACTTCAATATGTAAGAATAAGTGATTTATTGTTTGAATCCAAGGTAGATGGAATGATTCATTTTCATAGCTATTCCAAAGTGAAATAACAAGTTCTTTAAACTGAACTTGATCAATAGCGTATAAGGATTTTAAAGATTCATAGAAATACTCAGGTTTTATTTTGTTGGTAAAGCCTCTGTTTACATAATTGATTAAAGTATCAAACCAGTGTAATGATTTTGTTCGAATTCCTTCTTGAACCGCTAGTTCAATAGCATTATTCCAATCTTCTTGTTTTTCATAGAATGATCGAGCGATTGCAGTAATATTTGGATAGTCCGGTTGAAACGCAACAGCTTCACTAATCGTCTTAAATGCTAGACCTAAACGGTTTTGCTCGATATAAAGAGAAAGAAGTTGTAGGGAAACTTCCATCGTAAGAGTTGTATCTTCTGTTTGGATAGATGTATAAATTTCTTCTGCTTTTGGTAAGAAATCTAATTCGAAATAAGCATCTGCAATATTCTTCATGGCCCAGAGAGCAAGTTCATTATTTACTTTCTCCCATTTGAATATAGCGGCTTCAAAGTCTTTAGTTTGAAAATAAACTTCACCTTGTGCGAAGCGAATATTAGATATATTGGAGAATTCATTTTCTGATTCATTTATATATGCTTCACCGAGTACTTCCGTTACCGGGATGGAAGAGTCTTCTGTTAAAAATGTTTTATAGTAAATCTTTTGGATAAATTGTTTTTCAATGGTCATGTTCGTTCCCCCTGTATAATTTAGAAAAATGATGTTGTATGTAAAAGGGTGCGTGTTACTCTAATAGGTAGAAGTTGCATCATATAGACCAAACTATGTTTTTGCTAGATATATCATTTTTCCTGAGAGTTAAACCGTTGCAAAAAGTAACTTTCCTTTATTGTAACAAAAAAATAAGCCCATGAATTTTTATTTTTTAATCTGGCTATTTATAGGCAGTAAGACTCCTACTCCAAAAATTAGCGAATGCAGGGAAGTTAAGTGGGAGCCCTGCTGCCCGTAAAATCCCGATTGGTGCAGGCTAATAATCGGTGGGGAGGGGACAAAAAACTACGGATTCAATCTCTGTTAAAGGAACGGAGTAGAAGTAGAGTTCATTATAAAAACAATGTATAGTGAATATGTATACCATGTTTGGCTTGAAGATAGAACGGGCACAATATGGAATAACGATCGTGCATAGGATGTGTCTTCCGAATGGAGCAACATATTGGCGAGTTAATCGCACATTATGGGTATTTTGGAATTATTATAGCTTTAGCTGGCGGGATTGTTGGATTACCTATACCGGATGAGTTTTTATTGACTTTTATAGGCTATAACATTTCAAAAGGAGTTATGTCAGGAACAGCTGCTTTTTTAAGTGGAATGGCAGGTGCAATGCTTGGCATTACATTAAGTTACATATTAGGGTTAAAACTTGGGCTCCCTGTTTTAAAAAAATATGGACCGAAAATTAGAATTAAAGAACATCATATTGAAAAAACACATATTTTATTTGAAAAATACGGTCCGTTTCTTTTAATGATTGGCTACTTTATACCGGGAGTACGTCACTTAACAGCATATTTTGCTGGGGTTTCGAATTTAACATGGTGGCGTTTTTGTCTGTATGCTTACGGTGGTGCACTAATTTGGATAAGTGTTTTTATTGGCCTAGGTTGGAAACTAGGAGAGAAGTGGCGCTTCGTTGAATATAGTTTACATCATTATGGAATATGGATTTTATTAGTTTCGGCAATTGTAGCATTGATTGTGTGGATTTACATAAGGAAAAGAAAAAACCGCTAATAATAGCGGTTTTTTAGCTGAAAGCAATAAATAATACACCAGCTGTAATAAAGACTACACCAATACCAGTCATAAAGTTTAACTTTTCACCGAGTATAATTATCGCGAGAATAATGGAAAATACTACACTTAATTTATCGATAGGTGCTACTTGTGAGACTTTTCCTGTTTTTAATGCAAGAAAATAAAATAGCCATGACGAAGCACCAGCGATTCCACTTAATGTGATAAATAGCAGTGCTTTTTTATTTAGGAGGACATCACCGATATTTTGAAATTTACCTTGTATAATAATAACTCCTACCATCAATAGTGCCATAATAATAGAACGAATCGTCGTTGCGACGTTGGCATCGATTCCATCTAAGCCGATTTTTCCAAAAATAGATACGAGGGCAGCAGCAATTGCTGATAATAGTGCGAATAATAGCCATGAGCTCATAGTAAAATTCCTCCAATCTTACATTATTATACATGAAAATCATTCTCATGTATAAAAACGAAATAATCCCCACCTTATATTTTTAATAAGGTGGGGATTATTATACTACTCTGCAATTTCCTCATATAAAAAGTACGTTACATTATAAATATGCTCTACTTCATCATCAGTCATAAATAATAATTCGTCACGTTCAATCCCTTTTTTCTTTTCGATAAACTCAATCATGTTTTTTCGTTCTTCTCTTTTCATCAATTTTATTTCTCCCCTCAATCTGTTTTAATACAGTTTATTTAAGTTACTGCTATTATATAACAGAATCTTTAGAAAGTTCCACCTATTTTATTATTTTTTTCAGAAGAACTTTTCGACAAAACAAGCCCACCTAAAGGGGGCTTGTTTTGTTTTATAGTCGTAAAAACTCGGGCTCCGTCGTACCAGCACCATCGATGTAATAAATTGTATCGGGATTGATTTTTATTAATACGTAATTAGGGTCTTCAGGGCCGAGTAACCAACGTTTTAAGCTATTATTCCAAAACTTGTTTTTTAATGTGGAGTCTTCCTCGATTGAAGCTAATCCTTCAACTTCAATATAATCTTCATCTAATTTTTTTCCTTCACGTCCAAGTAGTGCATGTACATTTGGATTTTTTTCAATATCTGCTATTTTTTTTGAATTTCGATCTGTTGCAACATATAGTACAAAATCTTCGTGGAAAAACATCATGAAGGCACTATGTGGCTTATCGTTACGTACAGTAGATAATACACCAGTGCGTTGACCTTGAATAATAGTTGCTATTTTTTCTTTTAAGTGCATGCTTGTAACCTCTTTTCATAATTTGTAATTGTTTCGTCTAAACAAAACAATTTAAATATCTTTCATACTGTTTTCTTCAACCCGATTTTTTAAACGTAATTGTGATGAAATCGGACAAGTTAGGAGATGAATAATAATAATATCGAGGAGAAATACATACGATGGAAGGATGGAAAGCATGTTTAATAAAATATTTCTTATAGTAGCGCTGATTGGGGTACCAC
The DNA here is from genome assembly GCF_016483685.1 of Bacillus cereus group sp. N8. Classification (NCBI taxonomy): domain Bacteria; kingdom Bacillati; phylum Bacillota; class Bacilli; order Caryophanales; family Bacillaceae; genus Bacillus; species Bacillus cereus group sp. N8. Next base: position 56,765 of record NZ_JAEHBK010000007.1, on the reverse strand, counting down.
TTTCTGTACTTGGAAAAACGCTTCATTGGCCTCAAACAATTATGTTCGCCGTGTATTGCATTACGATTATTGCATTAGCGGGTTTTATGGGGAGAGCGACAGAAAGTTTGGCAATCGTTTCTGGGCCCCGGATAGGTGGCTTATTGAATGCAACTTTCGGTAATGCTGTTGAACTTATCATTTCAATTTTTGCACTTCAGGCAGGATTAACAGAAGTTGTTTTAGCTTCCTTAACTGGTTCTGTACTTGGAAACTTATTACTGGTAGGAGGGTTATCTTTCTTTATAGGTGGCCTTAAGTATAAAAGGCAAAGCTTCAATGTTTATGATGCAAGGCACAATTCAGCTTTATTAATATTTGCTGTTGTTGTAGCCTTTGTTATTCCAGAGATTTTTTCAATGAAGATGGATGCTGGAAAGACGTATCAATTAAGTATTGGTGTTTCTATTATCATGATTATTATGTACCTTGCTGCATTGTTATTTAAGTTAGTTACGCACCGTGGTGTATATCAACATAAAAGTGATGAGGTAGCGCATGAGGAAGAGCCAGAGTGGTCCAAAGGTAAAGCGTTACTCATTTTAGCGATAGCAACACTTGCAGTTGCTTATGTGTCAGAGGCCCTCGTACATACTTTTGAAACGGTCGCAAAGTCGTTTGGCTGGTCGGAGTTATTTATAGGGGTTATTATCGTTGCAATTGTTGGTAATGCAGCAGAACATGCATCTGCGATTATTATGGCGTATAAAAATAAAGTGAATATCGCAGTAGAAATTGCAGTAGGTTCTACATTACAAATCGCGATGTTTGTTGCTCCTGTATTAGTACTACTATCCATGTTCTTTGCACAAAGGATGCCTTTAGTATTTACAATACCAGAACTTGTGTCCATGATTACAGCCGTTTTCTTAACGATTGCAATTTCAAATGATGGGGATACAAACTGGTTTGAAGGAGGCACTTTATTAGCGGCGTATGTCATTATGGGAATTGGTTTTTATTTATTATGAAAAATAGGCATAACAATTGTGCCCAGAGAAAACAATAAACAAAGTAGTATATACCTTTATGTAGGAAGGAGCCAGACAGGTGAAACGAGTATACAGCATATGTCTTTCAACCATGGTCTCGTTTATTTTATTATTTCCTAACAGTAGTTTTGCAAAGACAACGGTAGAAGTAAAAATGCCTTCATCTGTTTTAAATATTTCAAAAGATAATACATTTCCAAATGACGCACAAGATTTACCTCGTTTACAGCCAAGTAAGTTTGCGCAAGAACTATTGAAAACAGCAAATATCAAAATTGAAAACCCTGATTTAATTCGGATGTTTAATGAAACAACAATTTCGAATGCACCACTTGCGGTAGGATACCGAGCAAAAATTTATTTAGGTCAATGGGCATTAAATTATGAATCAATAGATACATCGATTAACTGGGAATATAAGCAAGTAAATCGAAATGTATATGACAATCGCGGAGGGGATCGCTTATACCCACTTCGCTATAAACAAGAAACCCAAAAGACAATCGAAGGTGATTTAACAGCAGATATGAAAGATGCTGCAGATGTGAAAAAAATGATGCTTTTAAAAGCGCTTGAAAAAGTACAATTGCCACTTTCATTTAAAACGACCATTGGTTATGGTACAGGACATGAGCGTGTGTATAATATTAGTCCGAGTCAACTTGGATATTTATACGCTTATACACCAGCAGTAAATGAAAAAGGAAAAGTAACATTTGGCGAAGTCTACCTTGTGTTAAAAGGGAATCAAAAAAGGCTTGTCGTGAAAAATATTACATCTCAAGGAATTGGGGCAGCTATTCCAATTCACGATCATTTGTTTTTTAAATTTATTTCTTCATCGCATTCGCAATAACACGAAAAACGTCAGCTTATAAGCTGACGTTTTTATTTATAATGTAATATTTGCTGTTTTTGATAAGAAATCTTCTGTCGGATAGTAGCTGTTTTTTACAAGAACATTCGGTCCAAGGCATTTTACAGCAGGACAGTGGCAGCTTAATGATTTTGCTGTTTTTGAAGCGCTCCATTTTTCATACGCTTCTTGTAACGTATTTGTTTGTATGTTTCCTAGAAGTGGAACATCACCAAAGTCCGTCACAATAATATTTCCATCGAAAATATTTACATTTAAACGAGAACGGCCATCTGGATCATTACGAACTGTGACATTTTTGCTCTCTTGTAATTTCTTAAATGTGGCGACGTCTCGCTCGTCATCGCTACAAGCGTAGAAAGGTAAAGTCCCAAATAACATCCATACATTTTCATCGCGAATTTCTAGTAAATGCTCAATTGCATCACGAATTTCAGCTTTCGTTAAAATTTCTAAGTTGCTCGCGAAGTCACTCGGATACATCGGATGAACCTCATGACGCTTACATCCCATTTCTTCGACAATTTGACGATGAATATGTTCCATATGTGGTAGGGTTCTTTTGTTCAACATTGTTTCTGCTGATACGAGTACACCTGCATTTGATAGAGCTTTACTATTTGTAATCATTCTTTCGAATAATTTTGCGCGTTGTTCATAAGTAGGTTTACGCTCCATCATTGCAAATCCGCCTTCAACGAAGTCATCAATTGTTCCCCAGTTATGTGAAATGTGCAATACATCTAAGTAGGGAATAATTTGTTCGTAACGTGCTAAATCTATAGTTAAGTTTGAGTTGATTTGAGTGCGAACGCCTCGTTCATGGGCATATTTTAAGAGTGGTGTTACATAATTGTCGACGGATTTTTTGGAAAGCATAGGTTCTCCGCCTGTAATACTTAAAGAACGTAAATGAGGAATCTCATCTAATCGTTTTAATAAAAGCTCCATCGGAAGCGGATTTGGATCTTTCGGCTGTAATGTGTAACCAACAGCGCAATGCTCGCAACGCATATTGCATAACGTCGTCGTTGTAAACTCAACGTTTGTTAATAGTAGTTTGCCGTACTCTTCAAGGTCCATATACGCTTCCCATGGATCGTAAGAAGGAGTAATCGGCTTCATTATTTGTGATATCGTCATATGAAATACTCCTTTGACTATTGAAATAACAATTTGTCCATTCTCTATAATAGAAGAATATGTGCTTTTTATAAAGTGAAACTTTTTTGTGGAAAAAGAGAGAGGGCTTACATTAGAATGAATTACTGTTACAAAATCGATGAAATTACATGCCCATAGCAATCATTTTTGCGGTATAATAAAAGTAACTCGAATTAAAAGGAGAGTGCCTTCATGGGAAAAGCAATTCAAGATAAAGATACACAATTAGTATATTTAAAAGAGCGTTTAAATATGTTCATTGAAGTAATTGATACAATTGAACCTGAAGAAGTAGAGTTAGAAGATGTAGATCGTCTTCTTGCGATGTTAGATGAATTAGAATTAAAATGTGAGCAATTTAAAAAAGACGAATAATATATTAAAAAGGCTGCCAGTACAAAATTGGTAGCCTTTTTCTGTACGGATAATAGAAGGAATATAGAAAAAAAGGTATAATCAAGTTGTGAAAAATTTCATTTATACTTTAATAGCGTGAAATAAATAAAAAGCTGAAGAGCATAACAATGGAATTTTCATCTCATAACGTTTTGGTAGCGTTCACAATTGAGGGGGAAGTAACAATGGAAAAGCTTCAAGAAAGCATGTATCAACTAGTTGTTGAAACGTCAACGAACTTACCGAAAGATGTTCGTCGTGCGATTCAACAAGCGAAAGAGCGAGAAAACGCAGGGACTCGTTCAGCGATGGCACTTGGCACAATTACAAATAACATTAAAATGGCAGATGATAATATCTCGCCAATTTGCCAAGATACAGGGATGCCAACGTTTAAAATTTATACGCCAGTTGGTGTGAATCAATTAAAACTGAAGGAAGCTATCTATAGTGCGCTTGAGCGGGCGACAAAAGATGGTAAACTTCGTCCTAACTCTGTTGATTCTCTTTTTGGGGATAATAGTGGAAATAATTTAGGACCGGGAACACCAGTTATTAAGTTTGAGCAATGGGAAAAAGATTACATTGATGCACGTTTAATTTTAAAGGGCGGCGGATGTGAGAATAAAAATATTCAATATAGCTTACCGTGTGAATTAGAAGGGCTTGGACGTGCAGGCCGTGATTTAGAAGGAATTCGTAAATGCCTTCTTCATGCGGTATATCAAGCACAAGGCCAAGGATGCAGTGCAGGTGTAATTGGTGTTGGTATCGGGGGAGACCGCACATCAGGTTACGAATTAGCAAAAAATCAATTATTACGTACATTAGATGACATCAATCCAGTACCAGAGTTACAAAAACTTGAAGAGTACGTATTAGAAAATGCGAATAAGCTTGGCATTGGTACGATGGGATTCGGCGGAGAAACAACTTTACTTGGTTGTAAAATTGGCGTATATAATCGCCTGCCAGCTAGCTTCTATGTATCTGTTGCGTATAATTGCTGGGCATATCGCCGCCTTGGTGTAAAAATCCATCCTGAAACAGGAGAAATTATGGATTGGCTATATCAAGAAGGTGACGATACACTTCAGCAAGAAGTACAAGAAAAAACAGAGCAACGTGAAATTGTATTGCAAGCACCAATTACAGAAGAGCAAATTCGTGAACTTCGCGTTGGTGATGTTGTAACAATTAATGGCATGATGTATACAGGCCGTGACGCAATCCATAAACATTTAATGGATAACGATTGTCCAGTAGACTTAAATGGACAAGTTATTTATCACTGTGGTCCAGTTGTAGTGAAAGACGAGAATGACAATTGGCAAATTAAAGCAGCAGGACCAACGACAAGTATTCGTGAAGAGCCATACCAAGGGGATATTATGAAGAAATTCGGTATTCGTGCTGTAATTGGTAAAGGCGGCATGGGTGCAAAAACATTAGCAGCATTAGAAGAACACGGCGGCGTGTATTTAAACGCAATTGGCGGTGCGGCGCAATATTATGCTGAATGTATTAAAGAAGTGAAAGATGTTGATTTCTTACAATTTGGAATTCCAGAAGCAATGTGGCATTTACGCATTGAAGGTTTTAAAGCAGTTGTAACGATGGACTCTCATGGTAACAGCTTACATGCTGATGTTGATAAAACTTCACTTGAAAAACTAGCTAGCTTTAAAGAGCCTGTATTTAAGTAAGTAAAAATGTACCTCGAATGATTCGAGGTACATTTTTTGGTATATATAGAAAAACATGTTCAGCATGAAAGAAAGCAGGGAAACAGAAACTACAGGTACGATTATATATGGAAAGGAGACTATTTATGAAATATAAATGGTTATATATAGGTCTCATTTTTTCAATTATGATGGCACTTGTTCCAGTTTCAACATTTGCTTATACGAATACACCACATAACTGGGGAATCCCACGTCCTAAAAATGAAACGGTGCCAGATGCAGGGAAATTATATACAGAATTACTACAAAAAAATGGTGGGTTTTACTTAGGAAATACGAAGAAAAAAGACATTTATTTAACATTCGATAATGGATACGAAAATGGATATACAGGAAAGATTTTAGATGTACTGAAGGAGAAAAAAGTACCAGCAACTTTCTTTGTGACGGGGCACTATATAAAAACACAAAAAGATTTATTATTAAGAATGAAAAATGAAGGACATATTATTGGTAATCATTCTTGGAGTCACCCTGATTTTACAGCAGTAAACGATGCAAAGCTTCGTGAAGAATTAACAAGTGTAACGGAAGAAATTAAAAAAGTGACAGGACAAAAAGAAGTGAAATATGTACGTCCTCCGCGAGGTGTGTTTAGTGAACGAACGCTAGCTCTTACGAAAGAAATGGGATACTATAATGTGTTTTGGTCGCTTGCATTTCTTGATTGGAAAGTAGATCAGCAAAGAGGGTGGCAATATGCGCATAACAATGTAATGACGATGATTCATCCAGGGTCTGTTTTATTACTTCATGCAATATCAAAAGATAATGCAGAAGCACTTGCGAAAATCATTGATGATTTGCGCGAGAAAGGGTATCATTTTAAAAGTCTAGATGATTTAGTAAACAGCAATCAACCGTAAGCATGTATGCTTGCGGTTTTCTCATGCTATAATGATGTGTAAAAAGGATGGGGAAACGTATGTGGAGCGAACATGTTACGTTAGAATATCCGTACCATTTTGGGGAAGTGCTAAAGCGTTTATCTTTCGACCCGTTAAACGTCATTCAATTAGACGAGAAAGTAATTTATGTCCCGATGTTTATAGACGAAGAACAGATTGTTGTTCGTTTGCAGGGGATTGGTACTGTTCAAAATCCACAGTTTTGGATCTCTAGTCAGGCAGGAGATCAAGAGAAAGTAATGAAACGAATGAGATCCATTTTTCACTGGAATGAACCGTTTCAAAATATACAAAATCATTTTTTAAACACATCATTACGTCCACTATTTGAAACATATGCTTATACTCCAATTATTTTAGAATTCGATTATTTCGCTTGTCTTCTTCGCTGTATTATTCATCAACAAATAAATTTGAAATTTGCTACTGTGCTAACAGAGCAATTTGTAAAACGATATGGGACAGAAAGAAATGGCGTTTTATTTTTCCCAACACCAGAAAGAGTAGCGAATATTCCAATAGAGGAATTGAGAGAGCAGAAGTTTAGTCAGCGAAAAGCTGAATATATGGTAGGATTAGCAAAGCATATCGTAGGCGGTAAATTAGATTTAGCAAGGATAGAAAATGAAACAGAAGAAGAAATATCGGCACAATTGTTACCAATAAGGGGTATTGGAGCATGGACAGTGCAAAACTTTTTAATGTTTGGGCTTGGACGAAAAAATATGTTTCCAAAAGCAGACATTGGAATTCAGCGCGCAGTGCAAGGTGTATTTCAATTAGATGATAAACCTGATGATGCATTTTTAGAAAAAGTGAAACAAGAGTGTGAACCATACTGCAGTTATGCAGCGTTATATTTATGGAAAAGTATAGAGTAGAGGTGTAATAATGATACAAAAGCAACATGAGAGTAAGTTGGAAGTTGGTCAAACGTTCCCTGTGACAATTAAACGTCTTGGGATTAACGGAGAAGGCGTTGGTTATTTTAAGAGACAAGTTGTTTTCATTCCAGGGGCATTACCAGGAGAAGAAGTTGTTGCTGAAGCAACGAAAATTCAGCGTGGCTTCGCTGAAGCAAAAGTGAAAAAAGTTCGTAAATCATCACCACATCGTGTGAAAGCACCGTGCTCAGTATATGAGGAATGTGGTGGCTGTCAATTGCAACATTTAGATTATAAAGAACAATTAAATCAAAAGCGTGATATCGTTGTACAAGCATTCGAGAAGTATATGAATAACAGTCTAGAAGAGAAAATTCGTCCAACGCTTGGCATGGAAAATCCATGGCATTATCGTAATAAAAGTCAATTACAAGTGGGACGTAAAGATGAAAAGGTTATTACAGGACTATATAAACAAAACTCACATCAGTTAATTGATATTTCTCATTGTATGATTCAACATAAGGCAACGAATGAAGCGACAAAAGTTGTAAGACGTATATTAGAAAAGTTAAATGTTTCTATTTACAATGAGAAAAAACAAAAAGGTTTAGTACGTACAATTGTGACACGTACTGCAGTTCAAACAGGGGAAGTACAAGTCACACTTATTACAACAAAAGAAGAATTGCCAAATAAAGAACAATTTATCGCAGAAGTACAAAAACAGATGCCAGCGGTTAAATCAATTATGCAAAACGTAAACTGGCGTAAAACATCTGTTATTTTTGGCGACAAAACGTTTAAATTAGCTGGAAAAGAAGTAATTCAAGAAACACTTGGTGATTTATCATTTGAATTATCAGCACGTGCATTCTTCCAATTGAATCCAGAGCAAACGGTTGTTTTATATGATGAAGCGAAAAAAGCAGCTGCTTTAACAGGAAATGAGAAAATTGTAGATGCGTATTGTGGTGTTGGTACAATTGGTCTTTGGCTTGCGAATGATGCAGCAGAAGTACGTGGTATGGATGTAATTCCAGAAGCGATTGAAGATGCAAAGAAAAATGCAAAACGCCACGGATTCACAAATACAAAGTATGAAGCTGGTAAAGCGGAACAATGGTTACCAAAGTGGGTAAAAGAAGGATGGCGTCCAGATGTAATTGTTGTCGATCCACCACGTACAGGTTGCGATGATAAATTACTGGAAACAATTTTAAAAGTGAAACCGAAACAAGTTGTTTACGTGTCTTGTAACCCGTCATCGCTAGCACGTGATGTAAATGCATTAATGCAGAGTTATGAAGTGGAATATGTACAACCAGTTGATATGTTCCCACATACTGCTCATGTAGAAAATGTAGTGAAGCTTGTTAGAAAGTAAAGTTTATTAATATTCCCTCATGGTATGAGGGAATATTTTCTATGAAGGAGAATACTATGCACAATTATAAATTAACGATTCAGTATGACGGTGCGCGTTATAAAGGGTGGCAACGTCTCGGTAATAATGATAATACGATTCAAGGAAAAATCGAAAGTGTAATATCTGAATTGGTCGGGAAAGAAATTGAAATTATCGGCTGTAGTAGAACAGACGCTGGTGTACATGCTTTGAATCAAGTAGCTAATTTTAAAAGTGATGAAAAGTTAGTGGAACATAAAGTGAAAAAGTATTTAAATCAATACTTACCAAATGATATTAGTATTACGAGTGTAGAAGAAGTATCAGATCGTTTTCATGCTCGTTACAATTCTAAGGCGAAAACATATCTATATAAAATTTGGAATGAAGAGCATACGAACCCATTTATGCGTAAACACAGCATGCACGTGAATAAAAAATTAAATGTGGAAAGCATGAAAGAAGCTGCGAAACATTTAGTTGGTTCACATGACTTTACTGCTTTTTCAAATGCAAAGTCTAAGAAAAAGTCTATGGTTCGTGAAGTGTATACACTTGATGTGATGGAAGAGGCAGGATTTGTACAAATTAGAGTAAGTGGTAATGGATTCCTTCATAACATGGTGCGAAAAATTGTTGGGGCATTAATTGAAGTTGGATTAGGACAATTAGATGCTGAAGCAATTCCAAACATTTTAGAGGAAAAACAGCGTAATCAAATTAATTGCCTTGCTGAGGCGAGTGGTTTGTATTTGGAGAATGTTGAATTTTAATAATAAATAAAAAATCGAGCTGATAAGGCTCGATTTTTTTGCACTCTGAAATTAAGAAGATTTCTCTCTCTTCATACGCAACTTCAAATTCCAAAAAGAAGCAAGCATAATAGCCGCAAAGGAGCCGCTAATTGTTCCTAGTAGCTTTGCATAAGGGAAGCTACTCATATCACCATTAATGAATAACATCATACATAGAACGGCAGGGAGAAGGTATAAGTAGTGTAATAACTTTAATTTTTTATCATTACTCATATATATAGCCCCTTTCTAGCGTGGTATATGTTTATTATAATATATTTTTCCATTTTTTTTACACCTAGAGAAAGGTTCATTTCATATGTGTAAATGCAATTTTTTAATTCGATATTGTAAGTTTTGTCTACTCAATCCTAAAAATTTTGCGGTTTGTGAGATATTTCCTTTATTTTCTTTAAGAATTTGATGGATGTAGTTCTTTTCCATTTCTTCTATTGTGTGCTTTAAAGTTTTAGGTGTATCAGCATTGTAATTAGTTAGTGAAGGTTGCATATTGAATTCTTTTTTTATTCGTTCGCGAAAGCGAGTTGGTATATGAAACGCTGTAATGATATTTTCATCTTCTATTAAGTTCATTGAACCTTCAATTATATGTTCAAATTCTCGTACGTTTCCGGGCCAATCGTATGCATAAAAGAATTCTCTTACATGTACATCTACATCGGTTACGCCGAGCCCGAATTGAATATTGTACTTTTCGATAAAGTGCTGAACAAGATATACAATATCTTCTTTTCGTTCCCGTAAAGGTGGAAGACATAAAGTAACGACGCTTAATCGGTAATATAAATCTTCTCTTAACCGATTATGTGCAATAGCTTCAAGAGGGTCTTCATTAATAGTTGCTATAATACGAACATCAATTTCTTTTTCTTGTGTGCCTCCGATTCTTCGTATTGTTTTTTCTTGTATAGCCCGGAGTAACTTAGCTTGAAGTGCGGGGCTTAACGAGTTGATTTCATCTAATAGCAAAGTTCCGCCGTTTGCTTCTTCAAATAAACCAGGTTTATCTATTGCTCCTGTAAAAGCACCTCGATTCGTACCAAATAGTAGACTTTCCATTAATGTTTCTGGTATAGCGGCGCAGTTTTGTGAAATAAATGGTTTTGTTGAACGCTGGCTTTCATTATGGATGCTTTGCGCAAATAACTCTTTACCAGTCCCCGTTTCCCCGATGATAAGTATGGAGGATGGTGTACGTATTACCCTTTTTGCTTCTGCAATGACCGATTGAATCGCTTTAGAATCACCAATTATGTGATCAAAGGTAAACTTAGTATTTTGTTTTCGAGAAAGATTCGTTTTCATTGTTTGTTTTAAATGGCTTACCTCTTTGGAAATTTCAATAGCACCTTTAATTTTTCCATTTTCTATTATAGGGAAAGTATCGTTAATCGTCGTAATTTCTTGCCCTTTATTGTTAAAATACGTTTGTTTTATATTTTTTTTTGTTTTCCCAAATTTTAATGCCTCTATAAGAGTACTATTTTTATTTTCTTCAAATGCAAATACCTCTAAAGGACTTTTATATAGCACATCTAAGCGGTCCATTGATTCAATTTCCATCATTTTACGGTTATAGATAATCGTTTTACTTTCCTCATTAATAATATGAATCCCAATATCTAGTTCATTGAGTAAATTTTCATATAGCATATTCATTTCAATAATCTTTTTAAAATTGATTTCTTCTGTATGCATGTATTATCTTCTCCTCGTTTCACCCTATGAAGACTGACTTTTTATAATTTTATTAAAATTCTCATAAAACCGCAAAATTTTTTTGCTATTTTCTTTTAAAACTTTTCAAACGATAGAAAAATTTTGCAGTTATGTAGATTTTTTTGTACAAAATCTTAATTTTTATATAGATATTGAGGTTGGTACGTATCTTGCATAAATAATAATGGAAATCTTTAAATTGAAGGAGTGAGGGAATTAGAACTTTTCATAGGGTATGCGACATTTCAGTGCAAATTAATTAAGAGGAGGAATTTATTAAGTGAAGACGGTTATAGAAGGCGTGTATAGTCCTTGTTACGGGAAAGTAGAGAAATTATTTGTTACTGAAAGTTCTTACGTATATGAGTGGGAGAAATTAGCGTTAATTGAAACAAAAGATAAGCAGCAAGTGGAAATCAAAGTGGGAATCAGTGGTTATATCGAATCATTAGAAGTGGTAGAGGGAGAAGCTATCGCTGATCAAAAACTATTAATAACAGTGAGGGATGACCTTTTAATAACAGGTAGCGATTAATAGAAGTAATATGTATTTTGATCTTTTAAATAATTATTTTTACTATGAATAATTTTAAAAGCGCTTACATTAAATGGGTTTGCAAAGTGAAAAGGGGGGATTTATATGATGGATCAAAGCCAAGGATTAAAAAGGGAATTGAAAAGTCGGCACATATTTATGATTGCACTCGGAGGGGTTATTGGTACTGGGCTTTTTTTAGGATCCAGTTATACAATTCATGAAGCTGGACCTGGAGGAGCAATTGTAGCGTATCTTGTCGGTGGATTTGTTATGTATTTAACGATGCTCTGTCTTGGAGAGTTAGCGGTTGCGATGCCTGATGCAGGATCGTATCAAACATATGCTACAAAACATATTTCACCTGCAGCGGGTTATGTAGTGGGATGGATGTCGTGGCTAAACTGGACGGCTACGATAGGCATTGAATTAATTGCAGTTAGTATATTAATGAAACGTTGGTTTCCAGATGTATCATCATGGATTTGGTGCGTAGTGTTTGCCGTATTGCTCTTTGTTATTAATGCGTTATCTTCAAGAAGTTTTGCGGAGGTTGAATTCTGGTTTGCAAGTATTAAAGTAATTACAATTATTGCATTTATCATTTTAGGCGGGGCAGCAATGTTTGGTTTTCTAGATATGAAAGGAAATGAGCCAGCACCGATGTTTTCTAGCTTTACTGATTATGGTGGACTGTTCCCAAATGGATTATCAGCAATTTTAATTACGATGATTGCAGTTAATTTTTCCTTCCAAGGAACAGAACTAGTTGGTATCGCAGCTGGTGAGAGTGAAAATCCAGAGAAAACGATCCCGAAGGCAATTAATAATACAGTTTGGCGCATACTTGTTTTCTTTGTACTATCTATTTTTATTCTTGCGGGACTATTTCCTTGGCAGCAAGCAGGCGTGATAGAAAGTCCATTCGTAGTTGTATTTGATAAAATTGGTATTCCTTATGCGGCTGATATTATAAATTTCGTTATTATTACAGCGGTACTATCAGTTGCGAATTCAGGATTATATGCAACTTCCCGTATGCTATGGTCGATGTCTAATCAAGGAATGATTAGCCCGATTTTTGGTAAGTTGTCTAAAAACGGTGTTCCTATCTATGCATTGATTGTAAGCACGATTGTAGGGTGCCTCTCATTATTATCAGGTATCTATGCGGAAGATACAGTTTATTTGTGGCTTCTTTCCATTGCAGGGTTCGGAGCGATATTAGTTTGGGCATCTATTGCCCTATCTAATCTATTGGCTAGAAGGACATACGTAAAGCAGGGTGGGGATATTAAAGATTTGAAATTTAAAACACCGCTGTATCCATTTGTGCCACTTCTCGCGTTAGTCTTAAATTTAACAGTAATTGTTGGCATGGCTTTTATTCCGGAACAAAGAATGGCATTGTATTGTGGTATTCCATTTATGATTGTTTGTTTACTGTTTTATCGTGCGACAAGAAATAAGGATAGCAAAATAGAACATACTGAAAAAGTAAATACGACAGAAGTAGAAAGTTTATAAATATATTCGAAACTTGTGCTTAATTTAGAGACTGTAGAATTGTAAACAGTCTCTTTTTTTGTGAAAATAAAGCTGGAAACATACTACGTATGCAAAGGGGAATTAGCAATGAATCAAGAAGTTTCACAGCTATTAGAACAGATTGATTTACGAAAAGAGGAGCTACTAGAACTTACAAAAACTTTAATTCGTTTTGAAACACCAGCACCGCCAGCGAGAAATACAAATGAGGCGCAAGAATTTGTTGCAGAGTTTCTAAAAAAACGACATTTTAGTATTGATAAATGGGATGTATATCCAAATGATCCGAATGTTGTTGGGGTAAAAAAAGGGACGGAAAGTGAGTTATATAAAAGTCTTATTATTAATGGCCATATGGATGTAGCTGAAGTATCAGTAGATGAGGCGTGGGAAACAAATCCGTTTGAGCCGTTTATAAAAGATGGTTGGTTAGTTGGGAGAGGCGCGGCAGATATGAAAGGTGGACTAGCTGGAGCCTTATTTGCAATTCAGCTTTTAGAAGAAGCGGGAATTGAATTGCCAGGTGACCTAATGTTTCAATCGGTAATTGGAGAAGAAGTGGGAGAAGCCGGAACACTTCAATGTTGTAAGCGTGGATATGATGCTGATTTTGCAGTAGTAGTGGATACAAGTAATTTACATATGCAAGGGCAGGGCGGCGTAATTACTGGATGGATTACAGTGAAAAGCCCACAAACGTTTCATGATGCAACACGTAGACAGATGATTCATGCTGGAGGACGTTTATTTGGAGCGAGTGCTATTGAGAAAATGATGAAAATTGTTCAAAGCTTACAGGAGTTAGAGCGTCATTGGGCAGTAATGAAAACGTATGAAGGATATCCATCAGGGGCGACAACAATTAATCCTGCTGTCATTGAAGGGGGGCGTCATGCAGCATTTATTGCGGATGAGTGCCGGTTATGGATAACAGTACACTTTTATCCAAATGAAACGCATGAACAAATAATAGAAGAAATAGAAGAGTATTTAGGAAAAGTGGCAGCAGCAGATCCATGGTTAAGCGAGAACCCACTACAATTTAAGTGGGGCGGAGAATCAATGATTGTTGATCGAGGTGAAATTTTTCCCTCTTTAGAAGTAGATAGTAGTCATCTGGCTATTCAGAAACTAAGTTCTGCACATGAATATATATTACAGAAAGTCGCAACTTTAGATATGTCTGCTACAGTAACTGATGGCGGATGGTTTAGTGAGTTTAACATTCCAGCTGTAATTTACGGACCAGGTACATTAGAAGAAGCTCATTCAATAAATGAGAAAGTTGAAGTTGAGCAGTTAATTGAATTTACAAAAGTAATAACAGCGTTTATATATGAATGGTGTCATACGAAAAAATAGATGAGTATGTTGAAATCGTACAGGTATGTATACTTGTACGATTTTTTAGTGAACCATTTCAGAGTTGAATAGAAACAACTGAAATAGCTCTTTATTTTTCTATGTCTTTCGTTTTAATTCGATTAATTTCTCTTTTGCTAATTCAACGGCAATCGCATCATCTAAATAACCAATTGGAAAGAGATAATCGGGGATAATATCTGTTGATAAAATGAAATACAATAATGCGCCTCCGAGAACCGCACGTTCTTCGTTTGAAATAGTCTCATTGCAAAATTGTTGATACATATCTGTTAATTGTTCAATAAAAGGACCAGCGCTATCAATTTGTTCTAATTTACTTGCGAAACTTTCGTGAATACGTTTTTCACCTTCTGTTGTTTGAGCATAGCGTTCATAGTTTTCAAGTTCTTGTTTTACGCGCGTTGTTGTGTAGTCGAAATCAAATAAGTTAGAGGATTGCAGAGTTTGCTGAATTGTATCAAGAGATGTGTACATATCCGTCTTTTCTTTATTTATGTGAGGAGAATCAGGATACATCGCATCAAATAACAATTGAGGTGGAACTTGAAGACACTCAGCAAATTTTTGTAGATGTTTTTGTTTTGGCGGTTGTTTGCCATTCATAATTCTTGAGATTGTAGCAGGATCGATATTTGTAAGTATTCCTAGCTGTCGCATTGATAAGGCACGTTCTTTTAAAAGTTTTTTTATTAATGTACCAAGTCGATCGTTTGGGTTTTCTTTAGGCATAGTGAAGGCACTCCTTTTTATTGTTGAAAAAATGTTGAGCATTTATTACAAGTATATGAAACAGACAGGCACAGTTGCTCAACATTTTCATAATATACATGGAAATATGAGAAAAGGGGTGACTGTACTATGAGTACGGCAAGTTTATTTTCAATTCTTTTAATTGGAATTGCGTCCAATTTAGATAATGCAGGTGTTGGGATTGCGTATGGCATTCGTAAAATTCGAATTTCGTGGTTTAACAATTTTATCATCGCATTTTTTGGATTTTCATTTACTTTACTAGCTGGATTTTTTGGGAATTGGATTGCATTATATATTTCGGAGTTTACAGCAAACCTTATTGGAGCAATTGTTTTAGGAATAATTGGGGTATTTATTTTATGTCAGCCTTTCTTGAGTCAAAAAGACACCGTAGAATCTAAGGATGGTAGTGTACTTATGGGGATTTTGCGTGATCCAGAAAAAGCAGATTTTGATGGTTCTAAAACAATTGGTTTTTCTGAAGCAATTGTTTTAGGAGTTGCATTATCTATAAATAATATTGCAGGTGGATTTGATGCTGGAGTAACAAATTTAAATCTTTGGCTTACAGCATGTATTTCTGGGGTGTTTAGTTTTATTTGTATTAGTGGTTTTGCGTATGTAGGAAAACGATTTTTAGCTGAATACTTAGGGAAATGGGCGACTATAATTGCAGGCGTTTTATTAATTCTCATTGGGATAGACCAATTGTTGTAAGAAGAATAGAATACAATGTTCGAGTATTTCCTTGGAAATTTGGTAAGGGATTGCATATATCGACATACTTCTCTTCATACTAATACTGATTTCTTTTAAAGAAAGGGGGATCCGTATGGGACGTGGGAAAGCATTTGATCATAAGAAAAAAGGGTATGATCATCAACCGCCTAAAGGTGCTCATATTCATAAAGATGTAAATGAGCATACATTAGAAGAGGAAGAATTACCTGTTAATATTGAAACGTATAAAAATAGTTTAAAAAAACATTAAAAGCACCTACATAGGTGCTTTTTTAACGTATATCTTCAATTAATTGTTCCGATTCTTCATGCATACTGTACTCACTTAATACTTGGATGCAAAGCCACTTTAATTCTTCGATAGTATGCTCAAGTTCTTCAGGAAGCACATGATGAATGTCTTCAAGTCCCATTCCGAAATGAATAAGCTCTAGTACTTGATCATCGATGTTCCGATCCATTAATAATTCAAGCACCTCTAAATTGAATATGTATCGGTGAGCTTCATCGAGTGAAACAACTTTTAACTTCAAGCTTTCTACAATACTCAATATAAAAAGAAGAATTGTTTTTTCAAGAACAGGTTGTTTTTCCATTTGAAATATCAGTTTCATCTTTTACACCTCCACATATAGCGTTAGGTTGTACTATATTATTCAGGAGGGGGGAGCAAATATGCATAATAAAGCGAAACTTTCATTATTGTTTTTATTTTGTTATTAATGATTGGTGAAACTAAATTTTTCGTGAAATAAAAAATCCTGCTAGTATAGCAGGATAACTTCCGAAATTAAAATATACTCCAGCCTTCTTGGGCAGAAAGTAATTCAAGAATTTTAAAACCAGCGATACTATTTCCGTTTGCATCTAAAGCGGGTCCGAAAATGCCGATTCCCATTTCGCCTTTTACGCAGCCGAAAATACCGCCCGCTACACCACTTTTTGCAGGGATTCCAACGCGAATTGCAAATTCACCAGATTCATTATACATCCCGCAAGTAACCATAAATGTTTTACAAATTTTTGTAATATGTTTAGGGATAATTTGTTTTTTCTTGTATGGATCGTAGCCATCCATTGCAAAAATTAAGCCAATACGTGCTAAATCGATACAATTTACTTCAACTGCACATTGACGAGTGTATAAATCCATAAGTTCTTCAATGTCACAATCTATAATGCCGTTTTGTTTCATATAGTAACAAAGTGAACGGTTTAAGTAAGCAGTCTCTAATTCTGAATTGGCAACTTTAGAAGAATAGTTAATTGTAGGATTATCTGTTATTTCACGTGCAAAATGAAGAATACGCTCCATTTTTTCTTCGTTATTTTTTCCTGCCAACATGCTTGTAATAGCTAGTGCACCTGCATTAATCATTGGATTAAGAGGTTTGGAAGGACTTGTCGTTTCTAACTTAATAATAGAATTAAAAGGATCACCAGTTGGCTCCATTCCAACTTTAGAAAATACATATTCTTCACCACGATCTAAAAGGGCAAGTGCAAGTGTAATTACTTTGGAAATACTTTGAAGAGTAAATAGTGTTTGTGAGTTGCCAGCATGGATATATTCTGTTTCTTTATGGAAAATGGCAATCCCTAAATCATCTGGATTTGCATTTCCTAGTTCGGGGATATAAGTAGCAAGCTTTCCTTTTTTCGTATATGGTTTTACTTGTTCTAACAACTGTTGTAAGTTGTTTGTTTCAATGCACTGCATAGTACCAACGCTCCTATTTCGAATTAACTAAGTTTACTTTTCCCGATATGCTCAGAAATAAATAATAACATGAAAAAGTGGAATGATAAAACGAAAGTTATTTGTGCTATAATAAGTTTTTTTGTCTGTATATTGTGTAGCTAACAAGGAGAATTTCCCTTTTATATAACAGTTTGGAAATAGAAAACTTATCCATAAAAAGTTCGAAAATAAAAACTACACATCTATACAACTATATGTTATTATGATTATGTAATAGAAAGCGTTTTCTAAAGCGTAATTATAATGATAACGATTTCATAAATTTGATAGGGGGAATTAAAATGTTGCAGTTTTTACAACGTATTGGTAAAGCGTTAATGCTTCCAATCGCCGTACTACCAGCAGCAGGATTATTGCTTCGTTTAGGACAAGAAGACGTATTTAATATTCCTGTTATGGCACAGGCCGGTGCAGCAATTTTTGATAATTTAGCACTTATTTTTGCAATTGGTGTTGCAATCGGTTTGTCTATTGATGGTAGTGGAGCAGCAGGACTTGCTGGGGCAATCGGATATCTTGTTTTACAAAATACAACGAACGCTCTAAGTAAGGCATATTCAGCAGCGGAGCTGAATGATAAATTAAAAAGTGTTCAGGATTTAGTAGGTTCAGTAGATCCAACTAAATTAGCAGATACAATGACAAAAGTTTCAAAAGCAGCGGCGTTAACGCCAAAAATAAATATGGCCATACTTGGTGGTATTATTGCTGGGGTTGTTGCTGGATTACTATATAACAAATTCCATAAGATTAAATTACCAGAATGGTTAGGTTTCTTTGCGGGGAAACGTTTCGTACCAATCATTACTTCTATTGTAATGCTTCTTTTAGGATTAGTATTCGGTCAAATTTGGCCAACAATTCAAAGTGGTATTGATGCGGTAGCACACGGCATCGTGAACTTAGGGTCAGTTGGTGCTGGTTTATTCGGATTATTAAACCGTTTATTAATCCCAATCGGTTTACATCATGTAATGAACACATACTTCTGGTTTGTACTTGGTGACTTTACAAATGCAGCTGGTGATATCGTTCATGGTGATATTGCACGCTTCTTTGCAAAAGATCCATCAGCAGGTATGTTCATGACTGGTTTCTTCCCAATCATGATGTTCGGTTTACCAGCAGCGTGTTTCGCAATGATTGCGGCTGCTAAACCAGAGAAGCGTAAAATGGTTACAGGTATGTTAGGTGGTCTAGCATTAACTTCATTCTTAACTGGTATTACAGAACCGATTGAATTCTCATTCATGTTCTTATCACCAGTATTATACGGTATTCATGCAGTATTAACAGGTCTTTCTTTATTCATTACAACAACACTTGGCATTCACGATGGCTTCTCATTTAGTGCCGGTGCAATCGATTACGTTTTAAACTTTGGTATTGCAACAAAACCAGTATTGCTAGCGGGAATCGGTTTAATTTACGCAGCAATTTACTTCGTAGTATTCTACTTCTTAATTAAGAAGTTCGATTTAAAAACTCCTGGTCGTGAAGATGACGATGAGTTAGCTGAAGAGGGTGATGCACCAGTTGCAGGTTCAATTGGTGAAACTTACGTAGCAGCTTTAGGTGGAAAAGAAAACTTAACAGTTATTGATAACTGTGCAACACGTCTACGCTTACAAGTGAAAGATGCTGGTCAAGTAAATGAAGCAGCATTAAAACGTGCTGGTGCAAAAGGTGTTATGAAATTAAGTAACACAAGTGTACAAGTTATCGTAGGTACAAATGTTGAATCTGTTGCCGATGATATGAAAAAAAACGTATAAATAGTTAGATAAGAGGATATCCAAAAAGATTGATAACACCAGTCTTTTACAGGATATCCTCTTTTATTATGTTGAAATTTTAAAGGGAATCTTACTTTTGTAAATTTTCTTTTTCTTTTTTATACATATAGGTTGGTAATATGTTCAGCGCGTGATAAAGTAGGGATGACATAGAATGGAGTGTCTATAATCTACTGAAATGATTTGAAAAAAGTCTTGTGTAGATGAATTAAATTATCGGTAAATAAGGGGAAAAGGGTAATCATGGATCAGGAAAAAAATACTGTTAGTGGGAAAGTACGTCGTCCGTTTGTATACATAAAAAGAACAATCATTCTCGTCCTACTATGTTCACTTGTATATTTCATGTATACAAAAATTGTTGCGCATAATAAAAAAGAGGAAACTTTAAAAGCAGTAGCAGAAATGAAGAAGCAAGAAGAGATAAAAAAGCAAGAAGAAATGAAAAGACAAGAAGCTGAAAAACAAAGAAAACAAAAAGAACAGGAAGAACAGATAAAGCAGGCGCAAGTTATAGAGAAACCTGCTGAAGGGCCGCCTCAAGAAATTAATGAAAACGCTCAATTGGATCAATATTTACAAAATGCAGGATTTAGCGGGACAGCTGTTATTGTGAAGAACGGGAAAGTTCTTTTGAATAAAGGATATGGTATGGCGAATAAAGAGAAGCAAGTACCGAATAATTCGGAAACAACTTTCTATATTGGTTCTATTTCGAAGGCATTTGTAGCGACTGCTATTATGCAATTAAAAGATCAAAATAAATTAAACGTAGAAGATACGGTTGCAAAGTATATTCCAGATTTCCCGCAAGGTAGTGGTATAAAGTTAAAACATTTATTAACACATACATCAGGAATTCCTGAATATGAGCAAGGAACAGAGGATATTTCTCATGAGGAATTAATAAAAAGAATAGGAAAGCAAAAGCGTATTGGGAGTCCAGGAGAGAAATGGAAGTATTCCGATTCGAACTATTCAATACTTGCCTATATCGCTGAGAAGGTAAGTGGACAACCGTTAGAAGAATATATTAAACAACATATTTTTGCTACTGCGGGTATGAAACATTCTGGTTTCGGTAAAGAGTTAGAGCAAACAAGGTTCCCATCAACGGGTTATAAAATCGTAAATAACAATATGACAACACCTAATATTCCAAGTATGTCACAGCTATATGGTTGTGGTGATATATATACGAGTGCACATGATTTATATTTATTTAATGAAGCGCTATTCTCTGGAAAATTAATTTCGAAAGAGAGTTATAATCAAATGTTTACTGCCGTCAAAAAAGATTACGGATTTGGCTGGTATGTCGATCCGGGCAGTTATTCAAATCATGGTGTAATGCCAGGTTGGAATTGCTTAAATGGATTTAGTAAAAATGGTAGTGTATATGTTGTTTTATTATCTAACATTCAAAATAACATTAAATCGTTTGGTAAAGTGAATAACGATATTTATACGATGTTACGAAATATTGAAGTGTAAAAGACTATCCCTTTTGGATAGTCTTTTTTTATTGAGGAAGTGTATGTGCAATGGGATAATGAAATAAAGTGAAACTTTAATTAGTGGGGGTCTTACTGCCCGTTAATGCGGGATAAATGGAAAAGGGGGAGGGATATGAGCATACATAAGCATCACGCACGTAATGCGAAACGAATTTTGTTTGTATCTGTCATTGTATGGATTATCGTCGCAATTGTATTAGTGATGGAATATAACAAAGGGATGCTATTCACTTCGGAGAAAGAAAATCTAAAATTAATAGGTGTTGTACTACCAGCATTTGGATTATTAATATATAGCTTTACGGAAAAACGAAGATCAAAAATGCTTAAACAGGAAAATTATAATATAGAGACTTCTGAATTATTTGAGCAACAAAAATTTGTTGTTCGCAAAGAGGTAGGGGTATTTCAAGTAATAACGTACTTTGGATTAGATGGAAATACAGTAGGTTTTTTAAAAGAAGAGTATGATTTTGTTATTCAACGTGTATGGCAAGCTGTACTTTCTTTTCTTTTTAAGGGACTACATAAGCAACAATTTTATTTATATAATCACTCGGGAGAAAGATTGTTGCGTGTTCAAAAGAAGATGGGAGTACGTAATTTCTATATTTTTTCTGATGTAGATGGAAAGAAAATTGGAGAGTTGAAACAAGTACTAAGTTTAACAAAGTGGGAATGGATCTTTTTAGGGGTGAATGGTAAAGAATTTGGTAAAGTGACTGGAGACCTTTCAGCAACAATGCAGAAAATAGACTGGCGAGATGGCACGCATATTGATGTGAAAGAAGATGGTATTCCGTTAGAAGCTGCTAAGTATTTCTCGGCAAGTGGTGGTTCACTTGTTACAGCTTCTATAAGTGAACAGGCAGAATTACCACGAGCAGTTTATTATAGTGTCTCTGCGATAGTTACAATTAAAAATTAAAATATATATAAAGATAGATGGGATACCATCTATCTTTTTTGTGTGATTAGAACATATTGTTTCGTTGAAAAATGTATGTCTTACCTATCACAAAAAAGTTTGTTTTGTATACATTAAGATGTATGGATGTATTTTTATAATTTAAAAATAATAGGAGGAGAAGTGTATGTGTCTGTTCGGTAAGTATTGGAAAAAGTTATCGAGATTGTTTAATAGACAATTAGATTATTTTTTAGATAATAAGTTATTGCCTGCTGTGGAACGACTTTTATTTTCGCAAAACTTCGCAAGGTTTATTCAAAGAAATTCTAAGCAAGCTACGGAAGATTTTATAGAATCAAGTCAATTCCAATCTATTATTTGTAACATTTTAAAAGAATGTAATACATCACCATTTAAAGAAATTGCAAAGCAGTATTTAGGTAAAAACGTCGAAATTACTGTGACAGTTGGACAGTTAACGGGTGTTATTGTAGCAGTTGGTGACGATTTCTTAACGCTGCAAGAAGGAATAGGAACTGAAGTTTTATTACCATTTACAAGTATTATATCAATTAAAGAAGTGTAAGAAAGGAGACTTATATATGTTATTTACTGATGAATTGCGTAACCATGTTGGTGAGTTAGTGCAAGTTGTGACAGCTGTAGAAATCGTTGCAGGTATTCTTTTATCTGTGACGGACGGGGCAGTAAGTGTTCGTACTTCTCCTTCTTATGGACCACCGGAAGATGTACTTGTACGTATTCCTATTATTTCTTATGTTCGCTTGGAAGGGTAAGAGTGATGCAAGTATGAAAGTATCAGTTGTTATTCCGGTGCATAATGAAGCAAGTACTTTATCACAAGTCTTAGTAGAAGTGGAGAAGCTCGAGCCTTATGAAATTATCGTAGTAGATAATGGATCGACAGATGAGACAAAAGAAATAGCCTTCCAACATCATTGCCGCGTGATTTATTATAAACATTCTCTTGGCAATGATGTTGGAAGGGCAATTGGAGCTAGAGAAGCAAATGGTGACATCGTATTATTTTTAGATGGTGATATCGTTATTGATAATATAGAGCTACAACGTTTCGTGAAAGGAATCCAGCGGGGGCATCAAATTGTTGTGAATAATTTAACATGGTCTGTGTATTTAAAGGTGAGACCACATTATACGACAGTTGGAAAATGTATGTTGAATCGTTATTTGAATAAAAAAGAGCTTGTTGTCGGATCATTAATCGCAATTCCACATGCGATGAGTAGAGAAGTTATCGAGAGGCTTGGATGGTGGAATTTAGCAGATCCAGCATTATTTCAAGCGATGGCGATGTCTAGAGGAGTAGATATTGTTGATATGGCTTCGGTCGATGTAATTCACACAAATAAAGTTCGTCCTGTGCATACTGGTACATCACCAGGTTCTCCTTATCCGAAAGCGACTAGTCGTATTATGGGTGATCATTTACGTGCTTTGCAATATGTAATCGAAACATATGGTAAACGTGGCGGTTTTTCGGAGGGGAACAGGGATAGAGAGTTTATAGGGAAGTATAAACCAGTTTTATTAAAGAAGGAACAGGCGAAATATAGTGCGATTATACCAGTGTCAGAAGAAAAAATGACTATAAGATCTGTTATACAAGAAGTGAAAAAAGCAGGTGTAGATGAAATTATAGTTGTTGCAAATGGAGCAGATGGTGAGACGATTAAACAAGCAAAGTTAGAGAATGTTATTGTAGTTGAATTCACGAAGGCGCTTGGACATAATGTAGCACGAGCGATAGGGGCTATGCATGCTACGGCAGATATTTGTTTATTTGTTGATGGTGACTTTGCTATTCCGGCAAAAAAACTAATTCCATTTTTGCATGCTATTGAAGACGGGAATGATGTGGCATTAAATGATTTACAATGTTTGTTAGATATGTTTCATCCGGCAGATCCAATTAGTATGGGGAAATATTTCGTGAATTTGGTAGCAAAACGACCAGACTTATGGAACAACTCGTTAACGGCAGTACCACATGCTATGCGTAAAAAGGTAATAGAGAAAATTGGATATGATTCTCTTATCATTCCCCCATTAGCTCAAATGAAAGCTATTTTAGAAGAATGTTCTATTACAGCAGTGGAATTTGTAGATGTTATAAAAACAAATCGAGTACGCCCAGAGCAACATGGGTTTGTAAATGGACGTATTCCAGCATTTGACCGTATTTTTGGTGATCAGCTTGAGGCGATTGCGTATTTATTACAATATACGGACGAACGCGGAGGATTTACAGATGGAGAGCGGGATAGAGATATAATTCAACAATTGAGAAAGGAAGAAGAAAATATAGATGGATGCTAGTAGTAAAGTAACTATTATTGGATTAGGATATGTCGGCCTTCCTTTGGCTGTCCTTTTTGCAGAAAGAGGACATGCTGTACTTGGATTAGATAAAGATACTAGGAAGATAGAATTAATAATCAAAGGAGAAAGTTATATTCCTGATGTTTCTTCTAACGTATTACAAAATTTATTGAACGAGAGAAAATTAATAGTAAATACACCAGATAAAGGTGTTACGGAGTTCCAAAATAGTGAGTATGTTATTGTGACTGTGCCAACGCCAATTAATGAGAATAAAGAACCCGATTTAAGTGCCCTCGTTTCAGCCTCTTATTATATACAACAACACCTTCAAAAAGGACAAACCTTCATTTTTGAAAGCTCCACATATCCAGGTACACTGGAAGAAGTTATCATTCCTATTATTTCTCAAACAGGTAAAAAGGTAGGAGAAGATTATTATATTGGGTATTCTCCAGAGCGAATTGATCCAGCGAATAGCCAGTATTCAGTCGAAACAATTCCGAAAGTTATTAGTGGACAAACCGAGCAGTGTAAACAAAAAGTACAGGATTTGTATAGCACTATATTTGATGTAGTCGTTCCAGTTAGCTCTCCGAAAGTAGCCGAGATGTGTAAGCTATTTGAAAATATTCAGCGCTTAGTTAATATTTCATTAGTAAATGAGTTAAATATACTTTGTGAAAGTTTGAATATTAATTTTTATGAGGCGCTTGAAGCTGCATCTACAAAACCGTTTGGATTTACTCCGTATTGGCCAGGACCAGGAATAGGGGGACATTGTATCCCGGTAGATCCTTTGTATTTTCAATGGAGAATAAGAAAGGCTGGAGCAATTAGTCAATTAATTGAGGTAGCACATGTAATTAATGAAGAAATGCCAGAGAAAATAATCGGGAAAGTAAAAGGTGTGGTGCAATCACCAGCAACGATTTTAATTGTAGGAATTGCATATAAGAAAGATGTAAATGATTTGAGAGAATCACCAGCGTTGCCAATTATTCAATTATTAATAAAAGAAGGATACAAGATAGAATATCATGATCCGTATATTTCTACAGCGAAAATTGGAGATACACTATATCAATCCGTCCCATTAGATGAACAAAGAATTAAACAAGCGGATTGTATTTTAATTGTAACGGATCACTCTAATATCGATTGGAATCTATTTAAAGGCATTGAGCGATTAATAGATACACGTGGAATTATAAAGAAGGTGAGTGTATGAGTAAGAAATGTTTGATTACAGGTGGAGCAGGATTCATTGGGTCGCATCTAGCTGAAGAATTGGTGAAAAGAGGTTATGAAGTAACGATTGTGGATAACTTCTATAAAGGGAAAAATAAATATCATGATGAATTAATGAAAGAAATTCGGTTTATTCCAATAAGTGTTTTGGATAAAAGTTCTATTTATGAATTAGTAAATCAACATGATGTAGTATTTCATTTAGCGGCAATATTAGGTGTTAAAACGACAATGGAAAAAAGTGTAGAGCTTATTGAAACAAATTTTGATGGGACGAGGAACATTTTGCAAGCAGCGTTAAAAGGGAAGAAGAAAGTAGTATTTGCATCTACTTCTGAAGTATATGGAAAGGGAGAGCCGCCATTCTTTGAAGAAGGAGATCGTTTATACGGTGCAACTTCTAAAATACGCTGGAGTTATGCAGTTTGTAAAACGTTAGAAGAGACATTATGTTTAGGATACGCATTAGAAGGTTTACCTGTAACGATTGTTCGTTATTTTAATATTTATGGTCCAAGAGCGAAAGATGGTCCGTATGCAGGAGTAATACCACGATTTATTCGTGCGGCTTTGCAAAGTGATGATATTCTCGTGTATGGAGATGGAAAGCAGACACGTTGCTTTACGTATGTAAGTGATGCGGTCGAGGCAACAATTCGCGCAATGGGTGAGAATGTAAATGGTGAAATTATTAATATAGGTTCTGAGAATGAAAAAAATATTAAAGAAGTAGCAGAAGTAATCAAAGAACTAACGAATTCTTCTTCGAAAATTCTACATGTTCCTTTTGAAGAAGTATACCCACATGGTTTTGAGGAAATTCCAAATAGAAGACCAGACGTAACAAAATTAAGAGAACTTGTTCAATTTCAAGCGACAGTAACGTGGGAACAGGGATTGAAAGAAACTATTAAATGGTTTCGTGAAGAAAACAATGGCTAAGTCATTATCGGTTATTATTCCTGTATGTAATGAAGTGGATACGATTTCAGATGTGATTCAATCGGTAAAACCACTAAATCCAGTAGAGATTATTGTAGTAGCAAATGGTTGTAATGATGGCACAGAAGCGATTGCTGAGAGCTTAGGATGTACAGTAATCCAGTATAAAGAGTCACTTGGTAACGACGTTGGACGTGCAGTTGGTGCGAAACATGCGATAGGTGATGTATTACTGTTTGTAGATGGTGATTTTGCTATTCAAACTTCAAAATTACAATTATTCCTTAATCCGATTTTGCATGATCAGGCGGATATCGCTTTAAATAATTTGGACGCATTATTTTTAAAGAATCAAAAACCACATTCTATTACAGTATGGCGCCAAATATTAAATGCAATGTTAGAGCGCGAAGAATTAAAAATTGATTCTTTATTATCTGTACCCCATGCGTTGACGAAAGAAGTTGCTCAAAGTATTGGATATGAATGTTTTGTTAATCCTATTGTGGCTCATTTACGCTTAGCACAAAGTAAATGGAAAATTAGTCGTCATTGTGCAATTGACGTTATTACGCCGAATAAATTTCGTCCACTCGAGCATGCTGCATATGGCACGGATCTTTCTCAATCTGAAAAAAGAATGATAGGTGATCATATAGAAGCTGTAGCAGAGCGAATAGTAGGCAGCGATGAGCGCGGAGGATATTATGATGGGAATAGGAAAAGAGAGAGTGTCTATCATACTTTAAATTTTGAAGGATTTTCTCAAGGATGGGGCGTTACATCTAATTTGTATAAAGGAGAGCAATTATCGGTAATTATTCCTGTACAAGATGAAGAGAAAACAATTGGGAACGTTATAGAAGAGCTTCGTAAAATTGAACCTTTTGAAATCATCGTTGTTGTAAATGGTTCATCCGATAAAACGGCAACAATTGCAAAAGACAAGGGAGCAACAACAATTGTATATAAAGAAGCACTTGGAAACGATGTGGGGCGTTCGCTTGGAACTTATTTTGCAAAAGGAGAAATTGTGTTATTTATAGACGGCGATTTTGTTATTCCTGCTAGTGAGCTATATCCCTTTGCAAAAGCAATTGCAGATGGAACAGATGTCGCATTAAATGATTTAAATCATTATTTAGATTTGAGAGTACCACTGCATTTTGTAACTGCATTTAAATATGCATTAAATGTAGCTTGTAATCGAAAAGATTTAGGTGTAGGCTCTCTTATTGCTGTACCTAATGCGTTTAGCAGGTCGTGTTTGAAATCAATTGGATATAGATCTTTACTGTCACCTTGCGTAGCGCAAGTGAAAGCTATTCTTTCAGGATTCGAAATCGCATGTGTAAGTCGTGTTGAGGTCGATAAGATGAACCGTATTCGCCTTAGTGAACATTTTGCAAAAATAGGTCATCCTCCAGCTGTCTTGCGAATTATAGGTGATCATATAGAAGGGGTAGAGCAATTAATCGCATTAAAGGGCGGTCGTGGTGGATTCTATGATGGAAATAGAAAAAGAGATGTTTTATAGGTAACAAAAAAAAGTGTACAACATATGTACACTTTTTTGTTCCGTTATAAAAACTATAACAGATTAGGAGATAAGAGTATTACAGCTCTACAATGGGTATCGTTTTTATATTACAAAATAGGACTCGTATATAAGGATACCAAAAAAATACAATTAAAGAAAGGGTTAATTCTAAAGAGTTTTGTATGAGGTTAACACTATGTATGTAGTGGTTTGCTCAACATTTCACAAACATGTCACAACTATTTCGTCCACTTTCGAAAAAAAGTAGTATTCTAAGTGTGTAAGCTGTTATATAAAAAAACGTAGTCCTGTACTAATCAAAAATGGAGGAGATTAGGATGACTCAAGTATTAGAAAATGTAAAAAACGCGTGGGAAAACTTTAAAGGTGAAAAATGGAAAGCAGAGATTGATGTTCGCGATTTCATTTTAAATAATGTAAACGTTTACGAGGGAGAAGACTCTTTCTTAGCGGAAGCAACTGAAGAAACGAAAAAACTTTGGGATCAAGTAATGGATTTAACAACAAAGGAACGTGAAAACGGTGGCGTTCTTGATATGGATACAAAAATTGTTTCTTCTATTACATCACATGAACCAGGATATTTAAATAAAGATATTGAAAAAGTGGTCGGTTTCCAAACTGATAAACCATTTAAACGTTCTTTGCAACCATATGGTGGTATTCGTATGGCGGAACAAGCTTGTGAAGCGTATGGATATGAAATGGATAAAGAACTTAGCAGTATTTTCAGAGACTGGCGTAAAACTCATAATCAAGGTGTATTTGATGCATACACACCAGAAATGAAAGCGGCTCGTAAATCAGGTGTTATTACTGGTCTTCCAGATGCATATGGACGTGGACGTATTATCGGTGACTATCGCCGCGTAGCATTGTACGGTATAGATCGTTTAATTGAAGCGAAAAAAGCTGATTTTAATTTAACTGGCGGTGTAATGAGCGAAGAGACAATGCGTTTACGCGAAGAATTATCTGAGCAAATGCGTGCACTTCAAGAGTTAAAACAGATGGCTGCTTCTCATGGATTCGATATTTCTAAGCCAGCTACAAATGCACAAGAGGCTTTCCAATGGTTATACTTTGCTTACCTTGCAGCAATTAAAGAGCAAAACGGGGCAGCAATGAGTCTTGGACGTACATCTACATTCTTAGATGTTTACATTGAAAGAGATTTAGCAAATGGTACTTTAACAGAAGAAGCAGCACAAGAAATTGTGGACCATTTCATTATGAAATTACGTCTTGTGAAATTTGCAAGAACACCTGATTACAATGAACTATTCTCTGGTGATCCAACTTGGGTAACTGAATCTATCGGTGGTATGGCGTTAGACGGTCGTCCGTTAGTAACAAAAAACTCATTCCGATTCTTGCATACATTAGATAATTTAGGACCAGCTCCAGAACCAAACTTAACAGTTCTTTGGTCCAAACAGTTACCGCAAAACTTTAAAAACTACTGTGCGAAAATGTCTATTAAAACATCAGCAATTCAATATGAAAATGATGACATTATGCGTCCTGATTACGGCGATGACTACGGTATTGCTTGTTGTGTATCTGCAATGAGAATTGGTAAACAAATGCAGTTCTTCGGAGCACGTGCAAACTTAGCGAAAGCATTACTATATGCGGTTAACGGTGGTAAAGATGAAAAGTCAAAAGCACAAGTTGGTCCTGAATACGCACCAATTACTTCTGAAGTATTAGATTATGAAGAAGTTATGCATAAATTCGATATGACAATGGAATGGTTAGCTGGTCTATATTTAAATACATTAAATGTAATTCACTATATGCACGATAAATATAGCTATGAACGTATTGAAATGGCACTTCATGATACAAATGTTCTTCGTACAATGGCAACAGGTATCGCAGGATTGTCTGTAGTAGCAGACTCTTTAAGTGCAATTAAATACGCAAAAGTAAAACCAATTCGTGATGAAAATGGTATTGCAGTTGATTTCGAAATTGAGGGAGATTTCCCTAAATACGGTAACAATGATGATCGTGTAGATGAAATCGCAGTAAATCTTGTGAAAACATTTATGAACAAGCTTCGCAAACATAAAACATACCGTAATTCTGTTCATACAATGTCAATCTTAACAATCACATCTAACGTTGTATATGGTAAGAAAACTGGTAACACTCCAGATGGACGTCGTACTGGAGAGCCATTTGCACCGGGCGCAAACCCAATGCATGGACGTGATACAAAAGGTGCATTAGCGTCACTATTATCTGTAGCTAAATTACCATATGAAGATGCACAAGACGGTATTTCTAATACATTCTCTATCATTCCAAAAGCACTTGGTAAAGAAGATGATGTACAAGTACGCAACTTAGTATCTATGCTTGATGGATATGCAATAAAAGAAGGGCATCACTTAAATATTAACGTATTTAATCGTGAAACATTAATGGATGCAATGGAGCACCCTGAAAAATATCCCCAATTAACAATTCGTGTATCTGGTTACGCTGTTAACTTTATTAAATTAACTCGTGAACAACAAATTGATGTAATTAACCGTACAATGCATGAAAGCATGTAAGTGAAAAAAGTGTCCCTCCGCTTTTAATATATAGCGGGGGGAGGCTGTTTCAATAAAGGAGGAAGTAACATGGTAAAAGGAAGAATACATTCTGTAGAGTCTTGTGGTACTGTTGATGGCCCAGGGATTCGTTATGTCATATTTACACAAGGGTGTTTATTACGTTGTCAATATTGTCATAATGCTGATACGTGGGAAATCGGTAAAGGTAAAGAAATAACAGTTGAAGAAGTGATGCAGGATGTGACATGTTACCTTCCATTTATTGAAGCTTCTGGAGGCGGTATAACAGTTAGCGGTGGAGAGCCACTATTACAGCTAGACTTCTTGATTGAGTTGTTTAAAAAGTGTAAAGAATATGGTATCCATACAACGATCGATTCTTCTGGCGGTTGTTATTCTGAAGAACCAGAATTCCAAAATAAGCTAGATATTTTAATGGATTATACAGATTTAGTTTTATTGGATTTGAAGCATATTGATTCAAAGAAACATCGTAAATTAACAGGGAAACCAAATGAACACATTTTACAATTTGCTCGTTATTTATCGGATAAAAAGAAACCAATTTGGGTAAGACATGTATTGGTTCCTGGTGTTACCGATGGTGAAGAGGATCTGCAAAAATTATCAAGCTTTATTCAAAGTCTATCGAATGTTAAGAAAGTGGAAGTGTTACCATACCATAAACTTGGTGTTTATAAATGGGAGGCACTTGGACATAAGTATCCACTTGCGGATGTGAATCCACCGACAGAAGAAAATGTTGAGCATGCGAAACATATTTTAAAAGCAGTCTAATCCAAATATTGGATTAGACTTTTTGTTTCTTTATCCCGCTATTTGTGGACAGTAAACGCCCGATTGGTGAAGGCTAATAATCAGTGGGGGATGAATAAAACCCCCACTGATTAAAGTTTCACTTTATAATAAAATCTAGAGTATATATTCAGAACAGAGTATACTGAAGAGAGAATATCCATATTTTTGTAAAGAGTAAGCGGAGAAATTTACATAATTGTAAAGGGAAATCAAAATAGTAAAAAGAATTAAGAAGTAAAAGAGTGAGTATCATGGAATATAGAACATTTGTAAGTTATTGCGAAAGCTCTTATAGGAAAGTATAATGTAAAGATATGAGCACAGATAGGATTAAGGGGTCAATCTTATATGCTTTGCATATCCACGACAGGTACATAGCTAACAGGGGAATATTGGAATCCGAGTATGTAATGTTTAAGGAAAATGTTTTTCCTATTGTCGTATATGCAATATGGAGAAACAAAAAGCTAGGAGTGGATTTGTTTGATAAAAAACCCCAAGGTTTTAATATTAACTGCACATTACGGTAACGGTCATGTGCAAGTAGCGAAAACATTAGAACAAACCTTTCGCCAAAAAGGAATCAAAGATGTAATTGTATGCGACTTGTTTGGAGAATCACATCCAGTTATAACCGATATTACAAAATATTTATATTTAAAAAGCTATACGATAGGAAAAGAATTATATCGTTTGTTTTATTATGGTGTAGAGAAAATTTATGATAAAAAAATAGCATCGTGGTATGCGAATTTTGGAAGAAAGCGTTTGAAGTTGCTATTAGAGGTAGAGAAACCGGATATTGTTATTAATACCTTTCCAATCATCGCTGTACCAGAATTGAAAAAGCAAATAGGTATTTCTATTCCTGTTTATAACGTATTAACAGATTTTTGCGTTCATAAAATATGGATCCATCGAGAAGTAGATCGTTATTTTGTAGCAACCGATCATGTGAAAAAAGTGATGGTTGATATTGGTGTGCCTGCAGAGCAAATTGTTGAAACCGGGATTCCGATTCGTAGTAGTTTTGAGCTAAAGATCAATCCAGAAATTATATATAATAAATATCAGTTATGTAAGGATAAAAAGATTTTACTAATTGTAGCAGGTGCTCATGGTGTGCTAGGAAGTGTAAAAGAACTATGCCAGTCATTTATGTCAGTACCAAACTTACAAGTAGTTGTCGTTTGTGGGAAAAACGAAGCTTTAAAGCAGGAATTATTGGGGCTGCAGGAGCAAAGTTCTGATGCTTTAAAAGTATTTGGTTATGTTGAAAACATTGATGAGTTATTCCGTGTTACTTCTTGTATGATTACGAAGCCAGGTGGTATTACATTAAGCGAAGCAGCAGCATTACAAGTACCTGTCATTTTATATAAGCCTGTCCCAGGACAAGAAAATGAAAATGCGTTGTATTTTGAAAGAAAAGGGGCTGCAGTTGTAATCCGTGATGATAGTGAAGTTTTTGCAAAAACAGAGGCGTTATTGCAAGATGATATAAAGCTTCTCCAAATGAAAGAAGCGATGAAAAGTATTTATCGTCCTGAACCAGCTGGTCATATCGTGGATGCAATTTTGGCAGAAAATCATGCAGAGCCGAGTCGTATACCTATTAAATCACCAGCTCTTGCCGAATCTTTTACTTAATATGAAACCCCTCTTTTAAACTTTTAAAGAGGGTTTTTTTATTATTGTAACAAAAGTAAGCCTGAATTATTAACTTATCCACAAAGGATCGCGCTTTCATTAGACAGTAAAATCGGAATATTAACAACTATATCCACATAGTCCACAATTTTTAGAAAATTATCCACAATTCGTGCGTTTGGTGTTTAGTTAAATAAATGAATTCGCAAAAGATTTTTGGAATTTATGCACAATTCTATGGATTTTGTGGATAAAGTTGTCCACAAAAAAGGTTCCTTATAAATAAGGAACCTTTTTTGTTAATTAATTGGAAAATCTTATACAATGAAACTGAATAATTAGGGGGGAAAACCTTCTAATTATTCAGTTTCACTTTAAATACTTTTTGAGCGATATCCCGCTGCACGATCTGCTTTTCGAAATTCTCGTTGATAAAGAACTTCCTGTGTACTAGATAATGTGTTTTTCGCTTTGTCACGTTTCTTTTTATCCATTACAAATCACCTCGTGTCTTAAAGTCACTATCTATCGTTTCCAAAGACATGGGGTGATATACATATATGTCAAACTAGTATTGAATAATTATCATTTCAAAAAATTTAGACTATGCTTCTTTTAATTGATGAGCATCTTGGAATGTTGTATCTCGCATTGTAGCAAGTGTATATTGATCTTTTGGAATTTCATATAAGTTATAAACTTCTTCATTTGCATTAATTTCATCATAAACGGCTTTTCTTGTTTCATTTGCTAGATTTACATATTGTAATTTTTCGGCAGCTTTAATAGAACGAATATTTATTTTGCGAATACGCATAAAAATTGTTTCAATATCTAATTCATAGAAAAGTTCGCTAAAAAATGAATCTTTCGCCAATTTATTATAGCCTTTGCCATGGTACGGTTTTCCAAGCCATGTTCCAAGGAACCCGGCTTTTTCTTGCACATCAAATAAAGTAATTGTTCCGATAGGGTTACCCCATTCATCTAAAATTGTGCGTGAAATTAATTCCCCACGCTCTTCAGCTTCAATCGTTTGTTTTGTTAAAAATAAATATTCCTCATAAGAATAAGCCTTTTGACGCACAAAAGGGAAGACAGCTGGATCCACCATTAATTCGTATAGAACGTGGCTGTCGTGTAAGTCGCGTTTTTTCAACACACTAACTCCTCCTCACACGAGGGTAGCATGACGAAAAAGCACCCCACCCTCGAAATTTTTATATCAATCTTTAAAAAATTTCGGGGTGGGAATCGAACCCACTAGAACCAGTTTATAACGCTGGTGGCGCACCATTTGCCTTCCCCATTCATCAATTTGAAAATGATAATCACGACACAAATTGATTATGGTTTCATTCAGTTTATAATCGTATAATACTTTATCTAGTCAAAAAAATAAACTAGTTTTTTTTATTTTTTTTGTAAATTATTTTCCCATCAATCATAGTTAGTACAGGCTTGGCTAAATAATGGAAAGGATGATGTGTCCATAACACGAGATCGGCGTCTTTTCCAACCTCAATGCTTCCAATTCTATCCTCTAAACGTAAATTTCGCGCTGGAAATATAGTGATTCCTTCCAATGCAGTTTTCTCGTCTAATCCTTCCCTTACTGCGACAGCAGCACAAACATTTAAATATTGAATGGGTGTATAGGGATGATCTGTTGTTATAGAAACTTCCACTCCGTTTTTTGATAATATATGGTAAGTATCCCATGTTTTGTTTTTAAGTTCGATTTTAGAACGGCGTGTAAGAGTGGGGCCAACTGAAACCTTCAAATTGTGTTTCGAAAGCTCTTCAACAATAAAGTGTCCTTCTGTACAATGTTCAAGACGTAAATCAAGATTGAATTCTGTTGCAAAGCGTAGAGCAGAAGTAATATCATCTGCGCGGTGAGCGTGGATACGTACTGGTATTTCCCGGCGAAGTGCTTTTAAAATAGGAAGCATTCGAAAATCAGCTTCATGTCCATAGTGTTGTGCTTCGTAGAATGATTCTCGAAGTAAACCCATAATACCCATACGTGTTATTGATTCTTTTGTTCCGTTACTATGAACTTTTTTAGGGTTTTCTCCAAAGGCAATTTTTAAACCAGCAGGTTCTTGAATAATCATATGATCAATACAAGTTCCAGCAGTTTTTATTACACAAGTAGTACCCCCGATAATATTTTGACTCCCAGGCATAACATGAACAGTTGTAATACCATTTTGTACAGCATCCTGAAATGCAATATCAAAAGGATGGATTCCGTCTAAAGAACGGATATGCGGTGTTGAAACTTCAGAGGTTTCATTTGCATCATTTCCAGCCCAACCAGTGCCTTCATCATAGAGACCAAGGTGAGTATGGACATCAATAAATCCAGGTAAGAGATGAAGAGCTCGCGCATCTATAACGGTCATATCTTGAGTAGGCTGAATAGAAGGTTTGACCTCAGCAATTCGTTCGCCTATAACGAGTACATCACCTTGGAACTTTGGAGATGTAATAGGGTACACAATGGCTTGTTTGAGCAATATTTTCATAGGTACCTCATTTCTGTTACTTTACAATGTTAATGGAATTTAAGAAAAAGTAACTGAAAGGTTATTTGTGTAGTAATGCTCTGGATCCTAGACCCCTTGTAAAACTGTGTTTTAGAAGTACTACATTGTATGCGAAAGTATATTTTGTAATGCATGGTTTACTGTCGGAAATGTGTATTGGTACCCATGTTCAATTACTTTAATAGGTAATACATGTTGCCCTTCTAGTACAAGTATACTTATCTCACCCAATAAAGCGTGAAGCATAAATGAAGGGACAGGTAACCAATGAGGCTTTCCCATTATAGTTGCAATGGTTTCTCCAAATTCCTTCATTCTTATAGGTAGGGGGGCTGTAATATTAAGAGGACCATCAATTTCTTCTTTGTGTATGATGAAGTCAATCATGCGAACGACATCGTCTATATGAATCCATGATAACCATTGGTTTCCAGATCCAATTGTACCTCCCATATAGAATCGATAGGGAAGTAGCATTTTTGGAAGAGCTCCTCCGTCTGCACCTAATACGACTCCGAATCTTGAGTAGATTGTTCTTATTCCAAGAGAACATGCTTTAGATGCTTCTTGCTCCCATAAAAATACTGTTTCTGCTAAAAAGTCATTTCCTGGAATTTCTTGCTGCTCGGTAAAAGACTCTGTTTCAGATGTTCCGTAGTATCCAATAGCGCTTGCGTTAATAAATGTGTGTGGTTTTGTACCAAGTGCTTGCAATTGTTTAATGAGTCCTTTTGTTGTTTGAATTCTACTGTTTAAAATTGCTGCTTTTTGTTTCTTTGTCCATCTACTATTAATAGACTCTCCAGCTAGATTAATAACTACATCGATAGAAGAGAGGGGGAAGGTCTGTAAATCCGGTGTCCATTGTACGTATTGAAGGTTAGTGTGTGAAGTTTTAGTAGTTTTTTTTCGAGTGAGAATGTAAACAGTATATCCTTTTTGAATAAAAAAACTAGAAAGGTATTTGCCGATAAAGCCAGAGCCACCAGAAATTGCGATTTTCACAATCATTTCCTCCTCATTATATATATTCTTGAAAAACAAAAATGTTCCTCGACTATGTTAAAATAGTAGAGAGGTGAGAGTATGGCTGTCATTACAAAAATAGAAGTGCAAAAACGATCGAAAGAACGATTTAATATTTATATTGATAAAGGTCAAGGTGAAGAGTACGGATTTAGTGTGGATCAAGTAATCTTAATGAAACACGGATTACAAAAAGGCTTAGAAATTGATGAAATAGCGTTAGGAAATATTTTGTACAATGAAGAGGTACAAAAAGCATATTTACAAGCAATCTCCTATTTATCCTATCAAATGAGAACAAAACAAGAAATAGAAGATTTTTTACGAAAAAAAGAAGTGGGACAGGCCATCATCTCTGAAGTCGTTTCGAAATTATTACATGACCGATATATTAATGATAAAGAGTATGCCATTTTATATACGCGAACGCAAAGTAATGTGAATCGAAAAGGTCCGACTGTTATAAAGATAGAGCTGTTAAATAAAGGTGTTCAGGATCTAATCATTACACATAGTTTACAAGAGTATCCAAAGGAGAAGCAAATTGAAAATGCTTTGGTTCTTATAGAAAAGAAGAAAAGATCTTATCAAAAACATTCCTTTTTACAAATGAAGCTAAAGTTAGACGAAATGCTTGTGCGTAAAGGATATTCTAGAGATGTGATTCAAATTTGTCTAGAAGAATTGAAAGACGAAAAAGATGACGAACAGCAACAAGAAGCGTTACACTATCATGGGAATAAATATTATGAGAAATATAAGAAGTATGATGGATGGACATTCGAAAATAAGATGAAACAAGCGTTATATCGAAAAGGATTCTCTATTGATGAGATAGAGATATTTTTACAAATGAAACGTGAAGAGGGATGAGGGGAATAATAAAATGAATATGCCAAAACGCTACAGTGAAATGACAACGCATGAGCTTAGAGAAGAAATTGGGGCTTTGAAGGAGCAAGCAGTAAAGGCTGAGCAACTTGGAATTGTAAATGAATTCGATGTGTTAATGAGAAAGATGGCCATGGCCCGTGCTTACATGACTGATATAAACAAATTCCATATTGGTGAGACATATGAATTAGTAGAAGAACCTGGTGTATTATTTAAAATCACGTACTTCAATGGGGTATTTGCTTGGGGTTATAAGCAAAACGATAATGAAGAGATTGGGATACCAATCTCCTTGTTGCAAGAAAAATAAAAACCAGAGAGCGAATATCTCTCTGGTTTTCATCTTTGGTAGGCGTTAAAGGAGATAGGAGATTCTAAAATTGGCGTTTTTTACATTCATTGGCCAATATAATGAGAGACTGGGTCTGTTGCGTCTGTCCGTTAACTTGCGCTTTCGCATGTTTCGGACGAGTCCACGTATGGTTAAATAATTCAGAACGACTATCTAAACGATCACGGTAGCTCATCTTTATCACCTCGTGTAGGAAGTTAATTTTTTAGGTTGTACCTGTACTACTCTTCCTGCTGATTTGCAGCACGCATACGTTCTTGTGGGTGCGTGTTAATTGTGCCGTTAGGTCGTTTCGAAGCGAAGCGTGATTTCGCTTTCGGCTGACCGTCGATTTTGCTGTTGTTTTTTGACTCAGACCAAAACTCGGCTTGTTTACCCATTGCGAACGCCCTCCTCATCATCAGTTGATACCTCTTTAAGAAGTATCACTTATAGAATGTGCAAAATAGAAGAAACTATCCTTTAGAAATGAAGGGATAAATAGGTAAAAGGAGACTAGAACATGAATGATATTTATGAAGCATTAACGAAAGAATTATTAGACAAGAATGACAAGCTTTCTTACGGACAAGCTCGTGCGTGGGTTGAATTACTGTGGGAAGATTTTCAAACAACTTATGCGAAATCAGGTCGTTACCAAGGTGAGGAAATGACTGAGCAAGTAGTACGAACATGGATTAATAATCATGGAGCGCGCCTTCATGAAATGCGTACAAATAATCCAAAGTATAGCCATTTAATCAATCAAGAAGATCATTTGAAACATTAAAAAAAAGCGACTTAAGTCGCTTTTTTTAATGTGGAAGCAATTCTAATTTCTTTCGAAGTTTTTCTTCGCTGAAAATCCATCCAGTATATGAACTAATAATATTTAAATTTTGATCGAGTTGAACGATTGCGACGAATGGATAATAATCTTTGCTTCGATACCGCAAATCAATGAATCGAACTTCATAATAGTTATCATAATCGAAAATATCCCAGCGATATACAGGTGAAAAAGATAAGAAAGCAGATATATTTTCATCTCGCACAGCAGCCTGCATAATGGCAGTATTCGGGAACGGTACGCGATCAAATTTATCGTATACAAGGATGTTACCGCGGTGCCATCTTGCGACGTAGTAATGTTCCGTTGTAACGACGGCTAAATGATAATGATAAAATTTGTAAGAAGGAGAAATAATTACTTTCTCTACATTTTTGAAACGTTTGTATACTACACTTTTAATATTTCGATGCATCATAACGCGGCCGATGTAGTAAACAAACATTAATATATACGCTGCTAAAGCAGTATATCCTTTATGTGATCCGACAAGCATACAAGCAATCGCAAGTATATGGATAAAGAAAATGGCAGTATCGAACGTATTAATTATGCCAAGTGCTACCCATTTTTTGGTGAAGGGCCTTAATGCCTGTGTACCATAGGCATTGAAAATATCCACAAAGACATGAAGAAAGACGGCAATAAATGACCAAAGTAGTAGATGCAGATATGGAGCGTCTGAAAAGAAGGCGAACGAGATGCCACTTATAAGGAATGACCAAAGAATTACTGCAGGAATGGAATGAGTAATCCCGCGATGATTTCTTATATATTTAGCGTTATTACGTAATTTTAAAACTGTATCGATATCAGGAATATTGGAACCAGCAATTGTTGCAAGCATCACTGCTTGTGGCCCAACATCACTTTGAGCTATGGTTGGATCTAATGTTGCCAAACTGCCTAGAGTAACGCCCATAACAAGGTGAGTGGCTGTGTCCATAGAAATCCACCTCCGTTTTTTATTAATGTAACTCTTTTTATTCGATACCTCAAGTCCTTTGCCTTCTATTTCCTATGTCATCTTACTTAAATTTTTTCCTAAAATCTTTATAATAGTACGTATATGCAAAAAAATGAGGGGGATCAAGTTTGACACTTGAAATATTAAATAAGTTTAACATAGAGCAATTTCAAAATGATTTAATTGGTTGGTTTGAAAAAGAACAACGTGATTTACCGTGGCGAAAAAATAAAGATCCATACCGTGTTTGGGTTTCGGAAATTATGTTACAGCAAACAAGGGTGGAAGCTGTAAAACCATATTACGCAAATTTTATGGGGAAGTTTCCTACGCTTGAAGCGTTAGCAAATGCCGATGATGAAGACGTATTAAAAGCATGGGAAGGCTTAGGTTATTATTCTAGAGCGCGAAATTTACATGCAGCAGTAAAGGAAGTAAAAGAAGTATACGGCGGGGAAGTACCGAGCGATGTAAAGAAAATCGAAAAACTAAAAGGAGTGGGACCATATACAAAAGGTGCCATTTTAAGCATTGCATACGGTATACCCGAGCCGGCGGTTGATGGAAATGTTATGCGCGTATTATCTCGTATTTTATCAGTGTGGGATGATATTGCAAAACCAAAAACGAGAAAAGTGTTTGAAGAGATTGTGCGTGAAATTATTTCAGCTAAAAATCCATCCTATTTTAATCAAGGTTTGATGGAATTAGGAGCATTAATTTGTATACCGAAAAATCCATCTTGTTTACTTTGCCCTGTACGTGAACATTGCCGAGGATACGCTGAGGGTGTTCAAAAAGAATTACCAGTAAAGAGTAAAGCGAAAGCACCTACAATGGTACCGCTTGTTGCAGGAGTACTTCAAACTGAAGATGGTCGTTACGTAATTAATAAGCGTCCGGATACCGGGTTGTTGGCTAATATGTGGGAATTTCCAAATGTTGAACTTGGCGAAGGGATCCGAAATCAGAAGGAGCAGCTTACAGATTATATGAAAGAAAAATTTGAGCTCACGGTTTCCATGGATGAATACGCCATGAATGTACAGCATACTTTTACACATCGTACTTGGGATATATTTATATTTTACGGAAAAGTAACCGGTGATATTGTGGAAACAGATACATTGAAAATTGTATCGGAAGAAGCATTTGAACAGTTACCTTTCTCGAAATCGCATCGTACAATTTACGAAAATTGTGTGAAGAAAATTACAATGCAATAAATGAAAAAAACGTGTTCTAGAACTTTGGAACACGTTTTTTTTATTGGGGGAAATTTGTATTTCGAGGCTAAAAATCCATGCTTTTATAATCCGCCACGTGACTCGATTTCTTTCACAATTTCTTTATAAATCGTTTGTCCTTCTACATTTAGATAAGGCATAATTTGCTGAAATGAATGATGAAAATGAGCCAATTCATCTTTGTTCCATTCATTTTTGGAAATCATAGTTAGCTCAGTCATATCACGTCCAGTATACATATTCCCACCTCCATCATATGTAGTTTGAATGAGTGATAAGAGATATATGCGTGAATTTTTTTAAAGAAAATTAAGGATAACTTCTAATTGAATTGGTTACATTATTGATTGTGGAGGTGAGAAAGATGAGTAAAAAACAACAAGGTTATAATAAGGAAACTTCTGGTGCTAGCATTCAAAGTACAAATGCTAGCTATGGTACAGAGTTTGCGACTGAAACGAATGTACAAGCAGTAAAACAAGCGAACGCACAATCAGAGGCACAGAAAGCACAAGCTTCTGCTGCTCAGAGTGCAAATGCTAGTTATGGTACAGAGTTTGCAACTGAAACAGATGTGCATGCAGTGAAAAAACAAAATGCACAATCAGCTGCAAAACAATCACAATCTTCTAGCTCAAATCAGTAATGATGGAAAAACACTTCTCCGTTCGAGAGAAGTGTTTTCTATGTGTGCGGGTCATTGTAATGAAAATAAAGGGAACGACATAACTTCTAATAAGTCAACAAATGTAGTCAAAGGAGAAAGAAGTGCGCGATTAGAAATATGTAATAGGAATTATAACTGGCGAATGAATTTAAAAGGGGGTAAGTGATGAACGATTTTGATAAGTTGGTAGGAGAGCAGTTGGAAACGATGGATGAGCTTTTAAAGTTACAATCGCATTTAGAGAAGTATCAGCAAATTGAAATGAGTGAAAGGGATACGTGCGATAAAAAAGAATTGCATTTTATCCGTCAAGAAATATATAGAACAGAAATAGCATTAAAACTTTTACATGAAAAATTTGAACAGCAAACGAATAATGTGATTCAATCTTTTGAAACCGAAAAAACAATTTCAAATTAAGGGTGAGATATGTTGTTGATTTTAGGTGAAAAGTCCTTTCTTAAACAGAGGTGAGGGGGCTTTTCTTTTTGTTATATCTTCGTTGGATCTTCTAAAATACGTATTGCTAATTCATAGGGAATGTTCCTTCGTTAAAAGGGTTAGTGATGTGGTATTCAATAATATAAACTTCATTATATTCCTCATGAAAACAAGTGTCCTATCGCTTTAGTTTTAAAATTTTGACAAAAAAGTTATAATAGAAAAAAAGTGAATGCAGTTCAAGGGGTAGTTAAGACAACTTAAGAAAAGCATTTGCGGTTGAAAGAAGGGAGCATATATGGGATTTCCCAAAGAAGGAGAAAAGGTACAAATACATAGTTATAAACATAATGGCTCCATTCATAGAATGTGGGAAGAGACAACAATTTTAAAAGGGACGCAGAGCCTTGTGATCGGAGCAAATGATCGTACAGTAGTTACGGAATCAGATGGTCGAACATGGATTACTCGCGAACCTGCGATTTGTTACTTCCATGCTAATTATTGGTTTAATGTGATTGGAATGCTGAGAGAAGAAGGAGTATATTATTATTGTAATTTAAGCTCTCCTTTTGCATATGACTCTGAAGCATTAAAGTATATTGATTACGACTTAGACATAAAAGTGTATCCGGATATGACATATACACTTTTAGATGAAGATGAGTATGAAAAGCATAGTCAAATCATGCAGTATCCACCTGTTATTGATACAATTTTAAAACGAAATGTAGCGCATTTAACACAGTGGATTCATCAAAGAAAAGGTCCATTTGCACCGGATTTCGTAGATATGTGGTACGAAAGATATTTAATGTACAGAAATTAAAACAAACCTGCAGGGGATTTCCCGGCAGGTTTGTCCTATTAGAGGGGGGATTATGTGCAAGGTATAAAAAGATATTTACAATTTGTTAAACCATATCGATGGCTTATTGCTATTACAATTGTTATCGGTCTAGTTAAGTTCGGTATCCCGCTTATTATGCCGTGGTTATTAAAGTATATTATCGACGATGTAATTCAAGGTGGGGGTTCACTTCAAGATAAAACGTCCCAATTAATAACGGCGATTGGGATAGCTTTTTTTATTTTTGCAGTATTAAGGCCACCGATTGAATATTATCGTCAATATTTCGCGCAACGTATCGCCAATACAATACTATATGATTTGCGGAAACATATTTTTGGTCACTTGCAAAAATTGAGCTTGCGTTATTATTCGAACACAAAAACAGGAGAGCTTATTTCACGTGTAATCCATGATGTAGAGCAAACGAAGGATTTTGTAATTACCGGTTTAATGAATGTTTGGTTAGATACTGCAACAATTGCGATTGCTATTATTGTTATGTTTTCTATGAATATAAAGTTAACGTTTGTTGCTTTATTGATTTTACCTATTTATGTTGTTGCAGTGAAATATTTTTTCGGACGTCTCCGAAAATTGACGAAAGAACGTTCACAAGCGTTAGCAACGATGCAAGGATATTTACATGAACGTATTCAAGGGATGCAAGTGACACGTAGCTTTGCATTAGAAGAGTATGAAAGGGGCCAGTTTGAAAAGAGAAATAATGAATTTTTAACGAAAGCACTAGCGCATACAAGTTGGACGGCGAGAACGTTTTCGGCAGTGAATACGTTAACGGATTTAGGGCCGTTACTCGTTATTGGTTTTGCGGCGTATGAGGTAATTCAAGGGTCATTAACATTGGGGACTATGGTGGCCTTTGTTGGATATATGGATAGTTTATATAGTCCGCTTCGTCGCCTCGTTAATTCATCTACAACATTAACGCAATCTTTCGCCTCGATGGATCGAGTGTTTGAACTGTTAGATGAAAAATACGATATTGTTAATGTACCAAATGCGGTGCAAACGAAAAGGTTAGATGGAGAAGTTATATTTGATAATGTTTCTTTTCGTTATAATGCGGATGAAAAAGAAATATTGCATAATCTGTCATTAATTATGCGACCAGGAGAGAAGGTTGCGCTTGTAGGGGCAAGTGGAGGAGGAAAGTCATCTCTTGCTAGTTTAATTCCACGTTTTTATGATGTTTCTGAAGGTGCAGTTTATATAGACGGGATAGATGTAAGAAAGTATAATATGAGAAATTTACGTAGTCATATTGGAATTGTGCTACAAGATAATTTATTATTTAGCGATACAATCGGGGCTAATATTTTATATGGTAATCCGAAAGCTACAGAGGCGGAAGTGATTTCAGCTGCCAAAGCTGCACAAATTCATAATTTTATTACAGAGTTGCCAGAGGGCTATGATACTGTCGTTGGGGAACGTGGTGTGAAATTATCGGGTGGGCAAAGACAACGTGTAGCAATCGCGCGGGTTTTTCTAAAGAATCCATCTTTACTTATATTAGATGAAGCAACTTCCGCTTTAGATTTAGAAAATGAACGATATATTCAAGAGGCACTGCAAGCGTTAGCGGCAGATCGGACAACAATTATCATTGCACACCGATTAGCGACGATTACGCATGTTGATACAATTATTTATGTTGAAGATGGTGAAATAAAAGAAAAGGGTTCTCATGAAGAGCTAATGAAAAAGAGGGGATTTTATTACAATCTATATCAACTTCAGCATATAACAGAAACAGCTCCTTTAGCATAAAAGGAGCTGTTTTTTATTCGTCTTCTTTTTTATCTTCGATTTGGAGTTCACTCTCTGGTTTATGGTATGTGTAGAAGCTATCCACAAGTAAATCTAAATGCTCTACTTCCTCACTGTAGTTAATAATTGAAGAAATAAGAGGGAAGAGGTGTAACCATATTTTATATGCTTCCTCATCGTCCTTATTTTGATAATCCATAAAGATA
Source organism: Bacillus cereus group sp. N8 (assembly GCF_016483685.1). NCBI lineage: Bacteria > Bacillati > Bacillota > Bacilli > Caryophanales > Bacillaceae > Bacillus > Bacillus cereus group sp. N8. The sequence goes on along the minus strand of NZ_JAEHBK010000007.1, from coordinate 11,885 downwards.
TCAATCAATTCTTGTTTACCTGTTTCAACTTCATCAAGCATCTCAACGGATTGTTGTTTCTTTGCTTTACCAATAAATTTTAATAAAACTTGTTCGTGATAATGCGTTAATGAATCAAGTTCGTTTTGAATAGATTCCTGAAACTCTTCTGGCATATAGCGCAGTTCATTTTCAGTGCGATGTAATGACTTTAACGTGCTTAAAGCGCGGCTTGTTGTCGCTAACATTTGTCTGAATAAAACGAGCTTACGAATTTTTGCGAACTGTACCTTTTTCGTGTAGCTTCTTTCTTCTTTATACAGCAAATAATAATGGTTTAGTTTGATCATTTTTTCTTTCATACGATCAATATCAGTTTTTAACGTTGTAAAGTCAGAAGCTTGCCTGCTGTTCATTCGAATCCATTTCACAATTTCTTCTGTATTATCAACGATACGGTGATAAAGCTTTGTTTCGTATTTTGGCGGCATAAATACTAAATTTACAAGTGAAGCCGCAATAATTCCGATCATAATCGTCGCAAAGCGAAGTAAGGCAAAATTAAAGAAATCTTCGCCTTGATACTCCATAATGGCGATAACTGTAACTAGAGCGATTGATATTGTGTTTTCTAATCGTAATTGTAATGTAAGAGCAATTACTAATATACATGTTAATCCAATAATAAAAGGATTATGTCCAAAAGCAGTAGCAAATACGATAGCGAATACCGCACCAATTACGTTTGCTTGAATTTGTTCAAGTGCCGTTAAATACGAACGGTATACAGACGGCTGAACAGCGAAGATAGCTGAGATTCCCGCAAATACCGGACTCGGTAAGTGAAGTAAAATACAAGCAAATAAAGCTAATGTAATGGCAATACCCGTTTTTAAAATGCGAGCACCAAGTTTCATACCCTTATTGATATCCTTTCTCTTGTCATAATGAATGTACAACATGATACTATACATTCATTACAATATGTTAGCAAGTGATATTTTAGTGATGTTAAAAAGTTTAATAAATAAATTACAATCAATTTATAATTTCTCCAAATTCTCTTTAAACATCTATTCTTTAATAAAAAAACCTGCTGAAATTCAGCAGGTTTCAAATTGTTATTATAGATTACTATGCGATGCTTGCTTCGTCAATTTTTTTATGAAAATAAATATTGTACATATCCCGCATTAATGCCCGATTGGTGAAGGCTAATAATCAGTGGGAGATGGCCCTCCACTGATTAAAATTTCACTTTATCATTCAGTTGAGATAGATGGGTCCGCCTGTTCTTTTTTCGGGATAATTTCATAGAAGTGAAGCTGGATATTATCTAATAATGGTGTTAATAAAGCGACTTCTTCATATTGTTCATGCTCATTTAATACACGAATGTAGTCTAATAATAATTCATTTACATCTTGCAAACCATTTTTGCTAATTGGCTGCAATGTTACATTTGCACCTTTAGCGATTCTTTGTTTTAAGGCTTGCTCTGTTAAACCTAAGTGTGGCTCATGACGTAAATAAACAACACCACCAGTCATGCCGGCACAAATCCATGGGCCAGGATCTCCTAAAACAAGAGCACGACCATTTGTCATATATTCAAAAGCAAACCCTTTTATATTGGAATATACGCCTATATTCCCTTGTTCTTTTTCACGGAGTGGTTTTGTAATTCGACCTCCAATTATCATGTCTGCCCCAGAAAGGCGAATGCCAGCACGAGCATCAGCGTTACCTTGCACGTATAATGCACCTTTTTGAGCGCCGTATCCAAATCCTTTTCCGACAGAACCGTTATAATATGTTCCATCTTTTCCTTTTGCTTTCGTTATATAAATGCCACCACCAAATGAAGTTTTCCCAATGCCGTCTTGCGCACCGCCGTTTACGTGTATAAATAAGTTCTCGCTATTGTACGCGCCTAATCCGTTTCCAGGAACAGAACCGTTTGTATACTTTAATGTAAGTGGTTCAAGATGAGTGTTTTCATATAATTTACTACGAACACGATAACAGGATTCTAGACCGCCCATTACACGTTGCTCTACGCCGACGCTTACTAATTCTTTTGACTGGAGAGAATTAGTTGATTCAAATTGTTTTTCTTGTACAGATTCCGTTATTTTCACGGATGAATCTTCTATCGTTTGTATTAAGTTTCGTAAGTCTAATAAGTTCTTGCCTCGAATTTGTTCTAATAAATCTGATCGTCCGACAATATCTTGTAAGTTTGTGTAACCGAGCTGCCCTGTTAAACGCTTTAGTTCTGTACCGAAAGTAGTGAATAGGTTTAATAACCCGGCAACTGCGCTTTCTAATTCACGTGGAACGAAACGGCGCAGTCCATGTTCTTTTGCTTGAGCTTCAGATTCAATTTGTGTTGCAATTCCGACGTGGCACGTATCGAGATGACAACCACGGCAAGTTGTACAGCCGATGGCAATCATTGATAATGTACCAAATCCAATCCGGTTTGCTCCAAGGAGCATGATTTTTAAGGCATCATTTACGCTTCGGATACCACCGTCTGCCCAAATCTCTACTTTATGTCTCATATGTGCTTCTAATAGAGCGTTATGTGCCGCTTTAACACCGATTTCTACAGGAAGACCTACATGTTGCAATGCATGAATACGTGCAGCACCTGTTCCACCATCAAACCCGCTAATGTTAATAAAATCAGCACCAGCTTTTGCAATACCGACAGCAATTGTTCCAATATTAGGAACGACAGGGACTTTTACAGCTACTTTTGCAAGTTGATTAGCCGTTTTAATTTCTGTAATCATTTGGGCTAAGTCTTCAATTGAATAAATATCATGGTTGTTAGAAGGTGAAATTAAATCCGAACCAATTGTAGCATTACGTGCTTCAGCGATTTTGGCAGTTACTTTTGAACCAGGCAAATGTCCACCTTCACCAGGCTTTGCTCCTTGACCAATTTTTATTTCAATTAAATTTGATGAATTTAGTAGTTCAGCGTTTACTCCAAATCGACCAGATGCAACTTGTTGTCCGCGTGTATTTGGGTATTTGCCAATCATATCTTTAATTTCGCCACCTTCACCGTTCAAACTAATCATGTTTAGCTGATCAGCAGCTTCTGCATATGCACGGAAGGCTATTTCATTTTGAGAACCGAATGACATGGAACTAATAATAAATGGTAAATCATGATTGTGTATGCCGATGGACACTTCTTCAGTCGGAATTACATGTTTTGTTTGTTTTGTTTGAATAAGGTGCCTGATTGCGATAGAGTTATTTTCTTCTAATTCACTTAACTTTTCGCGGTAATCATCATAAGAGTTTCCTTTGGCAACATCACCAATTGCTTTCCAAATCCGCGGGAATATATGAAATGATTTTCTCATTCTAACTTGTGGATTGTTATAATCAATGGCACGAATTTTTGCATCTTCAGCAATTGCTTCAAGTGAAAAAGCTAAATCATTTGAACCGAAGAAATTTGTAATTTGTAATGTATTTGCGATTTCCTCATGTAATCCAATAGAGGAGAAGAGGCGACCGTAACCGCGTAATTCATGAATTCCAATCGTTGAAATTACTTTCTCTAGGCCTTTATTAAGTGCGGTATACAAATTAGTAATTGGTGCTTTTGTTCCATCATTTACAGTTGCGAATAATAAATATGGATTAATACCGTCTGCCCCCAATCCATATAGTGTGACGATATCGTGTAAGGAGCGAAGGGCACCGGAACGTATAATGAGAGAGCATTTCCGGCGTAAGTTATTTTCAGTTAATGCTTGATGTACTTTAGCGGTAACTAAATGTGGATCAATCCATAATAGTTCATTTTGATGAGAGTTAGCGTCATCTAATAATAGTAGGGAAGCCCCATTTTTAACGGATGCTATCGCTTCGGAACTAATTCGATTTAACGCGCTTTGTAAATTTTCTGATGGACTAAATGTAACAGAAATTGTAGAGACAGAGCTATAAGTGGTGAATAGCTGTATAAGTTGTTCGTACGTAATCGTCTGTAAGTCTGCCGCGATAGGCTGAGCTAAATTTCCTTCTAAAATAATTGGAGAAAGCATCTCGATTACAAATGGTTGTTTAGAGTTATCTAATAAACTTGGACGTTCTCCGAGTACAGTACGTGTGGAGAAGTGTTCAACTTCTCGATCACGATCGATGGCTGGATTTGTCACAACGGCTACACTTTCCTTAATGAAATCGGCAATATTTCGTCTATCTGTATCAAGTGCGGCAAGTGGTGAGTCATGCCCAAGTGAACGAATTGGTTCGACACCTTTTGTTGCCATCTGTTCAAGGAGTTGAATATGTTCTCGATCCCAGCCGAAAGCAACGTATTGCTTCGTTTCAACTTGAACAGAATCACATAACCCTTTTGTTTCTTTCGTTTCAGGGATAGATAAGTTTACATGATAATTGGTAATATCGATTCGTTTCTTAAAACGGTTATATACTTCAATTTGATAACTGTCGTATTCATAGAGAATAAGCTCATCTTGTTCATTCCATTTTAGTCCAACTTTTTCTCCAGGCGCGAGTGGTTTCGGCCCTGCTACATACTCAGTTGGTGATACAACTCCAGGTTCAGAAGAGAAAATATAGGAGCTCTCTGTCTCTACTTTCCAAACTGGGCGCAATCCAAGAGAATCGACACTGAAAACAGCTTCATCTTTATAACGTGAAATGATGCCAGCTGGACCTTGGGCGAAATGCCCCCAAGCCTCACGTATATAAGTGTATAAGTTTTGTAAGTTTGTTTCGTAAAGTTTTATTTCATTAATAATTGGTGGAAATAATATATCCATTGCTTCAAATAAGCTGTAGTTGTACTGAACGAGAAGGGTTTCTAAGGTGCGGTTTAAATCTTGGGAGTCACTTCCCCCGACAGTAAGTGGTACATGAATCATTTCGGCTTGATCACGTAATTTGGCAATTGTATTAATTTCACCATTATGTCCGAGAATGCTAAATGGTTGTACACGAAAAAAATTAGATAATGTATTAGTAGAATAGCGATTATGTCCTAGTGTCATAGTTGAAGCGATAAGTGGGTGTTGTAAATCGTTGTAATAGGCAACAAGTGTATCTCCAGCACCTAGAACTTTATATACAACGTGATCACGACTTAATGAAGCAACGTGAATCGCTTCGTTTTCCTCTATTTTTATCGTTACAGCAAATAATGTTTGCTCAATATTTTTAACTCCATTTTCAGCGATAAGGGCAACTTGCCAAAATAAAGGTTCTTCCTGTTTACCAAGTGGGCCGAGTGCATCGGAATTTATTACATCATCACTTTCGAAAACAATAGTAAAGCTTTCGTTGTTTAATTGCGTGCGAATGTAATTTTTTAAATCAACAATATTTTCTTTTTTGTTTAGAAAAAAATGTCCAACGATAAAGTGGGGATGATCCACAATCGTTGGATTATATCCGCTACTTTTCAGTTTTTCATTCCAAAGTGCTTTTGGTATGTCGATATGAATTCCGATACCATCCCCTTCGCCATTAATAAAACCAGCTCTATGATTCATTTTGACTAGTGATTGTATACAAAGGTCGATGTTTTCTTTGGTAGGAATTCTTCGTTTTTCCATAACAGAAACGATTCCACACGCATCATGTTCTGCATTTCTATAATCTCGAAATAAAGACGGTGTCCATGTATTTTTTTTATTGAGCATCCGTCAATCCCCCCTCTTGTAAAAGAATGAATAATCTTACTATTTAAGGTGTAAATCACCTTGTACACAGAGATAATAACGATCTAAAAGAATATAAAACAGATAATTATGAATAATTATACTATTAATGCGGGATTTATGAAATAGAAAAAAGGAAAAAAGAAAGGTGAGCTTTCTTTTTTCCTTGTAATAACAGTATTATTTATTGTCTGCTAAAACAGCAAATGCTCTTCCAACAGCTTCAATTGTATATTCGATATCTTCTTTTGTATGTTCTGTCGTTAAGAACCATGCTTCGTACTTAGAAGGTGCTAAATTAATACCTTCTTGAAGCATTAGCTTGAAGAATCTACCGAACATTTCCCCATCTGTATTTTTGGCTGCATCGTAATCTTCAATTGTATTTGTCGTGAAGTATACAGTTAATGCACCTTTTAGACGGTTTACTGTAATATCGATGTTATGTTTTGCCGCTTGCTCTAAAATTCCTTTTTCAAGCATTGCGCCAAGTTCATCTAATTTCTCATAAAGACCTTCTTGTTGAAGTACTTCAAGGCATGCAATACCTGATGCCATAGAAGCAGGGTTTCCTGCCATTGTACCAGCTTGGTATGCAGGGCCGAGCGGAGCAACTTGTTCCATAATTTCTTTCTTACCACCGTAAGCGCCAATTGGAAGGCCGCCGCCGATAACTTTACCAAGTGCTGTTAAATCTGGTGTTACACCAAGTAAGTCTTGAGCACCACCGTACATAAAGCGGAAAGCAGTAATAACTTCATCATAAATTACTAATGCGCCAGCTTCGTGAACAAGTTCGTTTACTTTTTCAAGGAATCCTGGTTTTGGCTCTACAATACCGAAATTTCCAACAATCGGTTCTACAAGAATCGCTGCTACTTCGTGACCCCATTTATCTAATGCCTCTTTTAAAGTTTCTACATTATTAAAAGGAACAGTAATAACTTCTTGAGCGATACTTTGTGGTACGCCAGCTGAGTCAGGAGTTCCGAGAGTAGAAGGACCAGATCCAGCTGCTACAAGTACTAAATCAGAATGGCCGTGGTAACAACCAGCAAATTTCATAATTTTTGTGCGACCAGTGTAAGCGCGAGCAACACGAATAGTTGTCATTACTGATTCTGTACCAGAGTTCACGAAGCGGACTTTATCTAATGCAGGCATTGCTTCTTTTAACATTTTTGCGAATTTTACTTCTAGTGCTGTTGGTGTTCCGTACAGTACACCATTTTCAGCGGCTGTTGTAATCGCTTTTGTTATATGCGGGTGAGCATGTCCAGTAATAATAGGACCGTATGCAGCTAAATAATCGATATATTTATTTCCGTCTACATCCCAGAAATAAGCGCCTTTCCCGCGTTCCATTGCAACAGGAGCGCCGCCGCCAACTGCTTTAAAAGAACGGGAAGGACTATTAACACCGCCAACGATATGTTCTAATGCTTCTTTATGTAATGCTTCTGATTTTGTGAATTTCACTACCATTCATCTCCTTACAAAAATCTATGTATTATTCTAACATGTTTTTCGAAAAGACGTATTGTTTGTGATAGAGAAGGCAGTTGGGTAAACTATTCGTTGTGACATTTAGGAAGGGGGTCCGATTATGAAATCGGTAATTGAGGTACAAGGGTTACGTAAAGAGTTTACAGCCTATTCAAGTCGTCCGGGTTTAAAGGGTGCATTTCGCGATTTATTAAATCGTAATTATAAAATAGTACCAGCAGTAAATGATGTGTCTTTTACTGTAAAACAAGGTGAAATGGTTGGTTATATCGGTGAAAATGGTGCTGGTAAATCAACAACAATTAAAATGCTTACGGGGATTTTGACTCCGACATCAGGGCAGATTACAGTAAATGGAATGAATCCACATAAACAAAGAGAAGACTTTGTAAGAACAATTGGTGTTGTGTTTGGTCAACGCTCGCAGTTATGGTGGGACATTGCGGTACAAGAATCGTTTCGTTTACTCAAAAAAGTGTATGGTGTATCGGATGCTCAGTATAAGGAACATATGGAGCACGTAATTGAAACGTTAGATATCGGTCCTTTATTGGATAAACCGGTGCGGAAATTATCTCTTGGTCAAAGAATGCGTTGTGAATTGGCAGCAGCGTTAATTCATAATCCGCCATTATTATTTTTAGATGAGCCAACAATTGGACTTGATGTTCTTGTGAAACTGAAAATACGAGAATTTTTAAAAGAGATGAATGAACGTTATAAAACAACAATTTTATTAACAACACATGATATTACTGATATTGAAGCTTTATGTGAACGTGTCATCATGCTTGATGAAGGAAACATTATGTATGACGGTTCTTTAAATAATCTTCGTGCGCAGTGGGGAGCAGAGAAGGAAATACATTTTCAATTTATTGCACCAGTTTCCTATCAGGCTTTATCAATGGTTATGCCAGATAGTCATGTCGTTTGGTCAAAAGCGAAAGAGGAAAATGCGTGGGTTGCTAAAATCCCGAATGAAGAAATTATTATTTCAATGCTTATTTCTAAAGTAGTACAAGCTTTTCAAATTAAAGATTTAAAAATTAACGAAGTGTCTACAGAGGAAATTATTCGTAACATTTATGAAGAAGGTATTAAGCATGGGTAAGTATATTGAAATGATCCGTATTCGCTTTTTAATGATGCTTGCTTATCGTACAAATTATTACAGCGGGATTTTAATTTATACAATTAATATCGGTGCGTATTATTTTTTATGGCAAGCAATTTATAGTGGAAAAGAGAATATTGAAAGTTTATCTATTTCGCAAATGACTACGTATATTGCGATCGCATGGATGGCACGTGCTTTTTATTTCAATAATATAGATAGAGAAATTGCGATGGAAATTCAAGAAGGACGTGTAGCGGTAGAACTGATTCGTCCATATAACTATTTAGGGATGAAAGTGATGCAAGGTCTCGGTGAAGGGATATTTCGTTTTGCATTCTTTTCAATTCCAGGTATGGTTATCGTTACCTTATTATTTTCATTGCAAATTACAACGGATTTTCAAACGTGGTTATTTTTCTTCTTATCTTTAATATTTAGTTTTATCATTAATACACAAATAAATTTAATGACCGGAATGCTCACATTCTTCTTATTTAATAATAGTGGAATTATGTATGCGAAACGTGTTGTTATCGATTTATTTTCTGGTTTATTATTACCGATTAGTTTTTATCCGTTATGGGCTCAAAAAGCAATGGTATTTTTACCGTTTCAGGCCATTAGTTATATTCCGAGTATGATTTTTTCAGAAGGTATACAAGGAAGTAAATTGTATGAGGCATTATTATTCCAAGTAATTTGGGCAATTGTACTTATTATTCCAATTGTACTCATGTGGAGAACGGCGAGAAAACGTCTAATTGTACAAGGGGGATGATGAGATGATATATATAAACCTATTTTTGCAATATGCAAGCCAATATATAAAAACAAAATTGGAGTATCGGGGCGATTTTATCGTTGGATTACTTTCTGATTTATCACTGCAGGCTGTTAATTTAATCTTTATTCTCGTTGTGTTTGGACATACGCAAGCATTAAAAGGCTGGAGTAGAGAAGAAGTTATCTTTATTTATGGTTTCTTTTTAGTACCGTTTGCCATTTTCTCAGCTTTCTTTAACATATGGGACTTTAATGATCGTTACATTATTAAAGGAGAAATGGACCGTATATTAACGAGACCGATTCATAGTTTGTTTCAAATTATATTAGAAAGAATGGAACTTGAATCTTTAATTGGAGCGATTACAGGAATTATTGTAATGGGATATGCAGCAGTAGAATTACAGTTATCTTTTTACTGGTATGATTTCTTCTTATTCCTACTAATGGTAGGGGGAGGGGCGCTTGTGTATGGCGGGATATTTGTTACGCTTGCAAGCCTTGGGTTTTGGTCGGATGCGAAAAGTTCGATTATGCCGCTTATGTATAACATAGGGAATTATGGACGCTATCCTGTTGATATTTATAACCGTGTTATTCGCTTTATTTTAACGTTTGTTTTACCGTTTGCATTTGTGGGGGTATATCCAGCAGCATACTTTTTAAGAAAAACAGAGTGGAATAGCTATGCGTTTGCAACACCATTCGTTGGTATTATCTGTTTTACGATTGCAATAACTCTTTGGAATCAAGGGGTAAAAAGGTACCGGGGTGCTGGGAATTAATTATAGAAGCTTGTTTGTTTCTAAGGGATAAATCCAATGGCTGTCTCATACATATAAAATGAGGTGGAGGACATGTTATGGGGATTTATTCTATTAGTTGCAGCAATTGCTATTTTGAGAAGTGTCCAATTGTTATGGAGTTCATATTCAGATTCTAGGCGTTTCTTTTCGCTTTATAATTTAGCCTCCTTATTTTTAATTTATACAACGGTATTGATTGCGTTTGGGTTAAGTTATGTTGTATTAGAAGAAATGGGCTTTGCAGTTTTAAAAGAAGATGGAGAAAGCTTGCATGCTCAATCTTTTCAACTTGTAGAAATTTGCTTATATTTTAGCGCAGTTACTTTATTGTCCGTTGGGTACGGTGATATAGCTCCGATTGGAATAGGGAGATGGATTGCGATTGCAGAAGCGCTAATTGGATATACACTACCGTTTGCTTTTGTAATGAGGTCTGTAATAGACAATGAAAAATAAGATCGCATTTGATATAGTAAAAGAAAAGAATAGGAGTGATAACAATGATCACAGTAGGAGAAATGGCTCCAGAATTTACATTAGAGGGAAGTAACGGGGAACAAGTTCGCTTAGCTGATTTTCGTGGTAAAAACGTAGTTCTATATTTTTATCCGAAAGATATGACTCCAGGGTGTACAACTGAAGCATGTGATTTTCGAGATGCATATGGAGTATTTCAAGAGAAAGATACAGTTATTCTTGGTGTAAGTCCCGATTCAGCGAACAGACATCTGAAATTCATTGAGAAGCATGAACTTCCATTTGTACTTTTAGTAGATGAGGATCATAAGGTAGCGGAATTGTACGATGTTTGGAAATTGAAAAAGAACTTTGGAAAAGAGTACATGGGAATCGAGCGTTCTACATTCCTTATTAATAAAGACGGTGAGCTTGTAAAAGAGTGGCGTAAAGTGAAAGTGAAGGGACATATTGAAGATGTTCTTTCTTATATAAAGTAAATCCATTGGGGAGGTAAAATATATAGAAGTAAGGCGAGTGTCTATACATATTTTATCGTCTTACATAAAGTGAAGTGTAGGGCATACCTCCTCAGATGATAGTATTCCAAGTGCGATTATGTCGCACTTTTTTCTATGTAAATGTATAAAAAATAGGGAAAGATACATAAGAATAAGCCTATATACAAAAATAAACCACATACTTATAGTAGAAATATTGACGATTTATAAGAAAAGGAGTACACTCTTTATAAGAATTATAAAATAATAATCCGTATAGAATCGGGGTGCATGACGGTGGTCAAAGAAGAATTAAAAGAAGCGCTAGAAATGCTGAAAAATACGGGTGTACGCATTACTCCACAGCGTCATGCTATTTTAGAGTACCTTGTGGAATCTATGACGCACCCAACAGCGGATGACATTTATAAAGCATTAGAAGGTAAGTTTCCAAATATGAGTGTTGCAACTGTTTATAATAACTTACGTGTATTTAAAGAGGTTGGACTTGTAAAGGAATTAACTTATGGAGACGCTTCAAGTAGATTTGATTATGTTACAAGTCAACATTATCATGTGATTTGCGAAAAATGTGGTAAGATTGTTGATTTTCCTTATGGAGGTTTGGAACAGCTTGAAGAGGAAGCTGCGAAAACGACAGGCTTCGTTATTAATAGTCATCGCTTAGAAATTTATGGCGTTTGTCCAGAGTGTCATAAGGCGTAATATATAATAAAGAAAGAGGCTGACGGCTTTACGTGGTCTTATCCCTGTCAAGTAGACAATATTAAAAAGACTAAGCAGCCATCGAGATTCGATATTCTATCGGAGCTCGGTGGTTGAGTCGTTTTTGGAACCGTTTATAGTTATAAAAATAAATATACTCTTCAATTGCTTGTATTAAATCTGCTTCTGTTTTAAAATGATTCAAATACAACATTTCCGATTTAAAATGGGAGAAAAATGACTCAATACAGGCATTATCATGGCAGTTTCCTTTGCGAGAGTGGCTGCCAAT
>NZ_JAEHBK010000069.1:0-9475 GCF_016483685.1 Bacillus cereus group sp. N8 | reverse complement strand
ATAGACATGAAAGCAAGAAACCTTATAAAAACAAGGATTCTATCAAAATAGTTGCTACCGATAATGAGACGTTATGTTAACCAAACATGAATCTGATATACAGCCTTATAAAGTGATATAATGAGCTTATAGTTCTCAACAGAAAGGATACATCTTATTTGAATCACTTTTCCGTAAATTTAATGCCAAGTCATTTTAGAGATTATAATGAACATTCTAGTTTACCAGCACATGATCTAATTTTGCGACCATTACTTTTATTTGCTACGGATTGCTATGTTTATGGGATCCAAAAGAATTCGGAGTTATTACAACAATGTTCTCATATACTCATTTCTACTCGTAACAAATACAAAGTTGATTTGAATCAAGAAGCTATAAAGGGATACGAACAATTATGGAATGTGACGGGATGGGGAAGAGGTTCTATTGTAATTGTGATGGGATTAGAACAATTTGAAAATCTAGATATCCTTTCTTACTGTTACGATCCTGATATTTTAGATAATCCTAATACAGGGGAAAGTATTTCAGCCGTTAGATATTCTAAAGATATGGCTAAGCAAGGTAAAGTTGCACTTTGTTTGTCGGCTTCCAACGGTATAGAGTGGATGAATATTTATGCTTCTGATGATGTTTTAGAAAAATTGTATGTCCGTGCTACAAAGGAATGTTTAGATTCGTATTCCGATACGATATATAAACCATAAAAAAGCAAAGGGAATTGCCTAAATAATAACTTCCGATATCGATAATTATGTCAACACAAAAGTCCCCCAGTTAAACAATCTGGAGGACTTTTAATAGTCTTCTAAATACATTGAATCCCCATAATGATGCGTTATATTAACTAAAATTGTATACCATATACAGCTTAAAAACAGAAAAAGACTACCTTTTCCCAGTTAAAAGAAGTAGTCTTTTTCTATTACGTAATTGAGTTTCATGAGTGATGTCTTATCGCATCTTGGATAGTTTGCTCAAAGGATATTTCCCACAATTATGGAAAATATCCTTTGTTTGTTAACTTTATTGTTGGCTAGATTGTTGGTTCTTTTTAGCTTCTGCTTGAGCGTTTTGTTGTTTTACTGCTTGTACATCTGTTTCACTAGCAAATTCCGTTCCAAATTTGTTAGATGCAGATGCAGCGTTTGTTCCTGCAGAAGTTTTGTTTGGTTGTTTGTTATTATTCATTACAATCACCTCCATAAAAATTAATGTTCCCGATAAGATCCTAACTATTCCAAAAAGCTTTTAACGAATATACGATTGCTAATAATAGGACTTTATGTTAACCGGACATGTATATGATATATATGGGGTAGCGTCAGGAAAATGCGGATTTACAACGCTAAGGAAATGTTACTTATTAAAAAAGCCGATTTCCATCTCAAGGAATCGACTTTTTTACTTAACCTGGTTTTGTTTTGATCTTTTGGTTTGAAATTTGCTTTTTGGCTAGAGTGCTGGCTCGTCGTGTGGGGGCGAAACCCCACGTATTACGTATCTATTTTTAGAATAAGAACTATCTTGAGACGAATGATCTAAGCGGTTCGGCTCGTATACTTGCTTGTCCAAGTCGAGAACCATTGCTTTGCTTTTTGTCTGTCGGCTTGGCGAGAAAAGCACACGAGCCGAAAAAAGTTCCGCAAGGACAGAACGACTTTTTGATTCTGAGGGTGGAGATTTTTGAGTGTTTTTCTCAAAAATACAACCCGTTCCTTGCGGAACTTTTAGCTATATATATAAGAGTGAGAAGAGCAAAGTGAAGAAAGTCAGTAATAGCAAGGGTTTAAAAGGTTTGAGGTGTTAAAAAAAATTAACACCTGTGTTAAAAAAAATTAACACCTATTTTTTGTAAAAAAGAACAAACAAAAAAAGTGCAATAGCTAATTGCACTTTTTTAAAATAAATATATAGGCAACTTATGTTTTTTCTTACTTCCTTCAAGTTGAATATCTCGTAATGCCCTTGCAAAAATTTGCTGTGTGGCCCTATCAACATCATCCTTTGGTGCATTACATAAAACATTTGGATTAACAAACCAAGTACGAGATGAACAAGTTCGTCCATCTTCAGTTGTTACTCCTGTTTCTGCAACTCCTAAAACTCCTTTAGCAAGTAAATCATTCATCATTTTAGAAATAGATGTTCTTGTTTTCCCTAATTTTTTTGCCAAATAACTTGGAGAAGCAGCATTTGGTTTAACTTCATCATCATTTTTTTCAACAATAACATTAGATTTAAATTCTAGAAATCTCGAAATATCAAATAAAAATGCCTTTTCTGGTTGAGTTAAATACCCAATTTCACACAAATAATCAATGTTCTCTGTAATCATTTGCACGAACTTCACCCCATCAGTTCGTTTTTTCTTTTTACCAATAAAATAATCTTCACCAGTTGTACTATGTAAAACTTGTAATAATAATTGTTGTTGTTCAGCAGACAAACCAAGTTGAGCTTGTCCAATTAAATCTTCTACCTTATTTTCTCTAACTTTAGCCTTTTTTTCTGCATCTTCAAAATTAACAACTTTACTCATATTTCTCCTCCTATTTTTCATAGGAAACTAGAAACCTAGTAAAAACATATATACTATGTAATTCAATTACATCAATTATTGTTTTATATATATTTGTTATGTTAAAATGTACATAGAATATTGAGTTTAGTAGGTTTCCTTGGTCGGTTCCTACTGTTTCCTAATTAATAATTTTTAAAGAACCTTGTTGGAGCAAGGTTCTTTTTCATTTTACCACAAATTTCTACATAAAACTTTAAACATCATCATGTAAAACAATGTTATAAACAGCTAGATTCGGATTTCTCTCTTGAAACACCTCAGCATACTGTTTTAACGCCTCTTTTTTGGATCCCCCATACATTGGGTCATCTTTACCCTCTCCAACCTCTACAACCAATTCTCGTTGCTCATGTGTCTTTTCATTTTTATGTATTTTGTCATAGTGGTCCTGAATCTTACGGTCATTGTGTTTTTGTTTCTCATTATACTTGTCCACCGCTTCTTGAAAGACATCCTTATATACACTTCGGATGTCCTTTTGAACAAAGTAGATATTCTCGTCTAATCTGGATGGATCGATGCCAGGATTCCCATGAATGTTTTCTCTGTTATTATGGCTTAATGAACTTTGGTGAGATTGATTAAATGAAATAGAGAACAATATAAAGTGCCACCACTTCCCCTAGATTAATTGATACAATAAGTCTAGCCAGGCGACGGAATTGTGTCAATTAACGTAACCCTATACGTATTTTGACGCTAACGCATCAAAATCGATAGGGGTCTGCGACGCTTTTCGGCTCCGCCGATCCATGCTTAGCATGGCAAAACCAAACCTTGGACTTTGTCCAAACCTACTGGGGAACTCTTCCCCAGACCCCCTCAATCCAACTCCCCAACCCCTCAATCCTTGAGGGGCTCCCTCGCCGTTAGGCAGGATCAAAAGGGTACCTTTTGACAACCACAAGAGGGTTGCATAGTGAATCTGATCAACTCCTTAATGCTCCTTCATTTCGCTTACAGCTTCATTCTGTCCGCTTACCGTTGACAGACACTGTATATCTACCTCTTATGGTAAATAAAAAAGGGCCTGAATACAGACTCCTTTTTTGTCCCCACTTATGGAATATTACACTTTTTTAAATTAATTCTATACAAAGAGATAGATTAAAGCTTATTAATTAATAAACTTTATTTTATTAAAAGGATAATATACAAATTCAGTTTTACCTACTATATCAGATTCATCTATATAGCCTAAACCATTCCGACTATCTTTACTATTTAGACGATTATCCCCCATTACAAATACTTTATTAACCGGGATTTTTTGTTCAGCATAATTTAATTGTTTATATTGCTCTAATAAATCTTGATTTAAATAAGCTTCTTTTTTTTCTACACCATTTATATACAGTTTACCCTCTGTGATTTTTACTACATCACCAGCTAGTCCAATGACTCTTTTCACCAAATGCATCTGATCTTCTGTTTTTTTAATAACAACAATATCCCCATATTTTATAGGAGAAAATTTTATTATAACTTTATTAACAAATAACCTATCTTTATTTTGCAAAGTTGGTTCCATAGATTCCCCATCTACTTTAAATGGCATAAAGATAAAAGTTCTAACTATAAATATAACAATGAAAACTACTAATATAATTAGAACCCATTTTAACTCCTGTTTTCCCTTAAGTTGTTTCATAGACATCCCTCAAACTTCGTATTATTCTTATTACAAATATTATAATAAGAAATGTAAAATCTATTTTAATCAGCTTCAGGTTTATTTTTATTTATATTGATATTAATTCCTGTTGGACTACCTTTTTTCTCTCCATTATTAAAAACACCTACTATACTAAACCAAGCCTGATCATTATAGTTAAAATATTTATAGTCTGTATTCTTAATATCAGCAGAGTTTGTTAAATCTTCTTTTAATATAGATAATAGTTTTTCTTCATCATAATTAATATCTAAACTTTCGAATAAATCCTTAAAAAATCTTAATACTATTTTTTTCTCTTCCTCATCTTTATAAAAGCTTCGATTATTTACAGTTACTTCTACACTAGAAACTTTTTCCGACTTGGAAAGGAAAAAAGCTTGGATTATATTTTTTTCTGAAATAACATTATAACTACCTTCTTTTTCAAATGTTTTTTTAATCCCTTCTTTATTTTTAATAGAAGTAAATAACTTTTCTGAAGAAATATTAAAAGTTTTCCTGTTTTTCATATATTCATCTTCTTGTTGTGTATGTTTATCACTCTCATTAGTTCGAGAATTACCCTTATTACTTTCATTAGAACATGATGAAAGTAATAAAATAGCTATTATTAATAAAAATAAATATGTTTTTTTCACTTATTAACCATCCTTTCTTCGTTAATAACTTTTCCACTTTCAAGTTCAAAAACAACATCACATAACAAACTTATATCATTTTCATTGTGACTAGTTAGAAGAATAGTTTTAACTTTTTTTAATTCTAAAAGAAGTTGTTGTATCTCCATAACTCCTTTCTTATCTAAACCGTTAAAAGGCTCGTCTAAAATAAGAATGGACTGATTTTCCATAATTGCTTGGGCTATTCTAAGTCTCTGTTTCATCCCCAAAGAATACTTCCCAACGTGTTTATTCATATGATCTTCTAAACCGACTAATTTTAAAGAATTTATTATTTGTTCTTTAGAAATTATCTTTTTAATTTTAGACAATAAAAATAAATTTTCATAACCTGTTAATTTAGGTAAAAATTCAGGTGCTTCAATTATAACTCCAGCATCTTCAATAAAATCTATATCTTTTCCTATTACTTTATCATTAACTTTCACTACACCTGATGTATAAGAAGTAAATCCACAAATCACTTTAAATAGCATACTTTTTCCAGAACCATTATATCCAATAAAACCATATGTCTTATTACTCTCTAATTTTAATGTAATATCATCTAAAATTAATTGTTTTTTTACTTTTTTTGATACATTTGATAGTGAAATAATATGAGACAATTCTATCATCCTTTCAATATATATAATTTATATATATATTTATAAATTAAGAAACAAAACACTAAAATAAAAATTTGTATAATAAAACTATCAATAAAACAAGAATTATAATCAAATAAAATGATATTTATACTTTTTAACTTTAAATCAAGATAAATAGTAAAAAGAGTTCCTCCTACTATCACTATAAATCCTATTAATTTTGAGTATAGAATATTTAAAATTAAACATATAAAACTCATATTACAGATAAAAATTAACATTAAAATAATATGTAGTACTAATAACTTCAATATTTCATAATCAAATAAAATTGAGATATTTTCTATAAACTTAAAATAAAACACATATATAACTATAGAAACTCCCCATAATATTACATACCTTATAGCATTAAAAATAATAAGATAAGATTCAGAAATACAATAATCATACATTCTTCTCTTTCTATAGAAAGTAAAATAAGAGTACGTACTTGGTGTACTCATAAAAGAAAAAGTAGAAAATACAATTCCTAAAAACAAAACAATAAAAGGCCTTACAATACTAAACACATCCAAAATATAATAACTATCTAAATTTTTTATTTGAGTATTACCCCAAAATTTAACAAAATAATTCAATAAAATAGATTTATTACTATATATAGGATATTCCATTAAAGTCGTAAATTTAATATTTATAAGCAGACTAGAAAATATTAATATTAAAAACACCATTTTTATTATCTTAAGAAATATGTTTTTGATTTCCATAATACAACCTTCTAACAAAGAATATAAATAAAAATATCAAACAGATATACAGAGAAAATATACTAATAACTATTAAAAAGTCTTTAAATGTATTAAGAGGCATTGCATGTAAAGATAAAGGTAAAAAAAGAAAATCATCACTTTCTTTTTTAAACAAAATAGAAAAAATACTTAACATAATAAAAAATAAAGCACTAATAAAAGAAGATATTCCTCCCCATATAATCCTAGGAATAATAACAACTAGATTAAGGAATATAAAACAAAGATTAATTAACATGAAAAATTTAATACTATATATTAGATCAATCTTACCAAAATGTTGAATATTTACAATATTTATTACAAAAACAAAAACAAACGTATACAAAATATTTAAAGGTACTAATTCTTTTAAAATTCCTAATACAGAATTACTTAAACTTTTATTTCTCACTAAGAACATACTATTTGCAAAAAACATTTGAAAATTATTAATAAAAAACAGATATAACAAGAAAAAAGGTATAAATGAATTCAAATTATCACTAATAAACATATTTGGTGATAATTGAGAACCATATGGAAATGTATAAATAATACAGTAATAAATATAAGACAACAAAAGAGCTTTTAAAATGCTATATTTATACACCAAACTTATCACCTCGTTTAAAATGAAGAAAAATAAGTACTATTCCTATAAATAAAGGAATTAGTAAAGGAACAATTACTTGATATAAAGAAACACCACTATAAGTATTATATAAAATTCCTACTAATGGAGAAATTAATTCAAAATTAAATGCCGCAGAAATATTTGACATCACCAAATAGTATATAAATGGAATTAATACAATAAAATAAACTTTTTCTGTCCATAATGCAATTGTACATGCAAAAAAACCATATATAGATCCAAAAATAAAATTAACTATAAAACAAATCACTACGAAATATACAATTGCATTATTAAAAGAAATATAAGAATTTATACTATTTAATAATCCAATGTGACTATTAATATAGTTTGAATTAAAACAAGCAACAAACAAATAAAACAATAAATATGGACCAGCAAAACACAAACCGGAAATAATTGAATATTGTAAAATAACAACTAATATACTTTTTTTGTAATTTTTTATCCTTGTATAGGCATGAACAAAATACCCTTTACCTTCATTATAAAAACCAATAATAGGAAAAGTTGCAGGTAGCGTAAACAAAAATAAAGAATAATACATACTATCAAAAGTCATTAGTTCCCAAGTTGATGACTTGAAAAGATAATTTTCAGCTAAAAAAAATCGACTTTTACCTGCTAAATCTCCTTTACTATAATCATATAAAAAAATAGATTCAAAAATACTACTTGATACAAAGAATGAAAAAAATACAATCAAAAGAAATGCTATAAAAGAACCAATACTATATTTGTTTATAAATCTATCTTTAATAATATTATTCACGATAACCTCCCAATTTGTGTAAAAAAATTACATTTAACCTATAAAACGGAAAACAGTCAAAATGATTAAATAAATTTATCTAATCACTTTGACTTAATTGAATAATCAATTACATAGATTCCTTTTATAAAAGAAACATTTTTTAATTAGTCTTGAGAATCAGGAGACCATGAACCTTTTACATAAATATCTCCACCACTATAGGTTCTTTTCATATTCAAATGATAATAATAACCAGCAGTTCCACTATTAGAGAATGCTTGTTTTGTACCTCTATCAAGTGTACCAGAACCTCTTGATTCATGATTTGAATTATGAAGTACAGTTTTCACATTAGCAGAACCAGAGCTTTCCTTTAAATTAACAACATAATATCCAGCACTTTGATGTCCATGATAAATTTTATAACCATCACCAGGAACATCTTTTGTATACGAATAACTAATAGAAAAATCGATCGGATCGATATCTCTTAATGCCTTTGCATCTGTTGCAGTAAAAATTCCAATCCCCATTGTAGCTACCAAAGCTGTTAATCCCAATTTTTTCAAGGTAATTCCTCCCTTTTTTAATAAATACATACAAATATTACATCATTAACCAAAACATGTAAACTATTAAATTTAAAAAATATAATATTTTTTAAATTTAATATAAATTTATATAATTCTAAAAATTCTGTCATTTTAAAAGGTAAGTTCCATTAATTAAAAATATACTAAAAACATATAAAATAAAAACAAAAGATTATAAAACTACGTAACATAATAATAGCAAGGGAATGCTTGTAGACTGATCTATACTGCATTCCCTTATTGTATGTATGCTATATTTCTATTCTTCTTTTTCCGACATTAGAACCCTACAAAAATATCAATCATATTTAATTTTTAAACAAACCGAAAAAACCTTTCCGTTTTTGTTTCTGATTTTGCTTCTGCATATCTCTAATGTTTTCAAGCAATAACTGATCTCGCTTCTCTAGCTTCTTCTCTATAAAAACTTCTAATTCGCTGTTTTTACCTTCTACTTCTGTCAACTTTTTCTCCGTATTAACTAAATGCTCTTTTGTCGTAACCAATTCATTCGTAATTTCTTGTAATTTTTGAACGAGTGCTTGATTGAATTGATTTTGTAATTGTTGATTTTCTAATACTTCATTCAATTTCTTTTCTAATTCTGATTTTTCTTCTCTTGAAACAAACGAATCAAGTTCCCCGTTTCGCCATGCTCGAACTTGATCGTAAGACCATTTTTGCACCTGTATTTTTTCTTTTATTGCTTTTAATTCTTCTATATTTTCCTTAGAGTATCTACGATGACCTCCCTGGCTTCGCTCAGTTTGTATGTTAAATTCATTTGACCATACCTTTAGCAAATCGGGTGTCACCTCTAAAAGTTCCGCAACAATTTTTGGTGTATGCATTTCCGATTTCAGTTCCAATTTTCATTCCTCCCCCAAAAACGGAATACGTTTTTTACTCATAAAACATGATTAAATCAATACTTTAATCAAAATCGGAATACACTTACAACCGATATGAAAACCGATTTTAAAAACGATTTAATTTCGAAATACATTCTGATTTTAACACTGATATGTATTACTTCTTGATAATAACATCAAAATCTTTTTTATTTATACAAGATTTTATGCAAAAAAAGAATAGCAAGGATCTCCCGGATTCCCTCTATATCAACGATGTATAAAATCAT
>NZ_JAEHBK010000068.1:0-10401 GCF_016483685.1 Bacillus cereus group sp. N8 | reverse complement strand
TGAGTCCAGTGCAATACCGGACTCACATCCCATCGGCCGCTTAAATTCTTTGTCTAACTTTTTGGGTTCAGTTCAATGCGGACGGCTCATTTACATAATTATCGTTAGAGGAAGTAATATATTGATAGGTGCAACAATAATTACAAATCTTTTATATGTTTTCTAATATCAGCGGCTATTTTGGTAGGATCATCAATCTCAAAAAAGACATATTTATATTTTTCATGACCTTCTAATTCAATCATTACGAGAGGGACTCTATTTTCATAAGAGAGAAAGTACCATTCGTCAGCATATTTAAAACTTCCTTCAAAAATATTGAGAGAAGAAATTGATGTTCCGGGCATACGAAGCATCCATTGTGGAGCATCAAAATAGTCAACATATACACTCTTAATCGTGTTATAAGGCATTTTTAATTTTAGTTTTAATGCAAGTAATCCTGTTACCCCATTTAGTTTTAGAATTATACCTTCATTATCAAACAGTATTTCTTTCCCCATAATTTCCCCACTTCCTCTCATAAAATAAAAAGCCATAGCAAACCCCTCTCGTTTTGAAGAGGGAAACGCTTCTTACTTCTGTTTGTTCTCTTTTAAAAGTTTGATAATCTGTTCATTTTGCTTGATTTGTTGCTCGGAGTTATTTCTAATCAGCCGAAGGTTGTCCCAAATCAGAATGAGAAAAACGAGTGGAACCATTGCAAACAATACAGACAGCATAATATCTCTCCCTTTTTCCTAATTGTACCATTTAGGAAGAGTAATAAGGTGCTGAAAGTTGGATGTATATCGTATACATGTGTGGTTGACATAACGTCTCATTATAGGGATTCAATGTATTTAGAAGACTATTAAAAGTCCTCCAGATTGTTTAACTGGAGGACTTTTATGTTCACATAGTTATCGTTATTGGAAGTTGATTAATATCAATTTATTTGTTTTATAAGTTAAATCGATATTAACTAAATTCCTAAATATTGAAATATCACGATTTTTTGTGTGTTATTTAAAGCAACTTTCTTCGTTTTTAAAAAGGAGTTATTTTGTTCGTTCAAAAATAATCTCAAAGTAATTTGCGTACCCCATAGTTGGTGGTGCAAAGATTTGAACAAACTTCCAACCTTCTTCAGCATGTTCGGCAATAATACGTTTATAATCTTCTTTAGGTTCCCCAGTCCATTTATTAGCTTCGACTTTAACAAATTTGTAATCGTACATATTCTCTCCTCCTTTTCCTAATTGTATCATTTAGAAGAGGTGATATGTTTTGTAATTCTAGTTGTATATTGTATACGTGATCGGTTAACATAACGTCTCATTATAAGTAGTAAATTTAGATAGCAAAATGCTGATGTTTTTGTTATTTTATGGATATAAATTTCTAGGAGTGATAGCAATGGATGAAATTGAATTATTTTTACCTAGTTTAGAATTTGAACAAGAAATTATAAATTACAAGAACGAATACCCCTATAGTCCAAATGGAATTGAAGGAACCTCTTCATTAGCTTTTAAAAACAGCGTAACGGACTGGTTAGATTATTTAAAAATAAACGAAAATCGAAAAACTGTTCCTGACAATCGGGTACCAGCAATTCAGTATATTGCCGTTAAAAAGAGCGATAGTTCAATTGTAGGTATGTTGAATTTAAGATTAGAATTAAATGACTATTTATTGAACTATGCAGGGCATATTGGATATTCTGTAAAACCAAGTGAAAGAAAAAAAGGATATGGTTCAAAAATGCTAAGATTAGCATTGGCAAAATCAAAAATATTAGGGCTTAATAAAATCCTTGTAACGTGTGCCGATGATAATTTGGGTTCAATAGGGATAATAGAAAATAATAACGGTGTATTAGAAGATAAAAGGTTAGATCCTAATGATGGGAAATTGACTAGAAGATACTGGATATCATTATAATTAAAACTATAATTTTTATCTATTAACTTGTATAAACCCATGAATATTATATACATATAAAGTTAACATAACGTCCTATTATCGGTAGCGAAGAAAAAGACGAATCCTTATTCTCACAAGGGAATCGTCTTTTTTTGTTCTATGGATCTATGTATTTTTTTATACATTCCTATCCTGACTCGTTTTTAGGGTTCTTGTTTGATATTGGATTAGCCCAAAAACTGTATAAAATCTTGCATGCTCTTAGCGTGGTTTTTTTCCAAAATGCTGGCGGTACCCCATGCCCATCAAGCTAAGTTATGAAAGTACCCTAAAAACAAATTTTTTACTTGATGACGATGTGATAGAATTCCATAATAGGATTATTTAATAGATTAGTTGAGATAAAGATCAGGATAGTTAGAGGAATGCTTTTTTCTACTTTTCTAAAATCACAGAGATTATCAATAAAAAAATAATAATAAATAATAAATATTTATTGAAAAACGATAAATATAGTGTTAATATTTTAAAAAAGATAGACAAGGATGAAGAAGGATGAAAAAATTATTATTAGTTGGACTTTCTACAATAACTTTGATTATTATTGGTTTTGTCTCTTATATTACATTAACAACGAAAGATCCATTAAGTGAGAAAGAATTTCCGAAAACTCGAGAAAAGGCAAAGGAAACTGCTATTGAATATTTTCAAAAAGAAAAACAGTTAGATGTTGTTATAACTGAAGTTGGAGTAACCGGAGAAATGGGATATAAAGTTTGGATCGAAGGACATGAGCTGAATAATGAACAAAAAAAGATTCGTGCGATTATAGATGTTGCAAAAGAAGATAAATATAAAGTAATAAGTTCTAATATCGATTAAATATAAATTATTACGTATAATTGTTATTGCCTTATTAATATGATTCATCATAGAACTCTACCTATAAAATGAAAAAAGCGCTATCCTGTTTGTAGAAATATACAGAAAGGATAACGTCTTTTGTGCTTTATGGATAGTGTAAAATCTTAGCTTGATAGCGATGTAGCCGGACCTCTAAAATAAACTATTTTGGCTCAATATTAATATTTATTTTCAGTTATTAGGTGGAAAAACACTTACTGATATGTCCGACTTATACAATTGCTCTAATATCTTTTGGCCTTTACAATATACTTCTGCATAACCATATTTATCTACTAAATCAATTCTTACAAAAATTGTTTCTTCGGTATTGCACCACCACTCAAAATATTTATCTGAAAATGATTCTCTCTTAATTTTATTTAAAGCTTCCGTTTTTTTAAACTCATCAATTTCACTAATTTTAGCCCCACGTGTTAGCCAAGTTTTATGCTTATTAACCATATAGTATTTAATTGCATCATCGTCTAAAAATTCTTCTATATTGTCAGCTCTAATGAAAAAACGTCCCATGCAGAAACGATATATTTTCCCATCCTCATCAATACAAGGTCCAAAATCTCCTGCATAATGATAATCCATACATTGAACATAGTATTTTCCGTTTTCCTTTGTAAAAAACTTAAGTTCATATTTTTCTTCAAATTTATTGAAGAAAAACATATCCATTTGGAAACCTTCATAAAATCTTTCACCAATTTTATACCAAATACCACCAAATGCTACTTGAAAATCAATTACTTTATCAAAAAAAGGTATTCCTTCTTTGGCAAATACTCTTTTAATCTCATCTTTATTTTTAATTGTATCAACTTTCTTACCAGATAATATCATGTCATTTACTGTCTCAGATAGAATTTTTTTCTCCATACTTTTATACCCCTCATATGAATTTTTGTTACGAATTTTATAACAACTATTCTTTAGTTTATATATTATACATATTAACTCTTTTGACTATCTACATAAAGGATATAGGCCAATAAAAAATCACTTCTCGTTCTCAATTTTTTCGTTTTGGGGTATTCGCTTTTCTTAGCTTGATGGCGATGTGGCGATACCCCCATATTTAAATAAGCGCTTGTCTAATTTTCCATAACTGTTTTCTTCATCATAAGTAAAAAAATATATGTAAATGGAGTTTTCTTATCTTTTTTACTAATATGATGAAAAATCAATTATGGGAAAATTAAACAAACGTTTGTTAAAAATGTTTTAGTTAGAAATCAATGTGTTAGATATGATGATGACAATTATCCACTTTGTTAAATTTTGCTTTTGTTATATAAATTTTATATAACAAAGAAAAAATTAATTAATACAAGGACTAGGAATATAAAAATGAATAGAATGAATTTATTGGCTTAAATGAAAGTTCGATAAAAAGATGCTGAGAAGATTCATTTCATCATAAAAAGAAACCCTTGTATTTTGAACAATGATTGTTCAAAATACAAGGGTTTTATAACTTACCTCTCAAAAATTATATAAAAAAGATTGATCATTTTGGTAGGCAAATAACTTATAAACTTACAAATTCACTTTCTATATTATCTTGTTCGTAACGAATGGTAGTAAGTCGCTATTAATGTCGTTAACATTGGAATGGCAATGACAAGTGAAACTAAGAAAACTATTTCAAATATTGTACTTAATAATCCAGAACTAATCGAATAAACTATATAACTTATAATAAGTAGAACTGTACTGATCACAACTGTTGACATAACTGATTTTCTAACATTTTTTATCTTCTCCCGTTTTGTTTCTTTATCTGTATAAATTGGCTTTGTACCAGGTTTCGCTTTAAATAGGTGCATATTAAAACTTGAACAAATATACTCCCAACCGGATAATTGAAACATTTCAATATATTCTTCTAATTCATTCTCCCCTAATTCTCTTATATCAAGACTAAAAATAACATCTTCAGCGACGCCTTTTTCTAATTCATATCCCATTCTTTTAAAGCGTTTCACAATCCATCCTTTTGCAGCATACTTTTTTAATTTTTCTAAATCCTTTTCTTCAGAAAAAGCAATTCCATTTGACGTTATGTATTTTGTTTCTCCCATCTTAGTTCTCCCCTTTTAATCCATTTTCAGCAAAATCAAGCATCGTTTTTCGTCTCGAAATATCTTGCTCCAACACTTCTCTTCCTTTAGCTGTCAAAACATAAACTTTTCTACGTGAATCTGAATCATCAAATAGTTCAATGTAGGATTCAGTTATTAACTTTTTAATAATTGTGTATAGTGATGCAGGCCCAATTACTACTTGCCCATTCGTTAATTCTTCAATCAAACTCATCACTGCATATCCATGTCTTGGTTTTGTAAACCCCGCCATAATATAAAATACAGAATCGGTTAATTGTTCTAATGACTTCATTTTCTCCCCACTTTCTATATCACTAAATGATATATCTAAAAATAATATATCATTTAGTGATATATTATTCAATAAAAAAATGGAATAAATATTCAATTTCATTCCATCTTCAAATAAAATTCGTATGAAACTATATCTCAAATCCTCAATTACACTAGAAAACATGTCACAGATAAATAAAAAACATCTAAATTAAATTAGATGCGAAAGGTATCAAGTATATTATCTTTCTCTTCTTTATTAATCCCAATGTATCTTAATGTGATTTGTGGTGTACTATGATTCAATATTTCTTGTAACATAGCAATATCTTTTGTTTGCTTGTAAAACCAATATCCAAATGTTTTACGCATGGTATGGGTACCTAAAGATTCGACTCCGGCAAAATCCCCGGCTTTTTGTAACTGTCGATAGGCTTGAATTTTACTTATAGGTTTATCACCTTTTCGAGAAGGAAATAACCAGGTACTTTTTAGATCCTCAGCGTATGGAAGTACTTCCTCAAAAATGGATGTAGACTTTTTGATACGATTTTTGTGGACTTTATTACATTGGAATAAAAAATGATTTGGCTACGCAAAATACTCTTTATTGAATTTTAATTACATAGGAGTATGAGAATGGATACAGCATTTAAAAAAGTATTTAAATTACTCGCTTTAACAATCGGCTTCATTGTTTTGGCAATGGTGACAATTTATAGTCTGTTTTTTATGCACTAGTTTTTTATGGGAACTATCAATCACATGTGAACACAACTGAGGGAGGTATTTTCCTAGCACAGAAACAAGGGGTGTGCCTCAATCATATGTAGCTATCAAAAGGGAATGGATAGGTCAGGGCATTCACCACCACATCGCTACACATACAACAGTAGGACAGTAAGGTGCGGTGCTGGGTGCGAGGATAGGTAACAGTACTAGTACTAATAACAGTACCAGTAACAGTACCAGTACTGACAGTAGCGAGGCACGAGGACAGCGACAGGGCATGGCACACACCACGAGGCGAGGACAACAGCAAGGAAGGAACGAATGAAGAACAATGAAGGAAGAATGAAACAACAAACAAACATGAATGACAACAGTAAGATCAGTGGGATAAATGGGAGGAACGAACCATGTAGAGGATTGGCGATACCTACTATATTTTTATATTCGGATATAAGGCGGTATACTATGGGGGCAGGCATGGTACATAGCGTCGTCTGGTCTCCGCTACAAATACGCAATAAATTTCAAATGTTTTTGGGGATAACAAGTCACCGAGATTCGCAATTCTGACTCATGTTGCTTTGAAATAAAGTTTGATCAAAAATACCTCGCAAACCCCTATTTTACGGCAAATAAGAATAATCCATTTTGAAAAAAAGATTGATCAGAATGGATTATTCTTAAGTATATTTAAGTTTCGGCTTTATAAAAAAAATTGATCATTTTTGTGATCTTTCCTCCATTAAAGCGCCCGATTGTTGAATAGGATTTTATTAGAGTAATTGAAAATTGACTATTTCACTTATTATTCTAATGCTTTTTTAACTGATTCAATTGCATGAATTTCTGTTGTATCGAATAAAGGAACTTCTGAATCCTCTTGTTTGACTAATAATCCAATTTCCGTGCATCCTAATATTATTCCTTCAGCACCATTATCAACCAAGTTCGTGATTACTTTTTTGTAATAATCCCTTGATGATTGCTCTATATTACCTAAACATAACTCTTCATATATAACCTTGTTAATCATCTCTCGTTCAGAATTATTTGGAACCAAAACCTTTATACCATTTGACTTTATTCGTGCTTTATAAAAGTCTTGCTCCATAGTGTACTTAGTACCTAATAGCCCCACTGTATGAAGATTTGACTTTTTTATTTGATTAGCAGTTGCATCAGCAATATGTAAAATAGGAATATTTATTTTTTCCTCAACATAATCTATTACTTTATGCATCGTATTTGTACAAATAACAATAAAATCTGCCCCTCCTTTTTCTAATGAATAGGCTACATCCCCTAACAATTTACCTGCTTCCTCCCACTTACCATCTGCTTGAAATCGCTCGATTTCTTCAAAATCAACACTATATAAAAGACATTTTGCCGAATGTAATCCACCCAATTTGTTTTTGACCTCTTTATTAATAATTCGATAATACTCAACCGACGATTCCCAGCTCATTCCACCTATTAATCCTATAGTTTTCATAAAAGTACCTCCATGTCCTTTTGAAATATATATCCAATTATACAATGGCTTTTAAAAAATTATATTTTTTATTGAGCTATACTCCCTTAGAAAAAGAACGACTGCTCTTGTTCAACAATCTGGCCCGATTACTGAAAAAGAAAAAATCCTGCACACCAACACGGGATTTTGATCAAACTTTTTTACATATTATCAATCTTTATTTTAAATGATCAGACTTTTTTATAAATTATCAAACTTTGTTTTAAAGCCACAACTCAATAACTTTTTCTTTATGGGCAAAGCCCTTACTACTTGTCTTGTACAGCGTTATGGAATGGGGGGTGGTTAAGGTTTTTGCTATAATCAAATAGTCGTATCTTGAAAAATAAATTTGGCGGAGTTTGGGGAATCCTTTTCGGCACAATTTACCTCGCTGCGGATTAACAGATAGAGTTACTCACTTCCTTGAAGGAAGGGCAAAACATTACAAAAAGGAGGAATTGCTACATGGCAACAGAAAGAGAAATTGAACTTGCAAAACAGATACTAGCAAAGTTAACAGCGATGGATAATAAGCTAGAAAAATTAGATGGTAGATTAGATAAGTTAGATGGAAGTCTAGATAAATTGGATAAAAGAATGGATAGCTTAGAGGGAAAAATGGATAGTTCGGAAGGTATTTTTAAGGGATTACAAGCTACTTTTGAAAATGGCTTTCGTGATATTCATAGAGAATTAGATGAAATCAGTGAAATAAATAAGAATCGAAAATCAGCAAAGGAAATCGTTGAGGGAATCGCTGGTAAGGGTAAATAAAATAACCTTGTTACTATCCGGGGTCACCATATCATTCTGGGAAAATTGTACGCTAAGGGAAACCAAACCTTATCGTTACAGCCTTATTTAGAGATAACTACATGTCCAGAAAGATAAAAACCTAAGTTTAATTAAACATTGATTTATTTACACACTTTATGAACATGATTATAGCTAGAAAACGTTGATATTATTGAGTTTTATCCTCTGTTCATAAACATAAGATTTTCTGGACAGATGTCTCTTAACGAACAGAAAACGCTTAAAATGTGTCCAAATTGTGTCTAAACGTACAATTTTCCCGAAATGGTATGGTGAGGCCTTTAATGTCTTAAATACGCATAACCCCGTTCCAATTTTAGAACGGGGTTAAATTAATTTTTTTTAGTTTTTGATGTGATATACTTCCATATTAAAAATATAATAACACACATTCGTTTAAATATAGTTTGGGTTATTCCACAATCACTCCTGATTGCTATAGATCAATAATTTTTTTGAGGTTCTCAATTTAGCAGGGTAAATAGTGATTTATCGGTAATTGTTATGAATTGGTTGGAACAAATCCTCTCGGCTGGTCCGAACAACAGAAAAATTGTCAACATTGTAATGACCATGAAGTATTTCATTATGATGACTTATTATCTTTTCAGCAGATAGGATTGAAGAATCTGTCGTTGAATGACCATCCCCAACTAAAGTAACATCAAAATGATTCACCGTTGCAGTTCTAACCGCTGTGTCAATACAATGTTCTGTTTTACATCCCATGATAATAAGGTGTTCGATCTCGTTTTCCTTTAAAAAATCCATTAATAATGTACCATAAAACGCATTTGTAGCTACTTTATCAAATATTTTTGCATTGGTTGGCACTTTTACTGTCTGGTGTATTTGAAAACCTGGACCTTGGCCCTCAGCAACATCTTTATCCCTCACAAAGATAATCAAAGCATGTGATTCTAGTGCTTTATCAATAACTAAATTAACATTATCTAACAATTCTTCTTTATTAAGCACATTTTTAGTTTCGTTATTACCATCAACTAATTCTTGTTGGACATCAATAATAAGCAAAGCTTGGTTCAATATAAAAACTCCTTTATGCTATAATTTATATATGTTCTCCATATCTTTCTTTATTCTAATAATCATAATATTGCCCTCTTTTATCTTTTGAACCTATTTCGTTACGAACCTAATAAGTAGTATTGTTATATGTTAAGAGAGCAGACACTACTAGATAGGGGTCTAGGTCTTTTGACAAGCTCTCCTTGACAATTAGGACATACATAATTCATTAATTTTGTACACTCCTCACAAAATGTACATTCATGTGTGCAAATAAAAGCCAAAGATTGCTCTTCAACCTTATTATTACATTTCTCACAGCATTTCCTCATCTCAAGTCCCATTTTTATTCCTCCAATAACATTTTTTTCATTATATACATAAAATTATAAATATAATATAATTTTGTTTAAATACAAATTATTAGCTATTTCATCCAAAAGACTTAAAAAATTTATTCATTATAAGCGTTTTGCTTTAAATAAAAAGGGGATGTTTAAAACGGACCATATTGACCGAAAGATTTTACATATTCTTCAAGAAGATGGACGCATATCTATGACTGAACTAGGAAAAATGGTGAACTTATCAACACCTGCTGCAAAAGAAAGAGTAAAAAAATTAGAGGATAAAAATATTATTACAGCCTATAGGGCAGTTATAAACCCAGAGAAATTAAATAAGAATGTAACGGCTTTTGTTTTGTTTGAATCAAAAAAATGTCAACAATTCAGAAATTTTTGCAAAGAAAATCCTATGGTCTTTGAGTGCCACAGATTAGCTGGACAATATAGTTATTTGGTGAAAATAGTCACTGAATCGGTACAAAATTTAGAAGAATTTATAGATGCTTCAATGGAATTTGGCTATCCATCAACTTTAATTAACTTATCATCACCAGTAAAATATAGATGTATTTTTTAGAATAGAGTTCTTCGAAGCTATTTAAGAAATTCTGCCACATGAGACTATCAAAGTAACAAAACAAGAATTCCCTAAAATGAAAAAAATACGTTATTCTTTCTGTAGAATCATAGGAAAGGATGGCGTTTTTGTATGTCTATTTCTGTATCTGATGAATTACAACTATTTGCTCAAGAG
>NZ_JAEHBK010000067.1:0-11022 GCF_016483685.1 Bacillus cereus group sp. N8 | reverse complement strand
TGTCCGAAGCCAATTCATCTCCCACCTACTCACTTCGCGTTCCTTGAGGAAGGAGTCTTCTTGGCTAAAATGATAAAGTTATTTTATTGATGTATCTATCTCATAATAGTTGTATGAGCCAGGGATAGCCCTCATTCCCCCATCATTTCCACCAATCATTAATTTCAGATGTGGTGGTTTATTTTTTTTATCACTACCTTATCCTTTTCAGATCCAATGACATTCACTTTATAAGGATGATTTGTCAGGATATTCATTAATTGATTGGCCATATATTGAGGGGTGTAAACCAGGTCGTTTTTAAACCAATAAACCAGCATTCCTAAGATGGAATAGGCTGTATAATAAGAATTTATTTCATGATTAATATGATGGTTTGGATTTATTCGTACCGCTCTTAAATTTTTTAAAAAATGCTCATTGATTATTTCACACAAATACTCTTGAAAACCTGAATACACATGTTTATTCAGCATTAATTGATAATAATCAACATTATTCCAAAAGTGCGTGAATAGCGCCATTGCCGCAGAAGACATTTCTTCAAATAGGATATCCTTGTCGTTTGGGTAGGAGTCAACTAATGCTTTAATCAAGTCTTCCATCTTTTCTTGAACTATTTCTTCTAATAAATTTTCTTTGCTTTCGTAATGGGAATAGAAGGTTCCTCTATTACAATCCGCTCTTTCTGTGATCTCCGTAATGGATATTGACTTTAAATCTTTTTCTGCCATTAATGAAAAAAGAGATTTTTTTAAGGCTACTTTTGATCGCTTAACTCTTCTGTCCGTTTTTGGATTATTTTTCATCAAATTCCCCTCCAATGTTCAATATTTCATAAAAAAAAGACACATACAAATGATTTGGTTGATACTCGACAATACTAGATTTTTTGATTATGGTCATACTCTGTTCTCGATATTATAATATAACTAACAATTGAACGATAACAAACAGCTGATGGATAATCAACAATTGTTTGTTTTTGTAAATTTCAAACAAAAAAGAAGGGAAAGTACATGAGTACAAAAACGAATACTATCACGTTTACGAATTCTCGACCAATTAACAGATATAATTGAATCCAATCATATTACTACCTAAAGTAATGAACGCTTATAATTAGGGTTTTGTGACTGATTAACGAAAACATATCTAAAAAAGAGGTATACACAATGAATACAAAGCTAAAACGTCCAACGACAATGAAAACCTAGTTGTTTGAAGACGTTAGAAAAAATGAAATCTTGTTTGGAAGTTTTACGGAAATTTGTGAGCTGATTGAAAGCAAAAAGGGAGAATTAACAGACAAGTGGGTTCAAGATGTTGAGGACAGTTAATGGATAACTATCAGCAACAATTCATTAATTTACATAAAGGGGAGAGGGTTACAAATGGTTATAAAGGAAATACCGCAACCAAAAACAGATGGAGATCTTGGAAATTTATTATTATTAAATAAAGAAAAACCACTTCAATCTTTAATGAAAATTGCTGATCAAATGGGAGAAATATTTAAGTTTGAAACACCAAATCAGGTGACGCGTTATGTATCTAGTCAACGATTAGTTAAAGAGGTATGTGATGAATCACGCTTTGATAAAAGCATAGGCCCAGCACTCAAAAATGTAAGAAGCTTTGCTGGAGATGGTCTTTTTACGAGTTGGTCATACGAAAAGAACTGGAAAAAAGCTCATAACATTTTATTACCAATTTTTAGTCAACAAGCAATGAAGGGGTACCATGCGATGATGGTAGATATCGCTATGCAGTTGATTCAAAAATGGGAGCGCTTAAATGCTGATGAGCACATTGATGTACCAGAGGATATGACACGTCTGACACTTGATACAATTGGACTTTGTGGTTTTAATTATCGCTTTAACAGTTTCTATCGTGATCAGCCTCATCCATTTATTATGAGCATGGTGCGTGCACTAGATGAGTCAATGAGCCAATTACAGCGTGTGAATCCAGATAATCCATTATATAAGGAGAAAAAATTTCAACTTCAAAAAGATATTCAATACATGAATGGGTTAGTGGATAAAATAATCGCAGATCGAAAAATAAGTGGTGAGCAAGGAGATGATTTGCTTGCTCATATGCTAAACGGAAAAGACCCGGAAACAGGAGAAATGTTAGATGATGAAAATATTCGTTATCAAATGATTACATTTTTAATCGCAGGCCATGAGACGACGAGTGGTCTATTGTCGTTCGCACTTTATTTCTTAGTGAAAAATCCGCATATTTTACATAAAGCAACAGAAGAAGCAACTCGTGTATTGATAGATCCTGTTCCTACTTATAGACAAGTGAAGCAGTTGAAATATATTACTATGGTATTAAATGAATCCCTTCGTTTATGGCCAACTGCTCCTGCTTTTTCACTATATCCAAAAGAAGACACTGCGCTTGGTGGAGAATATTTGTTAAAGCAGGGAGAAGAGATTAAGGTACTTATTCCACAGCTTCACCGTGATAAAACAATTTGGGGTGAGGATGTAGAGGGATTTCGACCAGAACGTTTCGAAAATCCAAGTACAATTCCACAGCACGCATTCAAGCCTTTTGGAAACGGACAGCGTGCATGTATAGGACAGCAGTTTGCAATTCATGAAGCGACTCTTGTACTTGGAATGATGTTGAAGCATTTTGATTTTTATGATCATGAAAATTACGAATTAGATATTAAAGAAACTTTAACGTTAAAACCAGAAGGGCTTACTGTAAAAGCAGTATCAAAAAAAATCCCTCTAGGTGGTATTCCTGCTCCTTACCGTGAACAGCCAGAAAAAAATGTTCGTAAAGTAGTGGATAATGTTCATAACACGCCATTACTCGTACTACATGGTTCCAATATGGGGACAGCAGAAGGAATAGCACGTGAATTAGTAGATATCGCTCTTAGTAAAGGATTTGCAGCACAAGCTGCTTCATTAGATTCTCATGCAGGGAACCTTCCTAAAAAAGGAGTGGTATTGATTATCTCTGCTTCTTATAACGGAAATCCGCCTGATAATGCGAAGAAGTTTGTAGAGTGGTTGGAGAAAGCATCTGAGCATGAAGTGAAAGGTGTTCACTATGCTGTATTTGGCTGCGGCGATAAGAGCTGGGCCACTACCTATCAAAAGGTACCTTTCTTTATTGATGAACAACTTGCAATAAAAGGAGCAGAGCGTCTAACAGAGCGTGGTGAAGGAGATGCAAGTGATGACTTTGAAGAAGCTTATGAAGAGTGGCGTGAGCAGCTATGGAATGATGTAGCAGATCACTTCAAGCTTGATATCGAAGGAAGTGAGACAAGTGCCTTTACTCTTTCTATTAAATTTGTAGACAGTGTAGCGGAAACAAATTTAGCAAAAATGTATCCTACTTTTACAACAAAAACTGTAAAGAATGAAGAATTACAACAGCCATGTAGCTCAAGAAGTACAAGACACCTTGAAATTTCTTTACCGAATAATGTAACTTACAAAGAAGGCGACCATCTAGGGGTGATTCCGAGAAACTATCCAGAATTAGTGAATCGTGTACTATCCCGTTTTCAGCTAAATGGATCTGACTATATCCGTTTAACTGGTGACAATACAAAGCTAGTACATCTTCCTTTAAATCACACTGTTTCAATTAATGAGTTACTGCAATTTGTAGAACTTCAAGAACCGGTCACAAGAAATCAATTACGTGCAATGGCAGCAAAAACTGTTTGTCCGCCACACAAAATAGAGCTCGAAGCACTATTAGAAAAACGTGTATATAAAGAACAAGTTTTATCCAGACGATTAACTATGCTTGAATTATTAGAGAGATACCCAGCATGCGAAATGGAATTTAGTAATTTTATAGAATTACTTCCAGCATTGCGTCCACGATATTATTCAATTTCTTCTTCGCCAAGAGTAAATGACCAGAAATTGAGTATTACCGTTGGTGTTGTGGAAGACAATGCATGGAGTGGAAATGGAAAATACAGAGGAATTGCTTCTACCTACTTAGCTCAGCTTAAAGAGGGAGATTCGATTACATGTTTTATTTCAAATTCACAGTCTGGCTTCGAACTTCCGAAAAATCCTAAAACCCCGATTATTATGGTGGGGCCGGGAACAGGAATTGCACCATTTAGAGGTTTTCTGCAAGCTCGAAAATCAATGAAAATTAATGGTGAATCATTAGGTGAAGCGCATCTCTATTTTGGGTGTCGTTCACCTAAAGAGGATTATCTATATCAAGAAGAACTTGGACAAACACAGAAAGAAGGAATTGTGGCTCTTCACACAGCTTTCTCTCGAATGAAGGATCAGCCGAAAATATACGTTCAGCATTTAATAAAACAAGATGCTGCAAAGGTGATTAATTTACTTAATCAAGGTGCGCATTTGTATATATGTGGTGATGGAAGAGAGATAGCGCCTGATGTAGAAAATACGCTTATAAAAAGTTACGCTGATATTTATAATGTGAGTGAACCAGAAGCACGTGCGTGGCTACAACAGTTAGAAGAAAACCTGTATTATTCAAAAGATGTTTGGGCGGGATAATAAAAAAATGTATTAGGGTTCTGTTGCAAAGTTTAAAAATCATTTAATCGTTCGTAATTCGAATAAAACAGGAAATAAGTTTTTGGGCTGTTCTCAATATCCCACATGTACACATACAGACCCAAATAACAAAAGAGCTGTGATGAAAATTCAGCTCTTTTGTTATTTTTAGAAATTAATTTTAAAAAATCATACTCTCATCAAAAAAAGGCTTCTTAGGTTTCGATATAACCAATGTTTATTTAAAAGTGAATGACATAAGACCTAAATAACAAAGGGTGTGTTGTAAGCGAAAATAAGTGGTTTAAAGTGAGTTAAGGATGTTATTAAGAATTTTTCTGTGAAATATCTGAAAAACAAATAAATAACCTTGTAAGGTTTGTTATTTTATAAAGGTAAGGAGTGAAAATATTGGAGAATACAGTAAAAGAAATCATTGATGATTTAGAGTATCTGTTCAGAAATGGAGAAATTGGCATGGAAGTAACTAATCCGGCTTACTATCAGAGGTTTTGCAAAGTACTAGATGTAACAGAAATGCGCTATGATTTACACATTCATGAATATGATGGGGATTCCCTAGTTGTTAAATTAGTGTAAAATACAAATATTTAAGGGGTTAATTTTCTTGAAATATAAAAAGAGAATGGGGAGGAAAAGGTTATAAAAATTGGTACATCTGAATGGCTTTTTCTTAGTAAGGATATTAAGCTGAAGTTGATCCGTTTGGCTGTCATAGATAGTAAATATAAACAAGCAAAATAATAACCCTTCATTTGCTTAACAGCAAACAAAGGAGAATGCCCATGAAAGAAATTGATAAATACATGACGCCATCTGAAGCAGCTTTTTATTGGGGGATTCCTCGTGAGACAATTAAGAATAAATATAGCCCCTCTCTAATGAACGAGAAGTAAATAAATGATTTAGAACGCATGTTACAAGAAGATTTAGTGAAGTATTTTTTGCATCCTGAAGGGAAGCGTAAGGAATGGATTATAAGCCGACAGGCAATGTATGAATGGTTTGGAGAACCAAAAGATAAGTAGGAAAGGGGGATAATAATGCAAGAGGAAACATTTTCTCTCTGGGGAGGATTCAAGAGCGCATTTCGTTTGATTATTTGGTTTTGGATCGTTATGTTTTTGCTATTTGGTGAAAGCTTGCTACAATAGAACCAGGTCGAATGGAAAATACCCTTAGGCAGCTCTCGTAGATTTATGGTCTATGAGGGCTTTTATTTTGAGTCTTTAATAATTTCACGTACCGAATTTTTTATAAAAACATTTATCTTAAAAACTTAGTATATGTATACATTCAAATATTGATTTGAAATAGGGGTTTGGAAACGATTCGAGAGATGAGGGGCCACCATGGAAAATAAATATACAACCAAGAGAGAAATCTTTAAGTTTTGACTTTTATATCCTAAATTTTAAGGGTAAATTAAGTTTCAATTGATAGAAAGGATATTCTTTTAACTAACCATTATCAATAGGGTTTACTCCATTGATAAGATTACAAGTTATTGATTTTAAAGGATTTAGAGGTTCTCAAATACAATTATCAAAATTGTATCGTGATATTTAATTCCAGAGTGGCCCTCGAAACCCATAATAGTTTCCGTACCCCTATAAGATTTTAAATTTTTTAATAAAAAAGATAATATATAGATAAATATGGTAAAATCATATTTGGATGGAAGTCCAAATATATATTATAAAAATTAAAGTGGTTTAAGTCGGAGAGAGGCACCTTAGGGTGTCTTTTCTTTATGTAAAAAATGCCCATATTAGATGAGTGGCTTAGGATATTGCTTTTCAGAC
Organism: Bacillus cereus group sp. N8; assembly: GCF_016483685.1. Lineage (NCBI taxonomy): Bacteria > Bacillati > Bacillota > Bacilli > Caryophanales > Bacillaceae > Bacillus > Bacillus cereus group sp. N8. The sequence goes on along the minus strand of NZ_JAEHBK010000067.1, from coordinate 4,652 downwards.
GATAAAATTAAGCAACTATATTATCAGTACATCAAAAAATGTTTTTTAAACGGAACACCAAACAAAAAACTCTGTAAAATTATTACAGAGTTTTATCTCGACTTTTCATTTACTATTTACTTGGTGATAACGTCAAATCTCCAAATTTCTTTTTAATAGCTGGAGTTGTTGTCTTAAATTTATATTCATCACCATCTTTTTTAATTTCAAATACAATTGGCTCTTTCCCATCTTCTTCTAAACTAATTTCATCTTTTTTAATTTTATATGTAAACCCTCTTGTGAAAGCTCCTATCTTGAAAGAAACCGTATTTTTAGCGAATTCTGCTGTATATGATTCCCCATTGGTAGCAACGACATTCCACTTTTTAGATTGCAAATCATCTGATGGATCTTTACCACAAGCACTTAACCCCATAATTGCTATAACTATTAATAAAACATAAATACTTTTTCTTTCTCCCCCTTTAAATAACAAAAAGGATATGCTTTTGCCCTTTAAAAGCTGAAAGGCATTCCCTTTCTATATTTCCCCTAAAATACCTTTCTATGTATATTGTTTTACAATAAATTACAAAAACAGTCAAAGGTATTCATATATTGTTGTAGTAAGTTTTACAAAAAAATTGGTCAAACTTTTTTATAATATTTGTACACTAATTCACAACAATGAATCTATTTTTGACCAATCTTTTTTCAAAATATGAAGAGTTCTTCTTTAATAAAAACAACATTTTTAGCATACTTTGAATCAAACTTTATTCAAAACCAACAACTACAATATGGCTTGTAGCGGGGCTCTTATATTTTTAGATCAGAATTAAATAACGTTATTATCACTTTACAGATACGTTATGTTAACTGAGCATGTATACAATATACAACCAAAATCAAACAACATATCATTTCTGTTAAATGGTAAAATAGGGAAAAGGAGGGGCGTAAGTGAAATATATTAACGGATTGTACATATCACTTATATTGATGATGTTTATTAATTTACTTAATACTACAATATTTGATAATGAATATTCAGGGATAACAATGTATCTCTCTTCCGTTATATTCATAATTGGGAGCACATTTTTTGGAAATGCAAAACGGCTTAAAATTAGTGAGAAAAAATAAACCATTTAGGAGGTGACAATCATTAATGAAACAACAAGAACACGTTATCTTTCGTGAGGTTCAGCGATCCCCAATTTGGGTATGGATACTCATATTAGGGATCGCCATACTGATGTGGTATGGATTCATTCAACAAATTATTCTTGATACCCCGTTTGGAGATAAACCAGCTCCCAATGGTGTATTAGTTGTTTTGTGGTTGTTTTTCGGGATTGTCTTTCCTGTGTTAATGCTTGGAGTATTGAAACTGATCATTAGGTCCGTGAAAAAGGTCTTTATGTTCGTTTTGTTCCTTTTCATCTTCAATATAAGCAGTACCTTTTCAAAAATATACATCACTATGAATGCATTACTTATAGTCCACTAAAACGATTTGGGGGATGTGGAATTCGTTTTAACCTTAAGGGTGAAAAAGCATATAACATGAATGGAAAGAAAGGTATAGAGTTAAAGTTGAAATATAACACAGTGGTAATCGGCACTCAAAAATCAGACGAATTAAAAAAAGCATTGGACTCAGTACAAAAAGTATAATGAAAATTAATCTTCAACAAACGGGCGCAATTCAAGAATTTGTACTAGGTATACCTAATTTAAAAATAACTTAAATTTACTTCTGAGAACGGTAAGTATGTGAACTTCATATCAGATTGGTATTTAATAAAAGAAATTTTATAAGTTGATCGAACATCTAAAAGGAGTATGGGGTATTTTGAGAAAATCTAAACCTACGTAAATGGGACTGCCCTTCTTGTCGTACACACCATGATAGGGATATTAACGCAAGTATCAATCTAAAGAATGAAGCGATAAGGCTTCTAACCGCAAGGACTGTGGAGATAGCCTAATAAATTAGAGTTCGATAGAACTCTTTACTTAGGAATCCCCCTCTTCTAAACGAAGTGAAAGTGGTAGTTCAAGAGGCGGAAAAGGAAAAATGAGGGGAAATATGAGCAAAAAAAGAAAACGTTATAATCATTATGCTAAAAATATTAAAAAGAAGAGAAAGAGAGCGGATTCGAAACCAACACTTATTCAAAGAATGTTACGATTGACGGCGAAAATCTTATATGCCATCATTGTATTGTTTATTATTTCTATAGTTAAGTATGTGATACTTCCGGATTATTGGAGTGAACTTCCAGTTGAGGTTGCAGTCATTCCTTTTTTTATCTTGTATTTCCATCTGTTTGATGATATATGGCCAGAAGAAAATAGGAAGAATAGTAGAAGAAAAATGAAGGAAATAGAATCGAAACCAACATTTATTCAAAGAATGTTACGTTTGATAGCAAAAATTTCATATGTCATCATTGCAATTTGTATTTACTGCATCATATCTATATTTTTTGTGTCTTGGGGCTTTTTGGGGGATTTATTACTTGGGATGTTAATGATTGTTTTCATTGTCTTGTATTATCAGCTGTTTGTATGGCAAAACAAGAATGTGAATAGGAATACGAGTGAAAGAAAAAATTCTGGAGATAGTGATTCAGATTTATCATCGGGGTACTAGGATAGCAGTAACGGTTGTGATAATACGAATGATAGTAACTTCCGTAACTTAGGAGATGATGAAAGAAATTCAAACATAAATTAGTTTGTAAATGTTTGGGATGCGTGAATTGAGAAATACATAATCCGATTCTTTCTGCAATGAAATTAGACTATGTTATTCATGATATTAAAAGAGACGACTCAAAGAACAAGGGGCATCAAGTTTTTGAGTTGTCTCTTTTTTATCTTTAAATCACCGCATCAAAGTCATTTAAATTGGTAAACGTCAAGTAACTCAAAAATATACAACAAAGGTTGATTTTAGAGTTACTTGACGTTTACTTTTTAATCAAACTTTATTTCAAAGCTACAATAACACCACTTATCAGTAGTCCATGTATCTAGAAATCTCAAAAAGTCCCTTCAGATTTCTGAAGAGACTTTTTATTCATAAAACTATTAGAAAAGTTACTTAAAAGATTTTTTCCAATTTGAATAATAATAAATGAACTGAATTAATAAAGTTATTACTGCAATGCCAGTAAAGGTTACAAAATAAGTTAATCCCAATTCTAATAAATATATTACTATTAGCGCGTTAACTACTAAAGGAATTGAAGCTAAAACATTATAAAAACGTTTTTTATAAAAAAGATGATCTTTTTCATTTATATAATTATTGACCATAAAAATCCTCCTCGTACTGTCCACAAGTACATTATCTCTTTTCGAATATGTGTTACATATCCCATGTAAATTTAGCACATAATTTAATTGGACTTACAGATTGCTCTTCAACGAAAATTATACCTCATTTTTTGTAAAAAATATACAATTTAAACTTTTCGTAAAATATATAATGGAAACATCTGTTATACGAACGCATTAGAATAGTATAGTTATCTATACCTATGAATGAATATTATTATGATGTTGATATTGTTTTAAAGGGTTTTATACGAAATGAACAAATGGATTTTTTAGGAAACGAAAATGATATACTATTTTATTTTCTTAATTCACATAATTTTCGAAATTAAAATCTATGGATGTTAATATTTGTTATATAATATATTTGTCAAAGCATTACCCCTGTAGTTTCTAAGATGAACCTGTAAGATAGTTTGTTTGTCCCGTATATTCACCTTAAACAAAAAAACTTGTAGGGATTCCTACAAGTTCTTTTTGTTTTTCCGGTTAAATGTTGACTTGAAATAAAGTTACTATTTTTTGAGGGGGAAAAGTAAATGTTTGTAAAAGCAGAAAGATTATTAATACGAAAATTTGAGTTCAAAGATTGGCAAGCTGTCCATGAGTATACATCAGATATCAATGTTATGAAATACATACCCGAAGGGGTTTTTACTGAAGAAGATACAAGAAACTTTGTGAATGAAAACATTGGTGAAAATGCTAAGAACTTTCCTGTGGTATTAATAGATGACAATATCCTAATTGGTCATATTGTTTTTCATAAATATTTTGGTGAACATACTTATGAGATTGGTTGGGTGTTCAATTCTAAATATTTCAATAAAGGATATGCTTCTGAAGCAGCAAAAGCTACATTGAAATATGGGTTTAAGGAAATGAAATTACATAGAATTATAGCTACATGTCAGCCACAGAATACCCCATCATATCGAGTGATGGAGAAGATTGGAATGAGAAGAGAAGGCTATTTTAGGAAGTGTATACCACATGGAAATGAATGGTGGGATGAGTATTATTACGCTATTTTAGAAGAAGAATAGGGTTCTGGTGCAAACACTCCAAAACTTGGACATACTGATACTAGTACTCTAAAAAAGGAAGTGATTAGTATGGAAAAGTAAAATCTATTCTTTCAGGAATAGAAACGATGCATATCATTACAAAAAGGAATCCATAACGGGTTCCTTTTTTACACCCTTCAAAAGGTACACTTTTTAAACGCATAGCACCACAGCTTGTTCTTTCTAGAAGAATGAAAGGATCTTCTCGCTGGAATAAACAACGAGTAAAAGTAGCTAGAATTCATGAATACA
>NZ_JAEHBK010000066.1:0-11889 GCF_016483685.1 Bacillus cereus group sp. N8 | reverse complement strand
AATAAATTAGAGTTCGATAGAACTCTTTACTTAGGAATCCCCCTCTTCTAAACGAAGTGAAAGTGGGGGTAGTTCAAGTTAGAGTTTAAGAGACAGATATTGTTAATAATCTATGGTGATATTGATTAAATCGAAGGAAGGTTTAGATATTGGATATGGAAGAATATAATTTAGTTAATCGAAATAATTATATTAAACCTAATTATAAAATAGATGATAAAGAAGTTTCTTTTGAGATTTATGTTAGCCCTGATAAAGAAGTGTGTATTTTAGGGAGATTGGATAACAATTATATTTGTTGGGCTTCGATTACTCATCTCGATGTAAGTGAATTGAATGTTGCTATTTTTGATTATATATTGAATCGTAAACCTGTTATGATTTCAAATGGCTATAACGTATTAGGATTTCGTTATGAAGAAGTAATAAAATGGCATAAATTCCTTATTTCCAAAACATTGTATAGGGATGGTAGATATCGTTACTACTCTCAAGCCAGTCTTTCTTATTTAGGAGATGACGAAAAATCTCTTTCTAAATATATGTCAGGGGAAATAAACAATTTTTATTATTCGGAGTTAGCAAAATGTAACTATCGTTTGATAGATAACAATTACATTAAAATATTGGAATGTTATAAAAATCTTTTAACACAAGAGGAAAATTATGAATATTATTATGAAATGAAACCTCTTATTTCCATATTAGAAAGTGAAGGTTATCTAAAATTATGTCCGAATAAGGAAATCAGAAATATATATTGGGATTGTATGAAGGAATGTTCTAACTTATATAACCGATATATGTCATTAGTTCGATAATTTATAATAAAGGGGTAGCACCACACATCCATCAACTTAAGAAAAATAAATGCCCCAGAACGAAAAAATTACTTCTCTAAGGCTAGTGATTTATAAGAATTTAGCTCATTATTTCGTTTTATGTAACTACGAATTTCTTACCTTGATGGCAATAGGAGATTTTATATTTTTCTTCTAATTTATTTATTAAAATTAGAATTTTTATTACTATAGAAACCTAATATAATAACAAATGGAGCTAATAGAATACTTAACCAGTGATTTAATTTATACGGTAAATTCATATCAAAAATAATGGTAGCAATCATAACAATTAGAGTTAATATAGCTAAAAGATAAGTAATTATGTTCATTAGTAATCATCCTTGTATATTAAAGTGATTATATAAAATCATTATTATTTACATTAATATGTTTTTTTATTGAAATTGATTAGTCCCCCTGCGAACAATACAATAAAACTAATCAATACAATTAATATACTTTTTGTAGAAATAAATAATAGCCCTGTTTCACTACCTGAAGGTAACATAGCTAAAAGGGGTTGACTCCATGGATAAATTGGACCAAATCGTTCAGACTGACTAATTATCATACCAGGTATCGTTAGACCAGCACATACTACCATTGGAGCAGCAAAGCTAGACCATATTGCGGAAAGCCACATTTGAAGTGCTATTAAAGGTAATGTTGTAAATATTCCACCTATTAAAGATTTGAATATATATGTTGTAGGAAAAGGTCCTGTTATCCCGCAAATAGAACCTACTATAATTATTTCTAAAAGGAATAAAAGTTGAGTAATAATTATAAAAAAAAGCACAAAAATAGCTTTAGTACAGTAAAGTTGATAACGTTTTATAGGCTGAACTAGTAATTGCTTCCACCCACCATGTAAATGATCGTGACGGCAGATAAAAGCAGTAAAAATTCCAGTTAATAATGGGAGAAAGATCATAGCGTGTATTATTGAAGCAAATGAATAAATAATTTCCAAATTATTTAAAGATGCTAATGTATCACTCACTTTTAGGTAAGTTAACATCCCTGTTAAAAGGGGACTAATAAATAATAGTAGCCAGATCTTTGTCTTTTTAATCTTATGGAATTCAGCCAAAGATAATCTTAAATTTAGCATTATTTATCCACATCCCTTCTTACAAAATCAAATGTTGCTATCAAAATTAGTAAAACCCCAACTGTAGCCCCTAACAGTGTAGTTGTATTTGATTTACTTGCAAGTAAGGGTAATTTCCATATAATCCAATCTGGCAAGGATTCTGAGAATAGTGCTAATACTGTACCTAAAACCCCCACTATTAATGTGATTCCTTGATTTTTATAAACAATGGATAACCATAATTGTAATGCTAAAACTGGTAAGGCAGAAAAGTAAGGGAAAAAACTAATTTTTATTACTTTTGACCATGGAATAGAATATCCAAAATCTAATCCTATACCTAAAAAAATACTCCCTATAAAGAGAATGGAGCAAGATATAAATAATAAAATAAAACTTAATATAAATTTAGCTATAAATATTTTTCTTTTTTCTATTGGTAGTATTAAAAGGTGTTTCCAAGAAGTAGAGCTGTGTTCTAAATGGGCTATTATAGAAGTAATAATTGTAATCCCTAGTAGTATAGCTGGAAGGGAAAGAGACTGAACATTTGAAAGTAGCCCTCCCCACAAATCATTTTTATATTTTTCTATCAAGTAATCGTATCTTAAACTGAAATTTATTGCTTGAAGTACAATAACACCTATTGGGGCTATCATTATTAAAAACCAAACCCACTTACGCTTTAATTTAAGAAATTCAGATGCTAAGAGGGATTTGTACATCGTTTTGTTCCTCCTTTACGATGTTTAGGAAAATATCTTCAAGTGAATTTTTTTCTTCTTCAATACGGAATACAGATATATCATTTGCTACTAAAGCTTTCACAATCTTAGCTATAGCTGTATTATCAGTATTAGATATAACAATTTTATCCTCCTCCATCACTGACGGTATACCACTAGCAAGAATGATTTTCCATGCTTCCTTAGGTTTATTAACTAAAATCTTAATTGAATTATGTGAATGTTGTCGTAAAACTTCAATTTTATCCTGGAAAATGAGCCGTCCCTTTGAAATAATCCCAACATATGTAGCCATCTGGTCTATTTCACTTAATAAATGACTTGATACTAGTATAGTAATGCCTCTTTCCTTAGCAAGGCTCTTTATTAATTCACGCATTTCATGTATCCCTTGGGGATCAAGTCCATTTGTCGGTTCATCTAAAATTAATAATCTAGGATCACCAAGTAATGCAATGGCAAGGCCAAGACGTTGTTTCATGCCTAAAGAGTATTCTTTAACTTTTTGGTGTGCTGCATTCTGCAGTCCGACAGTTTTTAAAACAGCATGTAGTTTTTCTTTTGGTATATTTCTTAAAAGTCTATAAACTTCTAAATTTTCAATTGCGTTGAGATGTGCATAATAAGAAGGATTTTCCACTAGTGCTCCAACAGCAGATAAAATAGATAAACGATTTTCATTTAAATCTTTACCGAAAATTGTAATATTGCCTTCAGTCGCTTTAATTAAGCCTAATAACATTCTAATGCTAGTTGTCTTTCCAGCACCATTGGGTCCTAAAAATCCATAAATTTCACCTTCAGGAATTTTTAGATTTACACCACTAACCACACTACTTTTTTTATATTTTTTAGTTAGATTATTTGTTTCAACAATATATTTCATATAAACACCACCTTATATTTATTATATTTCACGAAGGTTAAATTAGATTTCTAAAGAGGTTAAAAATCGTTTAATTTCTTTATATTTAAATATAAAGAAATCGTTATGTTGTAAACCAAAATTAAATTCCAATTAGAAGTTGAAAAAATGAGACATATTGTTTACCTAAATCATTAATTGCTCGAAAAATATCAATATTGAATTGAGAAAAAGACATTTTCAAATCCCTCCTTCTTCTTTCTCACTATAATAAAAAAAGAAAAAGGAAAACATCGAACTTTCTTACAAACATTCGTGCATTCTTACAGTTTTGTCATTTTGTAAATGTGTTCATCGCCTTGACTTTCGCTATTTTCTTTGGAAAACATGGTGAATTACGAGAAAGAGCGCTATAAGATCAACTTCAAAGAAGTAGTGCACTAAACCTCTTAATTAATGCAATTAGTGTGTGGAATACTGTTGGTTCTGGTGCAAATACTTAGGAAAGATATAAAGAGGCGAAAAGTTTCCTAGTGGAATCTAGTCTTAAGCAACAATTCCAAATAGTTGATGGATGAACTTCACTTGATTTTGGACAGACTTGTCCAGTAAAATAAGTTGCCCTTTTTTTACCATATGCATAGCTTCTATTCCAGAAATAATGGGTGTAGCTGTGCGAAAGGATTTCAATCCTAACATCGAACGAACTCGCTTTTTAATAAATCGATGATCTTGTTCCACTTGAATAAATTTCGCTTTTCCATACTGATCACGCACCTTTTGTAGAGTAATAGTATCAGTATGTCCAAGATTTAGAGATTAATTGCAATTATCTTGAAGTTTTTGCACCAGAACCATGTAAACAGACTACCTTTTGTTAGATAGCCTGTTTACATTTCTTTGTCTTACCCCTTAGAACCTTTACAGTGACTTACTTAGGTTTTACCACGTCTATCTTGTTTCCCTCAGCATCCATCATAACTAAGGAATCTGATTCGAAATACATAACATCATAGTCTACAGATTCTTTTATTTGACTAGGGTCTACTTTCTTACCGTCTTTTACAAACTCGGTTATTGTCATATTGACTTGTTGCTTTTCTACGTTATAAGACCATTTACCTTGCATATGGGTATTCTCATAAGGTGTGTTGTTTACATCATCGTATATAATGTATGTACCATCTTCCTTAAAGTCTAATCCTTTCGTAAACTTACCATCTTTTGAACTACCCCACTCACCTAGTAACTCTTTACCGCCTTGGGATATTCCTACACTTTTATTTTGCATATCATTAACCTTTGACTTCATCTTTTCTGAATAAGCTTCTTTAAGAGGTGTATACCCTTCTTTTAAGTAGTCATTACCTTTTGACATTAACTCTTTCATCTTCTTAGTCGATTCTTTTGTAACTGAATTACTTTTTCCAAGTTTGATTTGTGTTTCAAATGCTTCCTTATAACAGTCTACTGCTTTTAAAATCGTCTTATGCTGTTCTTCAAATTCTTTAGGTGGTTCTACTTTATCGAAATCAGCAAGTGCTTCATTTATTTCGTCTGCTTTTTTCAGTATTTCTTTGTTTAATTCCTTTATGTCGTTGCTTTTGTCCTTCGTTTTTGCAGACAATTCACCTAGTTCAGCTACTTTTGTCTCAAATGTATTATCTAATGCAAACATACGAGACAGATAGTCTGTTCCCTCTAGCTTATCCTTCTCTTCTGCTTTTACTTCTACTTTATCTTTTGCTTTAGTCTCTGCTTTATCTGTAGCACAACCTCCTAATAACATGATTGGAAGTGCTAACGTTACAAGTCTTTTTGCTTTCATACTTCATACCCCTATTAATGAGATTATTGTAATAATGCTTTACTGTATTCTTTGCCTATTCTCTCAGATGTCTCTACCCATAAGTTACCTGCTTCTGTTATAACATCTATAGCTTTATTTGAGTTTTTAGGGTCTGGTTTTTTAACATAGTCTATTTGATACTGAAAACCAGTACTGTACATCTGCATAGCTTTATCAACGTCTTTATGTACTTCTTCGAATTCTTTTGGTATTTTTAACTCTCTAGCTTGTACTGACAAGTCTATTGATTCTTCTGCTAGTTTTATATACTTATACTTACTATGTAATGGAAGGTCTTCCCCTACAAGTAGATTATCCATTTCCGTCACCTTATCCTCCATTTCTAAAGCTATGTCTGAAAGAGAATTAATGTATTCTTCTATTGAATAATTACCTACATCTACAGGTTTCACTTTATTCACCTTGTTTTCTTGTAGTGGTTTGCTTTCTGTCTTGATGTTTACTTTGTCAGGAGAACAACCACCAAACAATAATAGGAGTGGAACAGTGACACCTATTAGTTTCTTACTCTTCATTTCTCCTACCCCTTTAATTGAATGATTATTTACGTCTTTCCCCTGTTATTGTATTGCCTTTGTCGTCAGTCATTTTTAGAGAACCTGCTCGTAAGAACTCAAGTTTATACTCTACAAATGCATTTGTATTCTTTGCATCTATCTTCTTACCGTCTTTTACAAACTCAGTAGGTAACAGTGTGACTTGCTTCTTGTCTGCATCGAATAACCATGTTCCTGTCATATGATTGTCTTCATAAGACGTTTTACCTGTATCATCATAAGCGGTAAATGAATTATCTTCACGGAAGTCTAACCCTTTATGGAATTCGGAACCTTTATAACTACCCCATTCACCTAGTAACTCCTTACCGTCTTTTGATACTTGTACACTGTCATCATCAGAATTAGAAGTTGAAGGCTTATCGAACTGTACTCCTGTTTTCTTACCAATAGCGTTTGCTTGGTCTAATTGAGCGTCTTGAAGTGGTGCATAGCCTTTTTGCCAATACTCATTACCTTCTTTAATTAATTCCATTGACTTTTGAGACTTATTTCGGTCTTCATCTGTAACTTTTCCTTTGCCTTTTATAATTTCAACTTGTAATGCATAGGCTTTACTGTAACAATCTACAGCTTTTAAGATCTCTTTATGTGAGTCTTCAAACTCTTTTGGCGGTTCTATTTTCTTAAACTTAGCAATGATTTTCTGTAACTCAGACTCTTCTTTTATTATCTCTTTCTTTAAAACCTTTTCATCTTTGTCTTTATCCATTGCTATCTCAGTTATAACCGTGATTTGATTCACTAACTCAGAAGATAACTTTGTCATACGTAGTGGATACTTCTCTTTTGACAACTTCTCCTTTGTCTCTTCTTTAGACTCTACTTTCTCTTTCGGCTTTGCTTCTGTTTTATCAGTTCCACAACCTACTAACAACATGAACGGTACTGCTAACGCTACAAGTTTCTTTGCTTTCATACATCATACCCCTATTTGAATGAATTTTGATTATTAGTTTGTTTTACTTGCAATACTCTTTGTTGCTTCTTCGAATAGCTTTGCACCTTGATTTGATTTTATAATTGATTCTTTCAGTTTACTTTCACTCTCTTCCTCTACTGCTTCTGAAAGGAGTTGGAATGCATCATAATATAAGTCCATTGATTCTTTTATCTTGTCATGCTCTGCTTTCAGTTCAGTTGGTGGTTCAAGATACTTTATTTTTCTTACATATGCTTGTGACCCACCTGTTACAAGTTGTATTTCACTCTTCTTTAAGCTTACTGATTTAATGTCTGATTTTGCTGAGTCTTCAATCAATCGTAGTGTTTCGTCTATTTTATTTGCATTGTCTAAAATATCTTGCTTGTATTTGTCAACTTCTGAACCAGTTACCTTACTAGAAGAGTTGGAAGAACTAGTAGAGTTAGAAGTACTTGACTTACTTGACTTACTTGTCTCCTTATCTTCACCTTTCGCTACAGATAAGCTATCCTCTTTCTTGCTATCAGTTGACTTACTCTCTTTTTCTATCTTTTGCGTTTCTTCTTTCTTTGGTTCAGCTTTCTTATCATCAGTTTCAATTGTAATACAACCACTCAATAACATAACTGGTAACGCTAAACTTACTAATTTCTTTGCTTTCATGATTCCTAATACCCCTTTATTTATAAAATTTAGTGCAAACAAGTTAATATACTTAACTAAGAAACTTTCCCCGAATAATTTCTTAGAAACTACTATCCATAGATTACCTGTATATCCATAATCTTTCTGTATATCATTTTACAAAGAATTACAAATATGGTCAAAGGTATTTATGTAGTCTTTAAAGGTAAATTTATTAGATGAAAAGAAAAGATTTATTTTTAAACCTTTTCTAATACGATCAATTGTTCATTTTCTAACGAACAAATTACGGGTCTGGTGCAAAAAATTCAGGACAATTGCAATAAATCTACAAATCTTGGACATACTGATACTACTAATCTAAAGAAGGTGCGTGATTGGTATGGAAAAGGAAAATGTATTCAAATGGAAGCATTATCAGCCTGATATTATTTTGTTAACGGTAAGATGGTACCTACGGTACAACCTCAGTTTTCGTGATTTAGTAGAAATGATGGAGGAACGGGGCTTATCCATTTCTCATACAACGATTATGCGTTGGGTTCATCAGTACGATCCTGAATTGGACAAACGAATCCGACGTCATCTTAAACAAACAAATGACTCCTGGAGAGTCGATGAAACATATATCAAAGTAAAAGGTCAATGGATGTACCTGTATCGTGCTGTTGATTCGAAAGGAAATACAATTGATTTTTACCTAAGCAAAACAAGAGACCAGAAGGCTGCAAAGCGCTTTTTCAAGAAAGCTTTGCGGTCTATTCATGTTTCAAAGCCTCGTGTTATAACGGTCGACAAGAATCCAGCTTATCCTATAGCAATTGAACAGTTGAAAAAAGAAAAGCATACCTGGTGGTATGCGACTTAGACAACAAAAGTACTTGAATAACATAGTAGAACAAGATCATCGCTTTATAAAGAAGCGAATTCGTTCTATGCTAGGGTTCAAATGTTTTGACACAGCTACATCCATTCTTTCTGGAGTAGAAGCCATGCATATGATGAAAAAAGAACAGGTTGATTTACGGGACCAGTCTGTCCAAAGTCAGAAAGAGTTCATCCATCAATTATTTGGACTTGCAGCATAAGATACGATTCCATTAGGAATCTATGCACTTTATTATTTTTTATTCCACTTTTGCACCAGAACCCATTTTTATTCCTCCATTTCTTTCTTGCAGCCTTCAAGAAAATCAATAACTTCCTGAACATGCTCCCTTGTTGTCATACTTTCCATTACGTATCCTGCATCGTTATAAACATTAACCTTATTTCCTGTAAACTCCATTCCGCACATTCCGTCTGCACCTAATAGCTTTACTTTATCTTCCACTCTGCCAACCTCGCTTTCTATTAAAATGATTATTTTGTTTAGTTTAGTTTTCTTTCCAACTCTCACCCTTACGAAAATGAATATTCCATGCTTGTTGTCGTGTAAAACCTATATCTTGCAGCTCTTTTATATTTTGGGGCTCTTCAAATGTGCAAGGAACACTTATTTCTCTACTAAAATCAAAACCAGATTCAACTGTTTCATCAGAAGAAATATCGATTTCTTGAATACCACCCTGTATTTCCACACTTTCTCCTTCAGCTGTTTGTATAAAGTATTTAACACCTTCTAAATTCAGGCCCATATCCATTCCCCTTTTCTACAAAATGAAATTTTTATAATCATAATTAGATAAAAACAACATAAATTTTAATGAGACTGGGTATTTATTAGCGGTTAGGAGCGCCTTGGTCAAACGTTCCTTTTTTGTGTGTACAAAATAGCGTTTTTGTTAAAATTTCACTTCAATATACTTCATTTATTGTATATAATGATAATTGAAAACCAAAACTTTCATTTTAGAAAAGTCCTTACGTTTATGTGAGGGCTTTTTTACATTCAAATAATGATGTTATTTAAATTTTACAAAACCTATCTTTACCAAAATAGATTCAAAATTACCCATTTAGCATAATATAATCCTTTTAAACATTTTAAATTTATAATTAGTAATGGAGGCATTAAAATGGGAAGCATCCCAAAATTACCATCACAACAATCATCCCTAAAAAACCAAATTAATTCTAACAATCACCAACAAACGAATAAAAAACTAAGACGTCGTCTTTTACTAGCGCTAGCTTTTATGCTACCTATTGTTATTTCCGCCCAAATCTCCCTTTATAAGCAGGAGCAAATGATTAAGAAAAAACAAATTATACTTAATAATGAAAAACAAAAATTATCTTATTTAAAGAACGTTGGACACTATCTTGAAAATGATATTAAAACTTTAACAGAGAGTGAAGAAGGTATTTTACAGTTCGGAAGAAAGTTGTATGGGTTTTCCAAGGCTGATGAAACTATATTTCTAATAGCTAAATAGCTTTTCGATATATAAGCAATTATCATTAATCAATGAGCAATTTAATGATAATCGCTTATTATCAACATCCCATTAAATAACTATTTTGTTAAGATTTTAAATATCCAATTTCCTTTTTCGAATAATCTTTTTTATATCGCACATACTATCTCTAAGCCAATCTTTCCCCGGCTGCACTCTTTCAAAACGGAAAGCGCTCCTCCGTGCCGTGCAAGAACATGGCGGGCAACTTAATCAGTTGCCTGCTGTTTTTGTGTATAATCGTAAAAATTCTTGTGCAGTTGCGATAGGTAAGACTTTGAAGTTATCTCCACCTTTTCCCCCGCTTAACACTGTACGTGCGACTTTCATCGCATACAGCGCCCCATCTTATTCTGCTATACTAAAGCAACTAGATTACAAACAATGTTGTACTCACCAACGTATTAATTCCCCTTTCTTACGAAAAGTCCCATCATCTTACTCGATCCTGTGAGTTACATCTAGTTAATTTAGCTTGCAAAGAACAAGACTAGGAACTATCCCTCCACATTCGTTACATGTTTCGTCGGTACTGTGTCCCCACCTTCACAAGAATGAAACAATTTCGGTTCGTTAGAACCTTATATGCATCTGCCCCCTAGTAGGCGTTGGTGACAGTTTCTTGCTTACCACGTTCCGATTGACCTAGCTATACATATATCCTTAGGTGCTTGCTGTAAGCCTGTTATCTTTACATCATCATCGTTAGATGTTCCGAATTTCATATCCTTTAATCTTACTATTCGGTAGATAACATCGTCATTGACGACATACATATTTCTTATGTATTAATAATTTAGACCCGTATATTCGCAAGTTCGCCAGTCCGTTATTTTAGACATTCTCACCATAGATGTTTTGTAGCATCCCGACCTATCCATTACCATATGATTTCTCACTTAGGTTTTGTTCAGCCGACTTCACCTAGCTTCATACAATTTGTGACTACTATCACGCCTTGCATGTAGGAGTATTAGATAAGTAGTTTCAGCTCAACCTGACGGCTTTCATTCCTACTTTCAGTCAATCAGTTGTTGTTATCAAATTGATGACCCTCCCATTTCGTGTTTACACACTTATAAGGAAACGTGTCGCACAAAGGATTATTTTGTTAAAATTCTGGATAAAAATTAATATTATTCATAAAGGAGATCTACTGATGAAAATGATTTTTTTAGTTATTTTCATAACAATTTTCCTTTTAATAATTTTGTATTTTGTTGGTATGTCACTTTTTTGGAATCAACCCTAAATTAAAATAAGACTATTTAAAACATCCTTCGTTTAATTATCAATTATTCCGTCAATACTGTAGATAGGCTGTTAGCCAGAATTCATTTAACATAGTTTTCTCTGTATCTCCTTGCAGGGAGCAGTTAGCTTTTGCTAGCTGCTCTTATTTTCTGCAATTGGTTACATTTCCCTGATGTTTTTAACATAATATTACGTTACAATATAAAAGAATAAAATATATTGAGCTGTTATACCATTACCCTAGGAAACTAGGGTTTTTTTTTCTACAAAATGAAATTTTTATTAAGAGTTTATAATCTCTCTGATTTTTTTAATCTTATCTGCGTTAACGTCTCCTAAAGCTTTCATATCAATTACTACACTAGAATGTCGCGCTCCATTCAATAAATCTACGCAACATACATGTTGTTCTTTTTCATCACTGGCCTTTAATTGAATGCCTTGAAATGAGGCATCACATATATCCCTTAAATATGATTTCGTTTAAAATAGCTCATTCCAATTTTCATTCAAATACATTTAAAAAATATATGTTTTCAGTGAATCAGCACTAAATATCAAATTAAGAAGTACTTATACCTTAAACTATTCGTAGAATAACACGAGATGATTGAACTACCCCCACTTTCACTTCGTTTAGAAGAGGGGGATTCCTAAGTAAAGAGTTCTATCGAACTCTAATTTATT
>NZ_JAEHBK010000065.1:0-12300 GCF_016483685.1 Bacillus cereus group sp. N8 | reverse complement strand
ATTAACATAAGAGAATAGTAACGTGCTTTCACCTTCAAGAATAGTCTAAATCCTTAAGTTGATGGATGTGGGGTACTCCCCCATGCCCATCAAGCTAACCGAGTAAATTCCTAGATATGAAACGATCCTTGTTTTAAAACTAGCAATTGATAGAAAAGTAGGCATGCTAAAGAATTCTATTAAACGTGATTTTTTCACTAGGCAGCTTGTCTATGCTTCACCGTCGTTTTATACACAATCTCTAGAATATCAAAGACAGTCATCTTCTTATACCAATGACATTTACTTTACGTAAAATTCGCTCAACTATTCGGGATATACCAAATGAATTTTGTAAATAATAAGATTGTTAAACAAGAAATTGAGGAGGACTTGTATGCTAAATCATAACAAAGCTAAAGAAAATTCGGGTTCTATTTTGAAACCGGATTTTGTTGGAACTGATGCAAACAAAGTAAAACAAGAAATTCAAAAAGATGTAAGTGAAGGACAAGGGGCAATGACTTCCCGAGAGGCAGGGGCAATGCGAGATTAAGAAAACACCTTTAGTGGTTCTGTTATTCTTCTGCTTCAAAATTTCAATTTGTAATTAAGTTTAAGACAAAAAGGAAATTCCTTTAAGGAATTTCCTTTATTGAAAATTTTTATTCATATGTTATAACATAAAAAAGGAATTGAGTGGTTCAGACTCAATTCCTTTAGTGAAGCCTTTTGTAAACGAATACATTGGTAAGAGAATCCGGCTTTGTGTAGGGTTCTTTTACTTTGCTTGCAACATAAAATATAGAACCTTATATGCCATTTGTCTTATTTTGGGGGTATTTTCCTTTATTAGCTTGATGACGATGGGGGTACTGCACGCAAAAAGAGAGAGAACATAATCTTGTATTAAAATTTACATGTATATTTATTCATTTTTATAATGAATTTTAGAAGGAAATAATTAAGAAGCCAAATGAAGGTTTCAATATAAAAACGTTATACACAAGATAATCTGTTTTTTATCGATGTTCCGCCCATCTATTATAAACAGAAGAACGTATATTTTTCACATAGTTCAGAAAATCTTGCGATAGTCCAAATTTCTTAAACCCTTTTATCAACTTCGTAGGAACCTCACTATTTGAAGTAAAAGCTCTTTTATGGTCAATGACTTTTAACTGACCTTCTTCATTTATTAACACATGTCTTACTTCCGTGTCCCACCTAGTAAATCCAATCTTTTTTAATTCATCCAACATTATTAATATCCTTTCAGTTAGTTCTTCTGTAATTTGTTTTTCTTTTTTCAAGTGACGTGCAAGTGAAATTCCTTGTATATACTCCATGATAATATAATTTTCTCCATATCCATAAAGTCTTGGAATAATAGGTGATGATTGCCCAATTACTAGAGCTCTCAACTCTTTTTTTTGAGTTTCTTCCAGGAAAAATATTTTTACGCATTTATCATGGCTTAATCGGTATACTTCTCCATCTTTTCCGTCTCCAATGAGCTTATATTCCACTAAATCGCTTCTACTTATTTTTCTTTTATTAAAGTATTTGTTCATTTTATATCTCCTTAATAAGTATTTCTTGATTTTGCAGTAGTCCCATCTCACATTCTATGATTCATCACTTACATATGTAACCTAGACCAGTATGTATTTTTATTTGAATAACTATTTTTGTAATGTTTTTTGTATCAAGATTTTTAAAAACAATTTCATATCAAGATGTTACTTTCTCTTTAAAGATAATATTTTGCTTTTGATTTCAGACCACTAGGATCTCTTTTATATTTTTTAAATTTTATCTGAACCCATTCGTTAATCTCATATTTCGAAAAACTATAATTATTACCTTTCTGTATAATGTGAACTCATCACTTTCACTATGATTAGGTATAAGGTGTGATCTCAATTGATATTTAATTATATATTTCAATATAATGAATTAAAGGCTTTTAATAAAATGCTCATTCATTAGAAACGTACATATAATAATCATAGTCACCTCAGTATTAGTTGTTGAGTACCTTTTAAAGCACTCTTTATTTATAAAGTTAGGGCGTATGATATTTGCTTCATAATTATTTTTTCTTCTTACCCTTCATATGAAAGTACATATTTTAACATGAGCTGAATACATGTGTTCTTTCTATTTATTACTAAATAACAATTTTATTGATTTCCTTGAACCTTTTAACGCGACAAACATATAATATTCTATCACGTTTATAGACTTCTTTTTTCAAGAGTACATATTAAATACGTACTCTTTTTCTTTAATCTTAATAGAAGAAACCAACCTTTAAAACATAAAAACCGATTCCTTAACGTACAAGGGATCGGTTAATTTGTGTCTAAAATGTTTCTAAAACGTACAATTTTCTTTTTTGATATGGTAACCCCATGCCCATCAACTTAAGAGAACGGATTAATCCCAAAAAGAAAAAATAAGCTTTTTTATTACAAGTTAACACAAAATTTCGTTTTGAGGGCGTTATAAAACTTTAACCTGATGGCGATGGATGTTACCCCTAAAAGATGAATTATTGAAATTACGTAGTATGATCTATGATAAATTTTGTGAATAAAAACCCTTTACTATTTTTCAGTTTTACTTATTGTCTAACGGTGCAGGTTAGTTGAACAAATAAAGGAGTTTTGCTTACAGTAAAGAAAGAATAAATAAAGAAAAATGTAAGGGGATGAGTAAAATTTCAGAACGTAGCAATCATATTATTCAAATTAAACCTTGGGAAGATAAGGACCTTGATTTACTTTTTCGTATTAACACCCCAGTGATGATGCAGTATCTCTGAGGTCCAGAGAATGAAGAGCAGATTTTGAAGCGACACAAACGGTACCTTGAACTGGTTAGTAGAGGATGTATGTTTAGCATTTTATTGTTACCAGAGCAAGAATCAGTGGGTTCTGTTGGCTATTGGCAAACTACTTGGAATGATGAAAGTGTGTACGAAACTGGCTGGAGCGTTCTTCCCACATTTCAGGGGAAAGGAATAGCGACAACTGCAGTAAAGTTGGCAATAGATGAAGCATCCGCTGAGAATAAGTATAGGTACATTCATGCTTTCCCTTCAGTTGAAAATCCAGCTTCAAATGCAATTTGTCGGAAGCTTGGATTCAAATTAATCTCCGAATCCGAATTCGAATACCCTCCTGGTAGCTTTATGCGATGTAATAATTGGCGTTTAAACTTAATTGCCAGTAAATAGCCTTTTTAAATTAACGGAGACGTTAATTTAATAGGAGTCACCACATATGCCCATCAAGTTAAAATAAATCTGTATTCCTATAATGAAAAAAACGTTATTCTTTTTGTAGAAATACACAGAAAGGATGATGTTTTTGTATGAATCTCTCGATTCAAGATGAACTACAACCATTTGCCGAAGAATTACAACTCTATGTGACACCTATATTCTTAGAAGAACTTGCAAGAGAACTTGGGTTTGTAAAACGAAAACGCAAGTTTTCTGGCTCAGACTTAGCTACTATTTGTATTTGGGTGAGTCTACGGGTGGCAAGTGATCCCCTGGTTCGATTATGTAGTAGGTTTCATGCAGCGACAGGCACTTTACTCAGCCCTGAGTGCTTAAATAAACGCTTAAATACAAAAGCAGTTTTGTTTTTACAACATATTTTTGCTTTACTGTTACAACAAAAAGTATGTGAACAAACGCAAATTTCTAACCAACCCTTCTCTTATTTCCAACGAATTCGTATCCTAGATGCCACCGTATTTCAAGTGCCAAATGCCTTAGAGCATGTATATCCAGGCTCTGGAGGATGTGCCCAAACAGCCGGAATCAAAATTCAATTAGAATATGATTTGCACAGTGGAGAATTTCTTAACTTTCAAATTGGACCAGGAAAAAATAATGACAAAACATTTGGTACGGAGTGCTTAGATACTTTACGACCAGGAGATTTATGTATTCGTGATTTGGGTTATTTTTCATTGAAAGACTTAGATCAAATGGATCAACGAGGTACATACTATATTTCTCGTTTGAAATTAAACACGAATGTATATGTGAAAAATCCAAACCCGGAATACTTTAAAAATGGTGCAATTAAAAAACAATCGGAATACATACAAATTGATGTAAAACAGATTTTAAACCAACTACACTCAGGAGAAAAATTTGAATTAAAACATGCTTATATTGGTGATAAACAACAACTGTTTGCACATGTTATTTTTAATCGATTAACAGAAAAACAACTTCAAAAACGACGAGCGAAAATCTCGGAAAAAGAAAAATCCAAAAATAGAACGTACTCAGAGAAAAGTAAAATGGTAGCGGGATTAAACGTGTACGTGACGAATACACCTTGGGAATAGATTTCGATGGAACAGGTACATGAGTTATATACTTTGCGTTGGCAAGTAGAGATTGTCTTTAAAACGTGGAAATCACTCTTCAAAATAGACCATTATCGTAATGTAAAACAAGAACGATTAGAGTGCCACTTATATGGAAAGCTAATCGCTATTTCCCTATGCTCCTCTACTATGTTTAAAATGCGCCAACTTCTTTTGCAAAAGAAGAAAAGAGAATTAAGTGAATATAAAGCGATAGGAATGATCCAAGATTATCTATATCTTTTGTATCAAGCTATACAGAAAGACACCCAAGAAATAACAAAGATTCTAATCCGTCTATTTCACCTACTACGGAAAAATGGGCGGAAATCTCATCGATATGAGAAGAAAACAGTCTTTGATATTATGGGTGTTGTCTATGAATATAGTGGACTTAGAAAACAAAAGAAGGCTGCATAATCTTTAAAAACTATACCTATTTAGGTTTATTTGGCATGCTCATTTTTAAGAATAAAAAGTGTTTTAAGAGTGTTGTAGTTTATTTGAACGAAAATTCATATTGTTTCCGTTCTTAAGTTGATGGGCATGTATGGTAACCCCTATATGCAATTCAAAAATTTTATTCGATATTCTTCTTTCTTATTGCTAATCTTTCGTTTTCTACTATTATATTAGATGTTAAATTATTTAATTTTTTTAAAGATTCAATAGATACACCGAATTTCTTTGAAATCCCATTTAACGTATCTCCTTTTTCAATTGTATACATTTCATAGTCTTCTTCTAAATCAGTAACATACAGCATTTCCCCTGTTTGCTTACTTGTTTTTTCTCTTTCTATTAATATATTATGCTCAATTAGTGTATCTATAATTTGTTTAGCACGAGCTTGATAAGTATGCCCCTGTACTGTTGTTCGTCCCCGTTCTTGAATTTTCACTTTCTTTTTTGGATGATTCAAAAAATAGTGTATTGCTTCAAGTGTTTCTTTTGATGATGAAACCGTAATTAAATCTTTCCCTGGCCTAAATATCTTCTTAACACCTGGAGTATCTAGCGTAAGAAGAAATCCACCCGATCCTAAAATTTCATACGTTCTTTGGGTAATTAGCTCTTGATAATTTTGTAACCCTATTATAATATCTGCCGAGTTATACACCTTATATGTCTCTAAATAGTGCATAGGGCCATGAATCCAGTCTTTTGGTATATCCATGCCAAAAAAACGATTCATTTCATCCCATTTATTCCCCCAAAAATCAATACGAATATTTTTTTCCAAAAGCGGTCGAATTAGGA
Organism: Bacillus cereus group sp. N8; assembly: GCF_016483685.1. Lineage (NCBI taxonomy): Bacteria > Bacillati > Bacillota > Bacilli > Caryophanales > Bacillaceae > Bacillus > Bacillus cereus group sp. N8. The sequence continues at coordinate 6,663 of NZ_JAEHBK010000065.1, read as the reverse complement.
CATTAAGAGCATGACTTCTAAAATGATCAGGATATTTTTCCAAAATATGAGGATATGCATTTGCAACAACTGCAATTGAACAATTGAATTCTGAGGATTTAGGAGATTTGTAGTGTGCTGTTTCTTCAAAGCCAAAGTCCAAATGAGCAGCTGGGACTCCTAATTTCCGATAGACTTTAACTGTTTTTGGACATATTGTAAACACAAAATCTGGTTTCATTCTTTTAACTAATGGAATAGACCAAATGTCTGTATAAGCAGGATCTTCCACCGCCCAATATATAAGGGGTATTGTTGTTTTCTTCATACATTCTCTTATTAAATCTTGCTTTATTTTTGTTTGTTCTTGCCCCCAACCAATTGAGATCACCAAATCCGGATTAAATTCTTCCAACATTTGCGAAAGATTTTTTGTTAACGGACCTGAAATTAAAACATCATGCCCATTTGCTTGAAATCCTCTCGGTAAATTATTCTTCCATATATGGCTACTCTCTAAGAAAAGAATACGCATTTCATTTCACTCCTTAACACACGCAATGATTTCAAATTTCTTACAATACATCTTAATTTTTAAGGTACTAATAAAGACTACATGAGTATTTCACTTACTTTTACTATTTGGTATCCTTGTTTTTTCAATTCAGAGATTATAATATCTGTAGCAACAGCTGTTGGTTTTCCATTTAAATGAAATAATACAATATCCCCACCTTTAAGCTTTCCCAGTACTCTATTAACTATAGTTTCAACTGAAGGCTCTTTCCAATCAATTGAATCTATATTCCAATGAATTGTGTAGGGAAAACCGAGTTTACCAGCAATCTCTAGAATTTCTTTATTCCAATTTCCAAAAGGGGGCCGAAATAACGGACTTCCTTTCGTCTCTATAATTTTTTCAAAACACCTAGTTGTTTTCTTAAATTCCTTCATAATGTCCCTAGATGATAACTTCGTCAAATCCGGATGACTGTATGAATGATTTGCAATTTCATGCCCTTCTTTCACAATACGTTTAGCGAGACTTGGAAATTTTTCTACCCATGCGCCTGTTAAAAACATCGTAGTTTGGATATCATGTTTTTTTAATACGTTTAAAATTTCTTCAGTCTTATCTGCATCAGCACCTGCATCGTAAGTTAATGAAATCATTTTTTTAGTATTTAATCCTTTTGAAATCAGTACGGATGGAAAAACCTTCAATGTAGAATCACGTGTATCAATTTTAATTAATTGACCTGCAAGAATATAGTCTGAATCCAATTCATTATCTAACTTAATTTTTTCTACTGAGATATCAAATCGTCTTGAAATACTTCCTAAAGTTTCTCCATGACAAATGGTATAATAATTATAATTCGTAAGCTTACTTTCATTTATTTTCCTTATTTTCAACGGTCTTCCAGCATCAATTGAATCGGAAGTAAGGTTGTTTAATTGTTTCATTGAACTGACAGTTACCCTTAGTTCATTTGCTATGCTCAATAATGTATCGCCATTGCGTACACTATAAATCTCAAACTCTCCCTGTTTATATGTCTTGTTCTTTTCATTTCCAAAAACATAATTACTTCTTTTCCCTCTAAATATCCCATACTCTTTTAAAATATCAATCATATACTCTGCACGTTTCTCATAAGAATATTTTTCAACTGCTTTTCTTCCATTTTGTCTAATCTTTTCTCTCATTTCAGAATGCTGAAGGAAATAATTAACTAATTTAACAGTTTCCTCGGGTGAAGACGATGTTATAAGGTCTTTTCCCGCTTTGAATACACGATGAATTTCAGGAATATCGTTTGTTAAGAGAAGGCCTCCAGAGCCAAGTATTTCATACGTACGTTGCGTAAGCTGCGTAGGAAGATTTTGAAGTCCGATAATAATATCGGATGAGCTGTAAACTTTATTTGCATCTGTGTAATCAATATATCCATGAATCCACTCCCTTGGAATATCGACACCTAAAATATCCTTCATTTCATCCCAGTACCTACCATAAAAATCTATTCTAATATTATTTTCTAACAAAGGCTTGATTAATGCGTTTAATGATTGATGCCGAAAATGCTCTGGAAGATAACTCAATTTTTTAGGATATCCGTTTGCAACAAGTGCAACAGGAGCATAATATCTCGGGTCTCTATCCATTGGGTGATGGACAATTGGATGATAGCCGAAGTCTAAGTGTTCGGCAGGAATCCCCTTCTCTTTGTAAACTTCTACCATATCCGAGCAAATTGTAAATACAAAATCTGGACGTGTTCTCTGTATATAAGGTAATGTAAAAATCTCTGTAGAAGTTGGATCTTCCGTTGCCCAGTATACATGTGGAATATTAAATTTTTTCGTACATTCAAAAATCAATTGTTGTTTGAACTTAGATGCATTTTCTGGCCCCCATCCCATTGTTATAACTAAATCTGGTACAAAATCATCTATAAGCTTGTAAATAGTATGGCCATCTAAAGGGCCTGAAACCTTTACTTTATGTCCAGCATCACGAAACCCGTTTGGTAAACCATGAATCCACATTGGATGGCTCTCTAAAAATAAAACTCGCATATTTTCTCACCTCAAAAACGTGATATTGTTAAATGCTGTTAATTACTCTCCAACAAACGATTTATTGTTACAAATTCGTATCCTTTTGCAATTAATTCATCTATTAAAATTGGTAACGCCTTGACTGTCCCATCCAATATTCCAGGGGACATTTTAAGAGAATGCTGTAATACTATGGCACCTGGTGATAAGTCCTGTCTCACAATCTCAATGATTTCTTCAGCAGACAATCCTGTCCAATCTAACGTGTCAACTGACCACATGATTAATTTGTAACCTAATTCACTGATAAAATTTAGATCTGCATTAGTAAATTCACCATACGGTGGACGAAACAATGTTGTTTTTCTTTCTCCAGTTAATATAGTAATTTCATTTTCTGTACGAGATATTTCTTCTTTTATTTGCGAAGTGGTTAAATTCGTGAATTTAGGATGGCTCCAACTATGGTTTCCTAACGCATGTCCTTCTTTCACAATACGCTTTAACATACTCGGACACCACTGAATTTGTTGCCCCACAACAAAAAAAGTAGCTGGAACTTTTTTGTCTTCTAGAAGATCTAAAATTTTAGGAGTGTAATAATCATCAGGACCATCGTCAAATGTTAAAGCTATCTTATTCCCAGCTGCGGCCCCTCTATAATAAACATTCGAATTCCATTTAGGTAAGGAATTCGTGATTAAGTATATTCGAGGAATTTCCATATTGGACCAAACAACTAACTCAAGCCTTTGAACAACGTAAAAAAATGGAATATATATTGTATCATTTATTTCAATAGGGGCAGTCAAAAGAGAATCATGTAGAACAGTTTTGCTTCCTTCTATAAAGACTTCACTTTTAAACTGGTTCTTAAATAACGTGAGTAAAAATTTATCTTTTTTCAAAACAATAGAATGGTTTTTACTATTATAATCAACTAAAATACCTGCGTATTTTAAAAACAAAACTGGAACCATAACATAACCATCTTGTATATAATAAGTTGTTAGCACCATTTTCCCATCTACATAAATCTCTATCTGTTCTGTTTTCATTTTTCAATCCTCCCATCCTTGTTATTTAAAAATTAAAGTTTAAAATAACCTCCTTGCTTACAATAAGTAAAAAAACAATGGAGAATACCGCAAAACTATAGCTATAATGAAAGCAACTTACTTACCGTACATACATTAAAATTACGATTTAAAATCAATTTTAATATATTCGGTAATGCCTTAACCGTTACTTCAGTTGGATGGATCAGAATAATGGATCCATTTTTCATGTTAGAATTTACTATATCTATAATTTCATCTGCATGATTTGTATTCCAATCTAGAGTATCTAATGAACTAATAATTGTTGTCATACCTTCTTGAGAAGCTATCTCAACTATTCTTTCATTACATGCGGCATATGGAGGAGTAAAGAACTTAGGTGTAACTTTAAGTTCTTTAAAAAGGATTTCATTCGTACTTTTTAATTCCCATTTAATATAATCATCCGTTAATCCTCTCATATCAAGATGTGAATAAGCATGACTTCCAATCTCATGTCCCTGATCCCTTATCTTTCGAGCTAAATGAGGATATTTATGAATCCAAAGCCCTTCTAAAAAAAAAGTGAATTTGCAGTTGTAATTTTTCATAATCTCCAATAATTCTAAAACGTATTGATTTCCCCATGATACATTAATTATGATCGAAATTAAGTATTTATCGGGCTGTCCAAAATATATAGGTTTTATAATCTGGTTCGTATTTCTAAATTGAGAATTCCGTTTAGCAACAATAGGAAAAAAGTCATAAACTTTATTTTTATCCATTACATTCCACACACTTCTTCAATATCATTTTTCATATCCCTCACCATTTCTAAAACTCTTTTCTTATTTTATATGCTTCTATACATCTAAATGATTGGGGAATTAACCTCATAACAATGCTTATTCTATCCAGTATGCTCTTTATACGTATTAGTAAAAGAATACTTAATGATTCGAAGTTTGTGGATTCAAATTACGGAATTATCAGGAGGGAAAATAGAAATTTATTCAAGTTGCTATACATTAAAAATAGAAAAAATTAGGAGAAATTTTAAAAATTGTAAGGAAGAATATTTTTGATAAATATTTTTAAATCCCAATATGAAAAATAGGTTATGCGAGAAGAAAAAAATATTGAACCTCAAAAAAACAATAAAATAATGCACCATCACAAGGAAATACATCAGAGACTGTAATTCAACAAGAGAATCAACAAAAAGTAAAAGAACAAAATCAAATGATAATTTCTAAGGTGCAAGCATCTGAAGAAACTGAAGTTGAAATAAAAAAACAGTTATTGGAATCTCAAAAAAGGAAAAAGAAAAAGATCAAAAAATTGAAGAAATTTATCAAGAAGCTAAAAAACCTTGATGGAAGAAATGGTAATATACAAATGTAAAATGAATAGTACAAGTCTATATAAAATTATTTGCAATATAGTTGAATTAAACAAAATAACGCACTTCCAAAAAGGCCACAATACCCTCTTTGAGAATTAGAGCTTTTTTTCCTTTATAGGGTAAAATATATTACTTTACTCTTACAAAATATGAATTCACTGTAATGTAGAATAATGAAAGTTTTTTCACTTTATACCTTGGGGAACTTTCCACAAACAAGAAGTAAATTCATGAAAAGTGTGGGTTCTATATTTAATAAGAACCCCATTAGAGATACACTATATTTTTTATAAATAATACCAACTGATTACTTATTATAGAGATGGTCATTTGCTTACTAGATATATGACTGTAACTGACATAAATCCGATAAAGAATTTAATAACTTGCACTGATGCATCTTATAACAGAATTTTTCTTAATTTTATAGATATAATTGATTCGAGATAAAAAACATACAGTTTTTCCAATGTAGCCGGGAGTATCAGACTTTGAAATAGAAAATATGAACTTAGGGGACAAGACTATGAAGGTTATAAGGTCTATTTTTAACGTGTTTCGTTTACTGTGTAAAATTATGAATCCTAGTAGTTAACTGCGAGCGTATTGATGCGATTCTACTCTAATTATAAATTTACATTTGGATAAATAATCATTATTTTCAAGATACACGTGTAGTTCTTACACATAACGCCAGTAACTGTCACTATAAGTGACTTGTCCGAAGAGCACTAATATACAGTTATTCCCTTTGATTTGACCGAATAAAACTCAATATTACGTATATAATGTATACACATGGTAATCTTTTTCCTTGGGTGAGCAGTTAGCTTTTGCTAGCTGCTCTTTTGTTTGAAATGAAATTTTCATTAGATTCCTTTTCATTTGTGTATAATATTTTCAACCACGTTTTATACTATAACTGTAACTTCAAGTTACATATCCGTATCTGTAGGACCTAATTTCTTTTGTACAACAAAGTGGTTAGCAAATTAAGCTGACTGCTTTGTTGTGCCAAATAAAGTTGGTATGAGATATTTGCACCTCAATGAATGGCTCACATATATTATCATGAGTGCTACACCTCTCTCTCAGGGACCAACTTACTCAGAGCACTAATTAAAAGTGCTCTGATTCGTTTTTTTGAATAAATCCCCGAATACTGTTCATACTTTGAATACGTCAATCTGTAACAATTGATTTCCTCTTAAAAAAAATTAAAAAGGTATATCCTTTCAATGGGATATACCTTTAACTTTAGTGAATTTTATATTGACCTGATAATTGTTCTTGCGCCATACGAACTAAGCGTTTTGTAATTTCTCCACCCACTGAACCATTTGCTCTTGCTGTTGAATCTGGTCCAAGTGTAACCCCAAACTCCTGAGCAATTTCATATTTCATTTGCTCAATAGCACTTGCTGCAGCTGCTATTAAGATCTCGTTTGAATTATTATTTTCACGAATTTGCATTTCTTACACATCCCCATTTATTTTGGTAATATCATGCTCTATTTCCTGTAAAATATTCCTTTATCCTTATAATTTATTGGCTTCTCGGTTCTGTTGCAAAGTTTCCTACATGAAGCTACAATCTAGAAAACAGGATATAGGAGAATCAGACATGAGGTACTTTAAAGGAAAACAATTCAAGAGAGATATCATTTTAGT
>NZ_JAEHBK010000064.1:0-12416 GCF_016483685.1 Bacillus cereus group sp. N8 | reverse complement strand
TTTCAAATGAGTATGCATCACAAGAAGTAAAGGTGTATGAAGAAAGAGACGGTGGATGGATAAAAATTCATACGGATCTGGGTTTTAAGTGGGTGTGCTTAGCTGAGAAGAAAGTAAATATAACGAAAAACTTCGTTACATATAATGAATCGTCATTATCGTCGGGTATTTCAGGCGAGTATACTCCGCAAGAAGTGACGGTTGTTGAAGAAAGAGAAGGCGATTGGATTAAAATTCATACTAGTTTAGGCTATAAATGGGTATGTCTAACTGAAAAAAAAGTACAGATTGATAGAGACTTTACTACTTATGATGCTCCGTCACGCTCTGCGAAAATTTTATCGTATTATGGACCACAAACAGTAACTGTGGTAGAAGAAAGAGGAACGTGGCTTCGAATAAGTACATATGCAGGATACCAATGGTTGGACACGAAAAAGGAGACAAAGTATTTATCTAAAGTTTTTTTTGCATATGACAGCCCTAGTTTTGTATCGCGTGTATCAGGGAAATATTCTCCCCAAACAGTAGAAGTTTATGGCGAAGGAGAAGGCGGTTGGATTCAGATACAAACTAATAATGGTTTGAAATGGGTTAATGAAGGCAATGTTAATCGTAGTCAAGTGATATTGAACGTACCATCAATTTATCAATTCCCAGAATTACACAATGGCTGTGAAGTAGTCTCTTTACAAATGCTTGTGGAACATCAAATTGGTCGTTCATTAAATAAAGTAGCATTTGCTTTTGAAATGCCTTTTGATCAAACGAAATTAAAGAACTATAAAACATCATCACAAATTTGGGGAGATCCAGATGTAGGATTTGTAGGTGATGTGACAGGAAATACGCCAGGATATTCTATTAATCCAGAACCATTAAAAAGATTGTTAGATAAATATGCAAGAGGAACGAACTTAACAGGAAATGATTTTTCAGTACTGGAAAATTATGTGCGAAATGGGAAACCAGTTGTTACTTGGGTAACTGTAGCACTAAATAATCCAAGACCAATTACAACATGGAAAACACCAGGTGGAAAAACAATTTATGGGCGAATGAATACTCATGCGGTTGTTTTAACAGGTGTCGATGATAATTACGTGTACTATAATGATCCATTTTATGGGACGAAAAATGTTAAAGTGAGTAAGAGCCACTTTGCAAGTATTTATAATCAAATGGGCAAGAAGGCTTTAAGTGTAGATTAAATAAAAAAGGTTATCCGAAGATTATTTCGGATAACCTTTTTTTCTACAATGAAATCTTTAAATGAAATATATTTCATCTGCATCTTATATTTATATCTCTTGTTTATTCTAGTGATACATCCGATGCGAAGTGATGTAAAACGTATAAAAGGAGAGATATAAAATGAAAAAGAAACTATTACCAATCTGTGCAATGGCACTTTTAACAGTAGGATATTCTTCAGTAGCAAGCGCGGATACTGGAACAGTAACAAAGGAAGAATCAGCGCAGCTGCAACAAGATAAAGCGAAAAAAGAAGCAGCGATTAAGGAACAGCAAAAAAGTGTAGAAGAGAAAAAGCAAGCGGCACAAGTACAAGAAAAAAGTGATATGGCTAAAAAAGAAGAAGCGATAAAAGCAGGGCAAAAGAATGAAGTAAGGAAAAAAGAAGAAGCACAAGTACAACCAAAAAATGATGCGGCAAAAAAAGAAGTAGCGAAGCCAGTTGTACAAGGTGAAAAATTACCAAATACAGCATCAAATAATGTAGCAATGATGGCATTAAGCGCATGTCTTGTAGGGATAGGGACATTATTTGGTTTGAATCGTCGTAATAAAGTTAAGGCGTAAATAAAATATTTTTCTATAAAGAATGGGATAATTTCATATATTAAAAATGGTAGGTTATTCCTACCATTTTTTGCATGGAGGGATGAAGCATGAAGTTACTCAATTATATTGGTATCATATTGATGGCCATAGGGCTATTCATGGGATCGTATTACGCTGTGGAATGGTATAAAGGAAAAAGCGCTGCGCAAGAATTAACGAATGAGGAAATAAAGAGCCTTAAAAATATACAAGATACTCACCTTTCTCATGAAACGCCTGTAACTTCCAAAGTACCTTCTTCTCAAACAGAGCATAAAGAAGGAGAAAAGGTAGCGGTGTTAAATATACCGAAAATAAAGAAGAAGTTTTCTGTATATTGGGAGGCGAATGATACAACTTTGGAAAAAGGAGTTGGTATGTTCGTTAGTGATTTAACGACAACGCCATCTGGAGGGGGGCATACTGTACTAAGTGGGCACCGGGATACTGTATTTACAGATTTAGGAGAGTTAAAAGAAAAAGACACTCTTGTTTTAGAGTATGATAATAAAACTTACACATATGAAATTCAAAAGATATGGATTACCCATGCGGATGATCGGACTGTTATTATAAAAAAAGAAGAACCAATATTAACACTGACTACTTGCTATCCATTTGATTATATAGGAGATGCACCAGATAGATATATTATCGAGGCGAAGTTAACTGCTAGTTATTCAAAATGAAGTGATAGTTTTTGAAAGCAGGAGGGGATATATAAGTTATGGCAAAAAATATTTTAATTGTGGAAGATGAAGATATATTACGTGAAATATTAAAAGATTATTTTTTAAGTGAGCAATATATAGTGTTTGAAGCGAGAGACGGGAAAGAAGCTTTAGTTGTATTTGAGGAAGAAGAGGTTGATTTAGTTATTTTAGATATTATGTTGCCGGAACTTGATGGGTGGTCCGTTTGCCGAAGAATCCGTAAAACATCCGAGGTTCCTATTATTATGCTGACGGCACGTGTAGAGGAAGATGATACGTTACTTGGATTTGAACTTGGAGCGGATGACTATGTGACAAAGCCATACAGTCCTCCAATTTTATTAGCAAGAGCGAAAAGATTGTTAGAAAGTAGAAAAGTGACAAAGCAACTTTTAGAGAATGAAGATGATACATTATCAATCCACGGTATTCACGTTCATTTTCCGTCGCGCACTGTTACGGTAGATAGAACAGACATTAATTTAACACATACAGAATTTGAAATATTAGCGTATTTTATGAAAAATCAAGGGATTGTTTTAACACGGGAGCAATTGATTTCAAGAATTTGGGGATATGAATTTGCTGGTGACGATCGAACGGTTAATAGTCATATTCGTAATTTAAGAAATAAATTAGGAGAGAAAGCAAAGTACATTACAACTGTAGTACGAACAGGTTATAAATTTGAGGGGAATGTATGAGAAAAGGGATTGTACTAAAACTATTTACCCTCACAACAGCATTATGTATGTTAATTTTAGCGACGATATTTATTGGACAAACGATATTTTTTAAACAATATTATGCGAATCGAAAAGTGGAAGATATTAAAGTGAATTTAAATTCCTTCGAAAAGAATTATTTGAACTATGCAGGAAGTGCAGAAGGGATTCAGAAGCTGGAGCAGGACTTTTTAAGAGAAAATAATACGTGGATTACGACATTGGATCAGAATGGGAATTTAAAACATGTGGATGATTTTTATGTAGAGGTTACTTTGGAACGTAGGGCGGAAAAGGAGTTTGGAAAAAAGGTAATCAAGATGCCTTTGTACTATCTCATGAGTATAGATGAAATTGAAGGTGGGACACTACCTAAGTTAGAAGGACGCTCAGTCTATTTTTATGGGCTAAAACGAGACGATAGTTTTATCACATGTTATGTACATATAGAAGATTTAAATTTGAGTTGGCTGAATAAATCGTTAGGTAAAAAAATAGCTGCAAAAGAAATTCAGATGAGTGATGGGAGGCCAAAAGTTGCTCAAGATTCTAGCGCTATGGAAAGAAACAAAGTTGCTGGAGTTATGAGTGCTGAGGAACAGAAGAGGGCGGCTCAAAATTCGGACTTTAATCTAGCAGGGAAAATTACGAAAGTACAATTCCCTGATGTAAAAGGCCCCATAAATCCAATTTATAAAAACACTTTATTTTTGGATAGTATAAAAGAATTTCAATCGGATGTAGTACTAAAAGAGAGTAATCAAATAGAGTATTCAACAAAGACAATGGACTATGAAAAAAATGATATTAAATATAAATTATTACTGAAGCCAATAAAAGAAAAAGACGGATCGGTCACATATATATATGCGATGGCTTCTTTACAACCTGTAGATGAAGCTGTACAAATGGTGCAAGATTATTACATCTATATCATTGCATTTGTAGTCGTTCTCATTTTTCTAGCCTCTTTCTATTACTCTAAACAAATTGCAAAACCATTATTAAAAATAAATGATACGACGAAGAAAATAGCGCATTTAGATTTTACAGAAAAAATACCGATTACTTCAAAAGATGAAATTGGAGATTTATCGAAAAATATTAATGTACTATCAAATAAACTCCATTCGCATATTGGACAGTTAGAAGAAGATATTGAAAAGGAAAGAAAGTTAGAAAAGACGCGAAAAGAATTCATTTCTGGTGTTTCGCATGAACTAAAAACTCCGCTGAGTATTATGAAAAGCTGTATTTCTATTTTAAAAGATGGAGTAGCGGAGCATAAAAAAGAGTACTATTTTCAGGCGATGGAACGGGAAGTAGATAAAATGGATACGTTAATTTTAGATATGCTTGAGTTAGCTAAATTTGAGTCAGGTACATATAAAATGAAAATGGATTTATTTTATATTGATACAGTAATTGAAGATATATGTGAACATCTTTCTGTAGAAATAGAGAAAAAAGAACTTTGTGTTCATAAAAATATAGGTCCATTTGAAGTGATGGCAAATCAAGGCCGGATCGAACAAGTCATCGTAAATTTCATTACGAATGCCATACGTTATACACCAAATAAAGAAGATATTATTATTTCCACAATAGACGGGAAGGATCGTATAAAAGTGTGTATTGAAAATAAAGGTACCCACATTGGAGAGGAACAATTAGATAAAATTTGGAATCGTTTTTATCGCGTGGATGCAGCTCGTCAGCGTTCACAAGGTGGAACAGGGCTTGGACTTGCAATTTCAAAGAATATTTTAGAACTGCACGATGCTGAATATGGGGTAAAGAATACAGAAGATGGTGTGTTATTTTACTTCTATTTACCGAAAAAAGCGTAGACAATACATGTTACGCTTTTTTAATTTAACTTCATATTATCTTTACCTAATCTTTATTTTGGAGCAGTATACTTTGGATAGAAAATGAGGTTATGTAAGGAGTAGATTAGCCGTGAATAGCAATTTACTAGGTGTGATTGTATTTATTTTCTTTTGTGCATTTATTGTATTTATTATTGATATTACGATATGAAAAAAGAGCGCTCATTAGGCGCTCTTCTTTTCTCTATTCATTTGATAAGCACCGATGCTTTTGAATAAGCGTGGTGAAGTTGTAAATAAAAGAATTAGTAATACAGTACATAGTATGAAAGAGCCGATCATTGTACTGCCGTTTACAATTAATGAATATAAGACAGCTGATTGTCCTTTAGGTGCATATTGACCAAAGAAAATAATGCCAGCAATAAAGTGACAGAAATAACGTGCAAAGCTGCCGACAAATGTGGCAAGTATAATGTAAACGAGTGCTTTTTTGCCTTTGTTCTGTTTTGGTTTATCTTTACGACTGCCAAAATTGGAATGATCTGCATTACTGTTGTCTGAGGCAAGTGCTTTTTGAATTGGACGATAGAATAAACCAGCAAAGCCGATAAAGGCAAAGGCAACGAAGTACTCAATGAATGCTTGCACCGGTGTTAGAATGTAGGCATCACCTACGACAATTTGTAATAGTCCCCAAATTAAGCCTCCTAAGAAAGCCATTTTGAAGCCCCAGCGGTATGCGATAATAAAAATAGGAATCATTGCAAATGAAATGGAACCACCTGTTGGAAGTTTAAGTGATAATGGTAAAATGTCGATAATCATGGCGAAGGCTGCAAGAATAGCAGATTCGATCATCGCTTGTAAATTGGTGTTACGCATGTTGTCTCCCCCTAAATCCAAGTTGTACAAAAAAAAGAATAGATATCATAGGAGGATACGAAATACGTAAATAAAAAAGAGGTATGTATTTCGGACGTTTGCACAATCCCTGCGCTAGTATTAACTAACAGGTTCTAAGGGTCGGAACGAAGTGTTCCCTCTCAGCGATAAGGCTCCCCCTGTGATAACGAGATTCTTTATTTGCTATTGTTTATTGTAAGCGAAATGGATGAGAATGGCAAATGAACCTAGTATGACAATGTTTGAAATAGAATTGTAGCGAAATGTTAATAAATATGAAGCGAAAGGGTATAGTCCAAATGAAATAGAGTATGATATAATTTTTTTGAAAATAATTATCATTCTCTTCTGAGGGGGAAGGTTATGAGCTTAGTAGATATTAAAATTGGTGAGAAAGTGTTAGTAAAAAGTATTCAGTCGTTAGATCAGTTATTGAAGCGTAGACTAGCTGCTTTCGGTCTTGCGGAAGGAAGCGAGCTTCGCATAAAACAGAAAGCGATGTTTAAAGGTCCTTGTACATTGGAGTGTCGCGGACAGTTAATTAGTATTCGTCATTGTGACGCGAAAATGATAAAGGTGGAATTAGCGTGAATAAGGTTGCTTTGCTAGGGAATCCGAATACAGGGAAAACATCATTATTTAATGCACTTACTGGTTCTTATGAATATGTAGGAAACTGGAGCGGTGTAACAGTAGAAAAGAAGGTTGGTAAATTAAAAGATAAGCAAGGAACATTAATCGATTTACCAGGCGTCTATGATTTAAATCCAGTTTCACGTGATGAAGGTGTCGTTACGAATTTTCTACTAACAGACGAATTCCATCATATGTTAAATATTGTGGATTCTTCGCAATTTGAGCGAAATATGCATTTAACTTTGCAATTACTTGAATTTGGTAAGCCGGTTTCAATTGGCTTAAATATGGTTGATGTGGCGAAGCAAAGAGGAATTGTTATCAATGTAAAACGATTATCAGAAATATTAGGTGTAACAGTCGTTCCTGTCATCGCAAGAACCGGAAAAGGCTGTGAAGAATTACTTACGACTCTTAAAGAAAATGACAAAAAAGAGAAAGAACCATTCATTATTTCATATGGTGTACAAGTGGATGAAGGGATTGGAGAGATAATCGCTCTTTTAGAGATAGCGAATTATGAGCATCCAAGATGGTTAGCCCTTCAATTTCTAAGCAATAACGAAGTAGTAGAAAAAGAAATGAAAGCACTATCAATTTATAAGGAACTTGTAGCCGTTCGATCTCGCTTAGAAGAAAAACTTGATTGTACGTTAGAGGAGCATATTTACAAGACTCGTGAAGCGTATATTGAAAAGTTAAAAACAAATGTTATGAAGCATGAGAAAGAAGGGGAAATTCCTTTTTCGGAAAAAATCGATAAGTTAATTACACATAAAATTTTAGGACTTCCAATCTTTTTAGCAGTTATGTTTTTTATTTTTCAGGTTACGTTTACGTGGATTGGTACACCTTTATCTGATATGCTTGATGGATTTTTTGGAGGGCAACTTACTGATTGGGTTACAGCTGGGCTCACAAGTGTTGGCGCTTCTGACTTTATTCAAGCACTCGTTACAGAAGGTATTATTGCGGGCGTTGGTGCAGTATTAGTATTCGTTCCACAAATCTTTGCACTATTCTTCTTCATTTCATTATTAGAAGACTCAGGGTATATGGCGCGAATTGCAGTTGTTATGGATAGAATTATGGAGTTTTTCGGTTTAAACGGAAAAGCGTTCATTCCGATGATTATCGGTTTTGGATGTAACGTTCCAGGTATCATGGCTGCGAGAACGATTGAACAAGAAAAAGAACGTTTACTTACAGTTTTAGTAACACCATTTATGTCTTGTTCAGCACGTTTACCTGTATATGCATTATTTGCGGGAGTGTTCTTCCCTAATAGTCAGGCAACTGTTGTGTTCTCTTTATACGTTGCAGGTATTGTTCTTGCATTACTTGTTACAAAAATTATGTCTCTTACGATTTTGAAAGCGGAAAAATCTATTTTCGTAATTGAATTACCGCCTTACCGTGTGCCACAAGCGAAAACGTTATGGCTGAGCACATGGGAGAAAGGAAAAGGATTTGTTCGTAAAGCTGGTACATTCATTTTCGGTGGATCGGTTGTCATTTGGTTATTAAACTATGCAGGCCCATCAGGATTTGGTGTCGATATGGGAGATAGTTTCTTAGCGATGATTGGTGGATTTATCGCGCCACTATTTGCACCGCTCGGTTTTGGAACTTGGCAAGCTGGGGCATCTCTTTTAACAGGATTTTTAGCGAAAGAAGTTGTCGTTTCTACAATGGCAATTATTTATGCGGTTAAAGAAGATGTGCTAGGAAATGTAATGGGGGCACATTATACTGCTTTATCAGCGTACGCATTTATGTTCTTTGTCTTATTATATGTTCCATGCTTAGCGACAGTAGCTGTTATTAGACGCGAAACAGGATCGATGAAATGGACAATTTTCTCAGTCGCTTATCCATTAGTTGTTGCTTATGTATTAACGTTCATTATATACCAAGTTGGGTCCTTACTCGGATTCTAGAAGGAGATGTATTACGATGATGGTCAATATTATAATTGGAGCTATCATTTTTGGTTATGCAACATATACGCTAGTGAATTTTGTAAAGAGAAGTAAAAAAGGAAAATGCGCAGCATGTTCTTTAAATAAATCATGTCAGTCACAAACTTGTAGTCCGGATATGGAGCAAATTGCTCATAATAAATAGAAAAAAGCTTTGCGAATTTCGCAAAGCTTTTTTACTTATTTTTTAATTGTAACAAGTTGAGCGGATTCTACACCAACTTTTCCAGGGAACTCTTTACTAGGGTCTTTATCGAATTTTAGTACACCTACAGATTTTTCCTCACCTTTTACATTTCCGTAAGTTGTATCGTCAACAATTGCGAACATATCTGCATATGCGCGGCCACTTCCGATAATTGTGTTGCCTTCATATTTTAATTTTGCTCCATCAAGTGTAGCATTTTCTACTTTATCTTTTGCAAATAATACACCTTGGTCCGCTGTTACAGCTGGTAATTTATCAATTGCTTTTGTGTCGTCATTTTTATCGACTTTTTTCAGTAATTCTTTTTTAACAAACTCTTCACCAGTTTTTTTATCCATTACAAGAACTTTTTTATCTTCAAGTGTTGTAAGTTTCATTTTATACATATCTTTTTCTTTTACTTCTTTTTTGTTTTTATCTGCAATTTGCGTGACTTGCTCTTCTGTTCCGTATAATACAAAGCCGTTCGCTTTTTCTCCTAATAAAGAACAACCTGATAATGCTCCGAATGAAATTGCTGCTGCTAATCCGATTCCTACTAATTTTTTCATGATGATTTCTCCTTTTTATATGTTTTATAGTAAATACAGTTTTTGTATTAGTTCTGAAATGATGAGAAGCTTGTTCGTTGCTTCTGGTATTAGTGTATAAGAAATATGGAGATGCAACTATCGAGTTAGCTTACAGTAACATTACAATTATGTAATTTAGTGAAAGTACGTAAAAATAAGTTAATTTTGAGAAAATAAATAATAAGAATATAGTAGGAATACAATATTCTATCTAGAATGTCATATTATATTGTATGTATTTTGGAAATAACATGTAAGGACATCTTTGTTTTGTTATAATAAACACATAGGTCGTAAAAATGAATATTCTTACTGTAAAGGGAGATTTTTGAGTTTTCCAAGTAGCGAATTTGAAATATGAGGTATATCATAGGAGGAATTTGGATGTCTGTATTTAAGCGATTAAGAGATTTAACAATGTCGAATGTGTATTCATTAATTGAGAAAGCGGAAGATCCAGTTAAGATGACGGATCAATATTTACGCGATATGCAAGCGGACGTACAAGAGGCTGAGAAAAGTGTAGCTGCTCAAATCGCGCTTGAGAAGAAGTTTAAATTATTATTTGAAGAGCAAGAAGCACTTGTGAAAAAACGTGAAGAGCAAGCTCATATGGCTGTTCAAGCAAGCAATCTTGATCTTGCGCGTCGTGCTCTTGAAGAAAAACAAAACGCAGAGCAAAAGATGAATGAATATAAAGCGAGCTATGAGCAAAATAAAGCTGCTGCTGATAATCTTCGTGCGAAGCTAGAAGAAATGCGTAAACAATTAACAGAGCTGAAAAATAAACGTGAAACACTTGTAGCACGTGTAAATGCAGCGAAAGCACAAAAGAATATTAATCAGGCGATGTCTGGATTCGATTCAAATTCAGCAAAAGCTGGTTTAAGCCGTATGGAAGAGAAAGCTCTTCAATTAGAGGCTGAGGCAGAAGCAAGTGGTGAAGTGTACAAAAAAGAAAAGTCATTAGATGATGAATTTGCAAGCTTAAATAAAAATTCTGCTGTTGACGATGAATTAGCTCGTATTATGAAGCAGTACGAGAAATAATATAGAATAGACAAAGAAACCGACATGTCTGAAGAGAATTCATGTCGGTTTTCTATTATCTTTTAGAGGAGGTTTTGCAATGACGTGGACGAATGTTTTAGCCATGCTTGTATGGACTGGAGCAAGTGCGGTACTTTTATTTGCAATTATGTGGGTTGATTCGATTTTTACAAAATACAATGATTTAAAAGAAATAAAAAACGGGAATACAGCTGTAACAACTCGTTTCGTTATGAAATTATTCGCTCAAGGATACATTTTGTCACAATCGATTACGAAAGCGAATGACTTATGGCAAGCACTTCTTGCTTCAGCAGTTTCTTTCGTTATTTTATTAGTGGTAGAAATGTTCATTGAGTTTGTGTTAAAGAAAATGTCAGGTTTAGATTTAGAAGAAGGAACGAAAGAAGGCAGCGTAGCGCATGCGTTGTTAGCTGGTTCATTACATATCGTTGGGGCACTTATTTTAGGTGCTTGTTTATAAAGAGAAAAGGAGGGGTAGATTGTGAGCTTATTTAAGCGTATTAAAAATATAATGAAAAGCCCGGAGCCGCCAAAGCCAGAAAAGAGTCTTTTAACGTTGGCTCCTGGCGATATGATTGAAGTTTCGTTAGTAATGTACGAATTAACTGGGAAAACGAGCATGCATTCTCGCAAGGAGATCGTTTTAACTTTGCAGGACGGGAAAGATATTCGTTATTTAAAAATTGAAGACCGTGAAAATACGTATTACAAATTGTATACACCGATTGACGGTCGTTTAGATTCAATTGATGAAATTCCGACGACGATTGAAATGGATGATATAGAGTATCATATGGAAGAACAATATAATGGACGTGTTGTTGTTATGGGGAAAACGCCATTCGCTGCTTCAGAAGAACAGTACGTATGGGAATTCCAGTCTGACAACCGCAAATTATTACGTGTTGAATGGCAAAATGGTCGCACAATGATGTATGAGGGAGAAGCAATTATTCCTGCTGATGTACAAATCATAAGAGCAACATAAGGGGGGCGTAATCATGTCAAACCGATTGTTTACCATGATTAAATCGTTCGTGATCCCTATACTTGCTATCGTTACATTACTTGTTATTGCCGGTTATGCTTTATCGGGCTGTCAAAGTGGTCAGGCGAAGTCAATTCAGGACCGTTATCCGCTAGAGTCTGTCGCAAAGGATGGTAAACAAGAATCTTACGTGTATAGGGCTGCCAATCGGTCAGTTCCTGAAGTTGCAAAGGAACTTATAGCCGAAAGGAAACCGAAGCAAGCATCTAAAGAAGACGAAAATCAAATGTTTCTCGTTTATTCTGATAAAATGTATAATCTTCAAAAGGATAAAGAGAAACCATCTGATACGTTAATTGAAATAAGTAATGAAGAATTTGTTCGTCAAAATTACCAACCATCCTTCTTACAAGGATATATTATGGGGAGTATATTAAACGATATATTCGGTTCACGGAAATCATCATACGGTGATTATCGCGGATATAACGACAGACAAAATCATAAACCGGTTATCCCGGAAAGACCACCTACGAAAGAAGAAAAGAAAACCCCGCCTCCAATTACGAAGGAAGGGAAAGGATCTATCATTAAGCGGGGAGATAATGTAGATCCGAAATCATCTGTAGGTGATAAAGGAAGTATTACGGAAAAAGGAAGTAATACGACACCTCCGCCTTCTACCGGAAGCAAAGGGAAAATCACGAAAAATCCAGGTGGATCGAGCGGATCTGATGTGAAGCCGAAATCATCTATTAAAACTCCGCCAAAGAATACGTCTCCCCCGAAAACGAGGGTCGGTGGTTCAGGAAAGATTACGAAGAGAAGATAGTATAGAGACCGAAAAGTGGAATTTGCTTTTGATATTATCCCCTTTAAGTAGACAGTGTAAAAAGACCATGTACATACATGGATGTTACACTATTACTTGGAGGGGA
>NZ_JAEHBK010000063.1:0-13071 GCF_016483685.1 Bacillus cereus group sp. N8 | reverse complement strand
TTAAAGAACTTACACTAGATCTTTAGAAAAAAGAAAAAATCTCACATGAAATTAAACTTATATAAGCTTAGCTTGATGGGCATGTGGCGGTATCCCTTCTTTAAGTTTATTAAAATACTTTCTACAATTTTTACCGAAGTTATTACTTAAAATCTCCTTTTATTACGATGCCCTCTCCCTCCTTCTCTCCAAAAATGTAATGCTCTCAATCACTACATCAGTTCTATATATTCTCTTTCCTTGTTCATCATCGTAATTACTCGTATGAATACGCCCTGTAATCCCAACAAGTGAGCCCTTCGTACAATATTCTGTTACATTTTCCGCCGACCTTCGCCAAACAACATATCTCCATAAATATGTACTTAAACTTCATGTACATATTTATCCCTATTCAACACTCTAAAAACAAGTAAATTCTAAACTTTAAGAAATTATTGTTGTACACAAAAAAGCGACAATATATTATAGATTTATACACATATCTTTCGACCAAATCCGTAAAGATAATGTACAGAATTATGTGATTGGGGGGACGGAAAAAAATGATTACTCTACAATTAGAAAATTATAAGTTTTTCTCTATTCCTGTTTGGTTAGAATGGAATACTTCAAGTAAAGGTGATATAACACATAAGAAATTCTCAATTATTGGACTTAAAGAAACTTCAAATGACATACACATTACACATCCATTAAGCGACTTTATACTAAGCAATTGGAAATATAATGCTTACAATACCCAAAGAAAACATTGTAATAATACGGTTTCTTTTCTAAACTACTTATTAACTAACAAGAAACTGTTAGGGATTAATACTCTAAAAGAATTAAAACTAGTACATGGAAATGATTTTCTTAATAATCTATCTCGCAAAGAAAGAACAGTAGGTACTGTTAAAGATGTTGAAAGAACACTAACATTATTTTATATATGGCTACAAAAGAAAGGATGCTTACCAAAAGTAAACGAAACCCTTTTTATAAAAAAAGAGACTTATCAAGGAACATCTTATTTCCAATCCCCTTTTGAAGTCATCTATCCCACCAAAACAGTCTCAAAGAAAGAACATATGTTACCAGCAAAGTACATTCCACTATTATTAGAAATCGCAGTCCTAAAAACAAAGCCAATAGCATTAGGAGTTTATCTCCAAATATTCGGCGGCTTGAGAAGAGGTGAGGTCGTCAATTTGAAACGTTCAAACTTAAAAAGAAAATTAAATACTGGAGATTTTCTACTCACTCTAAAAAACCAAAATTTCAGAAAGGATATTAAAGATCATTCTGGATCCAGTAGCGTAAAAAAGCCTAGAGATCAGGCCGTTCTACAGATATTTGACTGGGGAAAGATCCTTTTTGCAGATCATATTAATTTATATAAAGATCATACTGACTCAGGTGCTCTTTTTATAAATAGGGACGGAAAAGCTATGTCAGGAAAAAGTTACAGTCAATATTTTAATAAACTAAAACATAATTTTATAAATTTCTTAAAAACATACGGTAACTCAGAAGAAAAAATCCTAGCGAATCATTTACTCCTTGCAGATTGGTCTACTCATATAGGACGAGGGACTTTCACTAACCTTATTGCCGAAAATACAGATAATCCTCTAGAAATAGCTTTTCATCGTGGTGATGACAATTTATTATCATCTTTAACATATATGGTTAAGACCGATAGAATGAGAAAAAAAATCGAAGATAAATTCGATAATATGCATGAGAATTATCTCCCCCGCCTTATTGATAGAAATAAATTTAATTAATATCATATTCCCTTCAAAAAAGAGGTGAACAAATGTCTACTGAAAATAATAGTGAACTCCAATACATAACTGTACCGGAATTTAGTAAGTCATTAGGAATTCACGAAGCTACAGCTTATAGATATATTAAAAGAGGGCTTATTTCAAATATAAAAAACATTAAAGGACATATATATATCCATATAGACGAAATAGAAAAAACAAAAGAAAAAGCTAACCTGAATCCTGTTGACGATAGAAACTCCTACCTAACAACGTATGAAGTATTTGAAGTTTTAAAAAAAGACGGTTTGTGTATACGAGGAATATCATGGATTCAAAAAAAGGTTTCCAGTGGATTAATAAAAAGATATATGAAATTCAAAAATAAACTTTATATTCATAAAGAAGAAATAAAAACACTAAAGGATTACTATTTCGAACATTATAATTCGAATATTCCGTCACAGGAAATTGAGGATTACTATACAATTAATGAACTTAGCCTAGAACTAGGAATATCAAAAAAACAAATTCATAAATACATATATGAAAATAAAATCAACGCTTTTAAATTCCTTCATGCTAAAGGAAGTATATTTTTTCTAAAGTCTCATTTATCATTAATCAAAGAAAAGATCGGCTATATAGATAAATATACCCCTAAAGAATATCTTTCCATCCAAGAACTAATCAGTCAACTTGAAAAACATAAAATTCATGTGAATGGTAGCTCAATCCGATACCTAATATATAGAAAGAGAATACCAAATTATATAATGCATTTAAATAAATACTATTTTCATAAAAACGAACTCAGCCAGTTTTTAAATTATTTTGCCAAAAAAGGAAATTACGGACATACTACCCATACAGAAACACGGGAACAAAAACCAAAACAAGAAAAAGAAAAAAAACAAAAACAAGAAAAAAACAAACCTACGACAAATTTCTTAACTGTTAAACAAGCATCAGAAAAACTACAAGCTCCACCAATTTGGCTAAGAGGGCTGTTAAAAGACTACTTCCCTAATTCAAAAAAAGTTCCTGCATCTGGTGGATACCATTGGCTAGTATCAAAAACTGATATAGCTAATTTCCAAAAAGAATACTACTACAATCATAAAACAAGAATGCTACATTTAATTGATCATTACGATTTGAATACCCTACGCTCTATTTCAGGATTTACATTCGATAAACTACGTTTAGATATAAAAAAAGGCCTATTGACAGGTGCTATAAAAATAAATAATAGGCTCTTTATCCCTATCCAAAATGCAAATAAGTATTTAGAAAGTCTACAATATGTATTAGATACTGTTTACGATACACATAAAGCTTTAGAAGACTTATTAAAACATTATAATAACCATCCCCCTTCCAGTGATTTTATAAAAACATCATCTTTTTATAAAAAATGGGTGGAAATCAAGATTAATTCCAGCAATGCAAGACCATTTTCCTTAAGAGGCTATACATTAAACTTTATTAACTTATATGATAAAATGCTTTCTAATTTCCATGGGGAAATATGGACCATTTCGGATGCTAAAATAGAGCTTTTTCTTTCTAATAGATCCTTATCTAATGAACTTAAAAAAATTTTCGTTCAATTCTTAACATATTGTGATAATCAAAATGGAATAAATAGAGAAAAAAAATATTTGTACTACTACGCAAAAAAGGAAAGTACTTATTCAGAAAAAAAAATATACTCATTTGAAATTTATCACCAGTATTATACTCATGTTCAAAACATTGAAATGCATATTACTCACGCTACTACATGTAGATACTATGCCAATATGTGGGCATACACAACAATTCTTCTCACCAATAATTGGAGAGGAATAGATATTGTTCATGAATTCCCTTCTATAGAACTGGATTCTATAAGAGCAGACAAGTTATCTTGGTTCAAAACCAATAAATTAACCATAGAAGAATCACAAAGTATTATTAATCAACTTTATATTAAACTTCGAAACGCCGTAGCAAACAAAGTTTCTGTACTTTATAACTTCTATGTATCTCCAAACTTAATAGAAAGCTTAGCGCATTCACTTGTCATTTCTGAACTTCATAAAAGAAATATACAAAATCACACCGCCCTTCCTGAAAACTCTCGTATACTTGGTACTTTCTTTTTTGGCAAAAAAATTGTATCAGCCCGAGTATCTGGAAAGGATCAGCATTTAAACTTTTTTAATCCCTCTCCTCAATTAAAAGATTTTGACTGTTTAGTTATGAATAGAAGTACCATGACTTATCTTTTTTATTCAATCTTAGAAGAAGATGGTGAAGATGCTGATTTAGCCCTAGAAATTACAAAAAACACTAGATCACACAAAAATTCAGATACAACTGCTATTTACATTCAAGCCAAAAATAAAGATGGCAGCATAAATAGCGTGTCAGTAAACTTGTTAAATCGTGGTATGTTTGGATGGTTATACAACTATATTTTACTTAGATTAAAAGAAGATATACAAAATGGACAAACAATTGAAGAACGAACCGATACTATTAAAGAGCTACGTAATTCTATTTCACCTATCGAACTAGAAAAATGGGCGATGTTTTTACAGAATATTCACACCAAAAAAACCAGTGTTATAGATGAAATCAAGCATCTTCCAATAGAAGAACTGAAAACACTCGCAATAAAATTATTTACAAATCAAATACCCTCAAAAGAAAAAACGGGACAATGCCTTGTATACCCTAATTGTAAAAGAAAAAATCTAAAAACATGTTATTCTTGTGAGTATTTTATTCCTGAAAAAATGGTGTTAATTGAAGCCATTAGTGAACTTAAAAGGTTAACAAGTTCATTAGAGAACAGCAAATATGATGCTATTAGAAAAAGGGATTCTTTTTTTCTGCTCAATATTATTTTGTTAATTGACGAAGCAATTAAAGCTTTTGGTATTGATGTAGTCAATTCTTTTCTTCCTTTAATAGAAAAAACAATAATATTAGAGAAAGTTAAACAACACTTACTGTTATAAAAAATACTATGTAAAGGGATATATATTATGCAATTAAAAAAGATAATAAATATGGGGAACACGCCAATAGCCGTTACTGAATCTATAACTTACAATGATATTAATGTACCCAAATTCGAAAATATATTTAACGATTTACTTAACAATGGATATATAATGGCAAAATCTTTTGATGATGATGAATGGCTTATTCCATGTAATATCCAAAATACACCTTTTAAGCTACCATTTCATAAATTATTTTCATATAAAAAATTACGTACCATTATTAAATGCTATCTTTTATTACGGCGTGCTTCAGGTATCTCGCCATCAACTATAGAAACTGAATTCAATATACTTAGGAAAATAACTTTAGCAACCGAGGGAATAACCTCCACAGATCAATTCGAAAAATTACTTTCTAGTTTCAGCAAACCTTGGGCTTCAACATTAGCACTTGTACTTAAAGAGTTCTTAAAATTTTCACAGCTGCCAGGACATGAAAAATACATAGAAATATGCGATTCATTCCCTTCACCTAAATGGAAAAATAGAGATTTGCCCAATTTTTATCATGTCCTGCTTTTTGATGAAATAATTAATGATTTTAAATATAAGGTGGTTCTACCTAAATACCATAAATATTACCCTGTAATTTTATGGTGGACTATTACAAATATTATTCCCATGAGACCCAATGAATTTTTAAGAATGAAATATAATTGTCTACCTGAAATAACTGATGGTAAAAAATGGATTGTTATTCCTAGATCAAAACAAAAGTTTGATAGCCCCGAACAACAAGAATATTTTCAACATATTCTTATTACTGATGATATATATAAGGCGATTAAAGATTTTCAATATGTTTTGGACACGTATAACATTCATTCGGATAATCTATTCCCACAAGAATTTTATTGTCAGTTTTTTTCTAGAAGTATTAAGAGACCCTCAAATAGAATTATAAAACATCAATTTCAAACTTTACTGAATAACTTTTATACAGAAATAGTTGAACAGATGTATTCACAGTACTCTTTAGATAAGATTTCTCCAGGTGATACAAGGCATTTTGCAATCATTAATATGTTCTTACAAGGATTTAATGTTTTATCCATCGCCAGATTAGCTGGGCAAACAACTATACAACATGCGTCAAACTATTATTCTCACGCCAAATTATTTGCTCAATCATATGTATACAGACTTACTCAAACTATAGTTGAAAAACAAGCTCAAAACAAAATGTCTGGTGGCTTTTTGGGAACTAAAAGAAAAATTTTTGATAACAGAATATTATATTCACCTAAAAACTCAGACCAGTACCAGAAAGTTGATTATGGCTACTGCACTGATAAAAATTTTCCTAATAATTGCGTTGAGGATTGTAGAATATGTGTTAATCATTACTTTTTCAGTCCATCTATCGATGAATATGACGAGGCGATTAAGTGGTTAGAATCCTACTCAAGGGATTTAGAAAATAGAATCAATGATCATCTTGAATATATTAAAGAATTTAGTTTATCGAAGTCACATGAACGAGTGAACTATCACGAGTCTCTTCTAACTAAACATTCTAGACAACTATTAAAGTATATGGACCACAAGGCTATTGTTGATGCAAAGTTTATAGAGGAGTGAAAGAACTGATGCTAAAAGGAAGACAAAAAAACTCAGGGCGGCCTAGAATTTTTACTGATCAGGAATTAAAAGAACTTGCATTAGAAGTTAAAAATAGATTAGGACACGTACATCTAACTTATTCTCTTCTTGAAAAAGAGACTGGCATTGGAAGAAACACCTGGAAGAGAAGATTAGAAAAAACTATAGCTGAATTAAATAAACCTATTTATCGAACAATTGGTTTAAGCGAAGATGATGAGGTATATTTTCCGAATATAGAACAAATCTTTGAAATTTATAAGGGTAATACTCCTAAAATTATTAATGCACTTCATGGATTTGAGACAATGTTTATTAAATTGTATGAAGAGCTCCATACCTTAAAAAAAGATGAACAAAAAGTTATCCATATAAAGCAAATTGCTGTTGAAAAAGATTTACAAATTAAGAAGCTTAAAGTACAAGTTGAGCATTATAAAAACCTTTACGATCAATTAACTATTTCTAGTTCTTTCCCTCACTTACAAGAAAAAACAGGGCTCAAAGACAATTTGTTAGATTTCAACGCTAGCATTGATAAAAACAGTAGCTTAACAAATTTTAAAACCCTATTCAAAACTTCTAAAGACTCAATAGAACCCTCAGAAAAAAGTGATTTAGAGGAACCTATTAATAAACTACAAGAGATGTTTCCTGATTTTTTCAATGAAAAATAAAAGAGAACATGTACCAAACAAAAAGAATCCATTTTTTAAAATGGATTCTTTTATAATACAATTTTATATATTATTAAGGAGAACATTTTATAACAGTTCTCAAACCAAATAACTGAACTATTTTTATCCTACACTCTCTAACAATATAGATTTTACGCATCAACTGGATTATCAAACAAATCTGCATACGTTTTTACTTCTGGTAATCGGTGGAGGCGAATATACTCTTTCCATTCATCAAGACTATTACCCACAACATCTATTTTATTTTTACATATATTCGCAACCAGACCAGCAATGCTTGCAAGTAATTCAAAATCCTCTAGTGTTGACACTTCTATATGCCCTTTGTTGATTCCCTCTAAATAACTATTAACATATTGAATAATTATCTTATAATCGTTATCCTCAAATATAACTGATGTATTTTTCAATGTATAATAAATGGACTTAATCGTTATTTTTCGTACTTTTTTTGATCCATACCTCATCATATTAAACATTTCTCGCTTTATGGCATTTGCATCTTCTACAATTTCACCTTTATCAATAAATATTAGATAATCATTTAAGACCTCTGTTGTTGCTTTTACTTTATTAATATCACTGTCCCACAATCCATTTAAAACTTTTTCTATTGAATAATTGATGTTAATACTTAGCCTTTGCAAACATGGCACTAAATAGATCGATAAATCTGGTCTTTTTTCATGGATTTTATAAAAGATTTGATTTGCTTTATTTCTATCGTTCTCATCCAAATACTCTTTAGGTATAGTACCCCATATGTTATTTTTAAGAGCTACTATCACTGATATTAAATAAATTTCTGGATCCCTGAAAACTGAATCTCTCTTATCATATTCTCTTAATAGCCCCTCTTTCTGACTTTCCCACCAAACATAAAACTTTTCCAACCACTGCTTATATATTTCACGTTCAGGTATTTGTTTTTCTTTGCTACCTACATAGTCAACAAAAATTCCTGATAGCTCTTGAAAATAATGGCTCAACCCTAAACCGTATGACCATGTACCTTTACTATAAAATTGCGGTATATTTTTCTTCAAAAACTCCTCTTGTTCTTCTTTACTTGATACTTCGTTGGAATAAATAATTTTATCAAAAGCGTTGCTAAAAATAAAATCACTAATTCCATGTTTTCTCTCTTTTGAAAGCCCTTGAATTTTAGATATAAACTGCTTATAGTAGCTTTCAGGTAGACTCTTAGTTATCGCGAGGAATGTTAGCCTAATCAATGCACTTTCTCGTATACTATAATCGACCTCATCATTAAGCTTTTTTAATAATAGTTCTAATTGTTCTTCTGAAATTTCTAGATTAAATATATCTTTTGTTTTCTCAAAAATTATAAGTAGAGGTTCAAAAAACATATTCTGATACATCGAGTTATCAGCATAACTTTGAGTTTTTATTTCAGTATTTATTAATTGTTCACAAAAAACTTTAGATTGTTCTCTATTTTTAGCAAAGAAAATTCTCCGAATAAGTTTTACCAGAATTTCCTTATCATTTACCTCATAGCTTTCTTTTCCACTTATAAACCTCAATACCTCGTTATCTATTTCTTTCTGTGTTTCAACTGATAAAGCAAAATATATTCTTGATAAAACTTCTAATGCTATATTGACAGTCATTATTGGTCTCTTTTCACAAGATATTACATTTTTCAATATTATTACTAAAATGTCTAAATTTTTTTTATCCAATGAATATACATCTTCTCTAGAATATATTTCATCTATCTTTTTCACTGTTATATAGTTCAGTCTTTTAATCTGTGAATAGTATGGATAAATTTCCTTAATATTTTTAAGGGCTAAAATATATTGGGACTCATCATTTATAGTGAGACCATACATTTCTTGCATTTGTAAAACTGCATATGAATCTAAAAGCTCCTGTTTCATATAGTCACCAAATTGCATAGTGGATCTCTTAGTACCCAAATCAAACCCTTTCTTCTCTTTTTTACCTAGGGTGTATTCATACATTTTAATTGATATAATTGTTCGATCAAATTCCTTGTTTGCATCACAATACTTTCCGGCTAGATATCTTAATCTATCATACCCATAATCCCATTCCTGTGTAATTCTCTTTCGATTATGAAGCGCTACGCTTTCTAATGATAGTAATCGATAATCATCTGGCTTTATAGATAGTAACTTTCGAATAGTTTGTAAATATTCTTCAAACATTTTCTTTGCTTTATCTTTACCATTGATTCTTGTAATAACTCTCGCTTTCTTAATGCCCCATTCAATTTCTTTTGATCCCACATTCCATTGTTGCAGCAAATTTTCTACGGTTTTAATATCACCAAAATTCAAATGATAAAGTACTTTTTCATAAATTAAATAGTGTTGTTGCTCTTTATCTAAAGTCAGGTTTTCTAATAAATCTTGGTACTTCTTAAAGTTGTTTTGGTCGCAATCCAGCCTAGCTTCTTTCAATAAGCGAAGAATTAATGGGTATAACATTTTATTAATTTTATTTTGTTTATCAACTAGATTTTGAAGCTCTTTATGTATATCATACTCAAATGGAATCGAAAATTTTTCATAGCACCATAAAATTTCATTCAGATAAGCAAATACTTCGCTTTGTAATTCCTTTTTTCCAAGATTAATTAAAAAATCTCTTCCCACACTACGAATATTTGTTGAATGTTTTCTTCTAATTTCATCTGGCATTACAATCCAACCTGGATAAGTTTTACGATTATATTCCAAATCTGAGATATCTAAATTAGATTTATTATATTTACGATGCGGCCATTTCATTTTTTCTTCTCTTTCTTTATATTCCAAAAATCCGAATACATCTGTAAACATTTGCTGGAATGGATTTTCATGCCCACGATAAATACACTCAAAATCAATTAGTGTAATCCCTTTATTTGCAAGATTAGATTCACGATCTTTTTGCCCGTAACCAATCATATAGATTTTCGGCATATGTTCACCCAAGTTTTGCGAAACCCACGTGGTCCATCTTTCGAAATTTGGATCATCCCCGGAAAATCCTATTAATACAAACACAGTTTCCATTATAGATTGTTGGACCATGTTTACAAACGGACTAAAATTCTTTGGATATTTCTCATAATCATTCGATGTAAAAACAAACGGTCTATTTGCAGGGAAACTACCATGCAATTTAATAATACGCGGCTGCACAGAACTAGGGATATCACTAATATCATAAATAACTTGATAATTACGCTCATATACGTGTTTTTTAGCTCTTTCTAATAACGTATCATAATTTGTCGTATAAATATCAGTCCAAGGGAGTTTTAATAGTTGGTAATGTAATTCATCTGGTTCATAATTTTCATCTGGTATAGCTTTTTTCAAAATCTCATCCAAACCTGATCTACCATATTCTTTTACATAAATTTGTCCAATATCTAATACATCTTCATTTTCTATATTTTCATGATGACTTAAATCTTGGATTAACCTTTTCTTTAAGTCTGGCCAAACAGCCATTCCCTCCATAGATTCTTCAATTTTTTGGGCATTCAAACTAAAACCAGCACCCACCATGACAGAGACACGACTTTTCCCTTCACTTGCCCATAATTTTTCTCTTATATTTTTAAGATGTGGATACATGTCTAACTTCTCTTTATATAATCTTTCAATTTCTACACTCATATATAACTCTCCTATTATAAATTTAAAATTATTCATTTATATCCAATATTACATTTATCCAATGCAATATTCCCTAATAATATATAAATATCACTTTATTATTTTACTGTTAATCACCATTTTTATCCAACTTTATATTTTAATTAATGTTGCTTTTAAATAAAGTTATGATGTTTATAAAAAAGATGCGATGTTTCAAAGAAAGTTGCGGTAAAAAAAGAAATTACTCCTTTATTTAAAAAGAGTAATTTCTTTTTTTATCATTTAAATATATTTTAACTCTATTATAAAAGAGCCTAAATCATAGCCTGTTTTTATTATAGCTATAGCTGAAATTAGGGCTAATGAATATTTAACAAATGAATTTTTTAGGGATTGCTGTATATTTTTCATATTATAAAACTCCATTCTCGATTTAATCAACACCATTTATTGTAGTCTCATTTTGAGAAATCATAACTTTTAAATGCTCTGTTATGACCTTCATTTTATCAATAGCATATCTAATTAGACTCAATATGTCTTCTTCTATATTTAGTCCTTTTCTAAATGTTTCGCCCAAATTATCAATATTCTCAATATCACTGTTTTCAAAATCAAAATTAATTCTTGTAAACGTCATAACATAATCAGCCGTTTCAATATTTTCTATCATTTCTTTCATTAAAGTTTTATGATATTCCTTTGTCTTTTGAATATCCTCAAATACTACATTTTTACCAAATCCAAATCTTGAGAATTCTTTATATGTTGTTTCTAAAGGATGAGCAATTATATATGATCTAATCGCTTTGAAATAATCATATTTATCCTTATTTATACTTTCAACACCATAAAACTCGTCTTTGTTGTTCTTTTTATCATAGACTGTTAATGATTTTAACAAATATTCTATTGATGTTAATATTTTGTCTGAAACTGATATTAATTCATACACATTAATATCATCATTTTTATTGTTTATATCTTGCAAAGCATAATTTATAACTGCTCTAGCTGACATAATTTTTGTGTTTCTTTCAAAATGTTCATTTGCGTCTTTTTCAAAGTAATCATTACACACTTGATTAAATTCATCAAATGCTTCTCTATTAATTTTCACTAATAATCAAACCCCTCTATTAAATTATTGTTATAATATATATTTATAATTTATTATATTTAATTTTTTATCAAAAATATTTTTTTAATGTATTATGCTCACCAAATTTTTACTGAAATTTTGAATTAAGCTGTTCTCCCCTTTTAATTATAGAATTCTAAGTGAATTTTAATCAAACATTTTTATAAAAAAGAATATTTATTTGAATAGAAAAGACTCCATTTTGATTAATCTTTTTTCAAAACGGAGTCTTCTTATCTACCATATAATATGGGTTTGTGAAGCTTTTTAATTAAACTTTATTTCAAATCAACAATTAAGCCTATTATTAACAACACAAATATATGAAAAGCTAATCTAATTAATTATAAGTCATTTACCTTATAGGAAATAATTTATAAATTATAATTTAATTTCTCCTCATAATTTTTCAATAATTCATTTCCAGATGAAAGTAGATCTTTCAGATATCTATCTTCTAAGATATCCCCTAACACTTCTAACCTACCTATATTCTTATATACACTCTTTAGATTAATATGCTGTTCGTTTTTGTATATTTGATTAATCAATTCAATATATTCTCTTGTAATACACTTAAATTGCTCATTAACATAGTCCTGTGATATTTTTAAAACTCCATCCCTTTCTTCATCTTTATTCCCTTTAGACGAGATCTGCAACCCACTGTCCAATACCTTTTTTAAATAAAAATAAAATCCTGCAGTCTCTTTACACCTTTCAATTGATTTAATAACATTCACACTAAATTCTGTTTCATCAAAATTATATAGAGATTTATAGAAAAGATAAATGTCTTCAATCTCCAATAGCATTTCTGCACTTAAAGAATCTACCATTTTATTACTTTTCAATAAATATTCTCTTAACATTTCAGGAATTTCAATTTTTCTTAAAGTATCACTTATTGTTACATTCATGTTTTGAATTTCATCCTCTTTTAAAATAAAAATTATCATTTAACATTATAGACCATAACACTATTCGTGACTATAGTCTACAATGATTCATTAAATCTATTTTATGAGTTAAAGATTCTTAAATTCAATATTTTAGCTTATCACCAACAAAATACCTTAGTTAAAATTTAACTTGTACAGAGATAATAAAGTTGTTTAATTTACAATAAAGTCATTTAAAAAATAATATAGTTGTTTAAAAATCCTTCTT
>NZ_JAEHBK010000062.1:0-13254 GCF_016483685.1 Bacillus cereus group sp. N8 | reverse complement strand
AGATACGAAATTTATATGCTTTATTAATCATCATTCATTTCACCTCCATTTCGGTATGTTTCTATTATACAACAAACGTACATTCGATAGGTAGTGAAGTAACAGTTTATGTATGTCGAACAATTAAGATGGCTTCCTGCCATCCCTTGTCCGAAGCCAATTCATCTCCCACCTACTCACTTCGCGTTCCTTGAGGAAGGAGTCTTCTTGGCTAAAATGATAAAAAAGGTTACAGAGCTATAATCAAGTATTGTCAATAGACAGAGGGAGGAGAATAATAAACATTCTTCTCCCTTTGTCTGTAATTAGGGTTTGCATTATCAATAAATATACGTTGTAAGGAATTGCTGGAATGAGTTTTAAGGTTACAAAGGGATAGCACGCATATTTTAACGTTTTTATACGCTAAGGGATTCTCAAAACTCCATAACACGAGTTGAATTGAGAATCAAATTACATCTAATTTGATTCATAACAGATTGGTGTCATAGACTCCCGAATAAAAACACAGGGTTTTATCTCTGTGTTTCTTCAAATTTTAGTTTTTGAATATATGCTTGAGCATGAATAATTTCTTCCTGAAGTTCTTTTAATTCTTTCTTAGATTCTGATTCAATTGTCATGTAAGTAGTAACTAAACTAATCATCATATCCATCTTCTCTACTATATTTTGAATGACCTGTTCAGATTGCTCTTTTTTAGGGTGTTGTATTGCTTTTAATACATCTTCCATATAATTGTTCTTTCTTTGCTGGATATCATAAATAAACTGTTTTGTGTTTGAGTTCAGTTGTTCTTCCTCCGTTTTAGATATATTTCTATTCTATCATATTTAAATAGAAAATATTGGATTCCCCTAAATTTACACCAGTCTCATACATTTTCTCAATTATACAAACTAATTCCTTAACGTACAGGGAAATAATCGAAACGTGTCAATTTTGGGTTCTGGTGCAAAGATTGTATTTATTTGAAAGAGGTATATAGATGCCTAATGGAATCTATTCTTATGCAGCCATTCCGAATAGTTGATGAATAAACTTCACTTCATTTTGGACAGACTTGTCCCGTAAAATAAGTTGGCCTTTTTTAATGATATGCATCGCTTCTATTCCTGAAAGAATAGATTTAGCTGTACGAAAAGATTTCAATCCTAGCATTGAACGAACTAGCTTTTTAATAAAACGATGATCTTGCTCTACAATGTTATTCAGGTATTTTACCTGCCTTATTTGGATGCCTACAGGCATCTTTTTCTCTGTCTTCAACTCTTCAATCGCTATAGGATAGGCCGGGTTTTCGTCCACTGTAATCACACGGGGCTTTGAAACATGAAAAGACTGCAAAGCTTTCTTGAAAAAACGCTTTGCAGCCCTATGATCTCTTGTTTTGCTTAAATAAAAATCAATTGTATTTCCTTTTGAATCAACAGCACGATATAGGTACATCCATTGACCTTTGACTTTCACATACGTCTCATCGACTCGCCAAGAATCATTGATTGATTTAAGATGACGTCGTACTCGCTTATCTAATTCAGGACCATATTGATGAACCCATCGCATGATAGTTGTATGAGCAAGTGATAACCCACGCCCTTCCATCATTTCGACTAAATTACGAAAACTGAGGTTGTACCGTAGGTACCATCTCACGGTTAATAAAATAATATCAGGTTGATAATGTTTCCACTGGAATAGATTTTGCTTTTCCATACCAATCACATCCTTTTTCAGAGTACTAGTATCAGTATGTCCAAGTTTAGGAGGTTACTTACAAGCGTTTTGGAGTGTTTGCACCAGAACCTCTGAGAGCTTATGCTCTCTTTTTTTATTTATGTTCGACATAATCTGACAAAAAAATTGTAACCATATTTGTTATGATAGTTCAGGAATCATACATTTTACATAATTGGAGGAAACAAAATGTATAAGAAGATGGGTACGCTCGTTATAACTGGAGCGCTTGCTATAAGTCTAGCGGGATGTAGTGATACAGAAGAAACTGCCAAAAAAGTATCAAATGATACAAAAACAGAACAAACAACTGAAAAGAAAGAAGAGAAAAAAAAATTTAAAGTTGGCGAAACAATTAAACTTGGAAATCACAAATTAACTGTTACAAATGTTGAAAAGTCTCCAGGTGGAGAATTCGATAAACCTAAAGAGGGTCATGAATTTTTAATCGCTAATATAACTATAGAAAATGGCGGCGAAGAAGAAATACATTATAATGCTCACGATTTCAGTTTACAAAACAGTGAAGGAAATATTGTAGACCCAACGTTAACTATGATTAACCAAGATACTCAATTGAATTTTGGAAAACTTGCACAAAATGGGAAAATAACTGGAACTATTGCTTTCGAATCAAAACAAGGAGATCCTAAGCTTCAATTAATCTTCAAACCAATTTCCTTATCAGAAGAAGAAGTTCGAGTAAATCTTCAATAATAATATCTACAAAAAGAAAAGACACTCGAATTGAGTGTCTTCTTTTAAAATTTCACATACTATGTCTAATTAATGGGGTATCGCCACACATCCATCAACTTAAGCATTTAGGCTATTCTTAAAGTTAAAAGCAAGAATTGTCTTTATTTGCTGAAGAGCCATATCTATATATGTTTTTCGTTATACGTAATCAATTACCTGTAGAAGGAAGTAGGGAGTTGGAAAAAATCCCAAAAACAATCAAAATAATGTATAATTAATATATTTAGATGATATTAAAAGGAGATGAGTTTTTGGAATTAGATAAATCAAGGGATAATATAGCTATAAGAGGTAAACGAGGGTTACATTTTATTCTTGCTTCAATAATTATTTGGAGTTCTGTCTTAACAGTATGGTTACTTCCGATAAAAGAGGTATTAACAAAGAATTTATTAACATTTTGTTTTACTGCATCGCTTCTGCCAATTGCTTTTGTAATATCTAAATTAATTAAAGCAGAATTTTCAACCAAAGATAATCCGTTAAACACTTTAGGAATAATATTTTCTTGTAATCAGCTTCTATATATTTTAATTGCAATGTGGATTTATCAAGCAGTTCCTGAAAAAATGGTTATGGTATTAGCCATAATATTTGGAGCACATTTATTACCTTTTGGGTGGCTTTATAAATCTAAAGCATACTTTGTAATGGCTATGGTTATTTCTTTAACATCTTTGATAGTAGGAATCATTTTTAGTCCGGCCATAGTGTCAATCGTTATGATATCTTTAGAAATTATATTCTCTATCTGGTTAATTTTTGAGATTAAGGCTTCAGGGAATAGAGTATAGCGTATCAGTTAGGTTCTATTCAATAAATATTGAGGTTGCTATTATACCATTATTTTATATTAAATATAGTTTTAAATTATTAAGAGTTCCTACTATTCTTAAAACAAAAAGCACGTTACTATTCTCTTATGTTAATGAGAAAGGGTAACGTGCTTTTTATGAATATGCATCAAAAACAAGAGTTGTCTTTATTTGCCGAAGAGTTATATCAATAGGGATTTCAGTAAGATACATAGGTATATCTGGATTTGGATAAAGGAGTTTACACTCCTTCGGGTGATGCATTATTTCCAACGGTTTAACGAATTTACTGAAAGAATTCTCCTTCCTCAAGCGTGTGAAGGGCGATAGCCCAACGGTAGCTGGGAGATTTCTTTCGGTTTGGCATAGCCAATAACTTTTGATAAACTAGCTATATGAAGTTCTTTGATAACTTGATATATGAGGTTGCAGGAGGAAAATAGAGTGCGAAAACCAAGCCATTCGGTTCCTGCGTAAAATATCAACCGTACCAAAAGAGCATCCAAGCGTTGGGCATCTAGGGGTGGAACACCCCGAAGTAACGCTCAGGGAGATGAAAGGTTACTTTCGTCGTGGAACTGAGAAGCTCCCACTTCAAGCTTAGCTAAGTGGCGAGTAGTTCACTATAACGTTCAAGTAATAAAAGAGATGTTAATGTATTCATCTTCTATGCATTTGTAGTAATGTTATCGTTAAATTTTCTAAATCTCCATCATTTTTTATTTCTTGTATGACTTTTCCTTCTTTCATAAAGAGTATTCGATCACCAATTTCAGCAGCTACATCCATCATATGTGTGGAAAAAATAATCATTGTACCATTTCTTCTTAATGTCTTTAATATTTTTAAAAATTCATCTACCCAATACGGATCCAACCCATTTGTCGGTTCATCTAGTATCAAAATTTTAGGATTTCCAAGACACGCCTGCCCAAATAAAAGCCTCTGTCTCATCCCTTTAGATAATCTATGTAAGGGTTCATTTTGTTTCTCATTTAATCCTATTGTTTTAATAACGGCTTGTACTTTTTCTTTTCCTATATTTCGAAAAACGGCATAAAACAATAAAAATTCTTGAACTGTCATATCTTGCTGTGCATGAAAATCATCTGGCATATAACCTATTTTACTCACATACTGTTTTCTATCTTTCTGTAATTCTATATTATCTAATTGAACGGTACCCGTTGTAGGAATTGTAATTCCGGCTATTATATCAAGGAGCGTACTTTTCCCTGCTCCATTCCCACCGCATAATACGATACACTCTCCTTCTTTGCTTTGAAATGAAATTGGGGATAATGCTATTTTCTTTTTATATCGTTTGCATACTTCGTTGAGATTTAATACCATCATTTTTTTCTTCTCCTCTCCATTTGCCATCCCGCTACAAATAAGAACACAATTGTATAGATAATACAATATATTAATAGAATCCAGATAGCAGCTTTACTTTGAAAAAATATTACCAGTTGATCATATACTTGCCCAAATATTGCTCCACCACCTAATTGAATTACAAATATAATTCGAAGTAATTCAGCTGGATTGCAAAACAATAATATTTTTATTAATGGTGCAATCATTACATATGGAACAAAATTAAGGATGCTAATTAAAGCCGTTGGCCACATCATAATAAGAAGGAACCAAACTACAATACTTATTGCTAAAGCTTGCCACCTTGTTATAGAAAAAGAGCCAATTGTTATTCCTAGTAATAAAAATAAAAGGATTAGTAAAACAGAGAAAATATACGTTGCTACTACCCAAAACATATCAAAATTACTACCGCTTACCAACCCAATTACTATACTTACACCAAAACTCATTGAAAAAATAGCTGTTTGTGCTATAAATTGTCCAATTGTTTTACCTATTACATATGAAGTACTCTTTAAAGGATACGTACATAAAAGTCTCCATTTCCCATTTTCCACCTCACCTGCAATAGAAAATGCTCCTATAATTAACATAAGTAAAGGTACTATATATAAAATAAGGTTTACCATTGTCCCAGTTACATTTGTATACCCTGCTAAAGCCTGAGTATTTCTTTCCATAATAAATATTACAGAAAACATAGTTATCCAAAGAAACAAAAACGTGTAGGCAAATTTACCTCTTACTGCACTACGCCATTCTGAATATAATATATTCCACATACCTACTCACCTCTCTACTGAAAAAGACAACCATAGTTGGTTGCCTTTTTCTAACTATTTTTTTCATAGCGATAGTATCTTATTAATGAGAATGTCCACTACCATGATTTTTCTTTTCTTTTCCCATCATCTCTTTATTCATTTCCCATTTATGTTCTGCTAGTTCTTTATAAGAAAGGATTTCCCCAGTATGTTTTTCTACAAAGCTGTCTGCATCTTTCTTCTCTTTAAAAGAAATTACATTATAAGCCATCGGCGTCTTAATTGATTTGTCATATACATATGTAGCTTTATCAACTGCAACCCAATCTTTTGTATTGTAATCTCTTACAAATTTCTCTTGTGTTTTTTCATTTTTATGTTCATCCATCCATTTATACATACAACCAATATCATCAAATTTTAAAGCTTTTCCATTTTCTAAAATAACCTCAGTTGCAAATTGATTATCCATTACTGCCATATTACAAACATCACACTTATCATTTTTTTCATTAATAGCAACTGGCTTGGTTTCTTGCTTACCACACCCTACTACGGCAAATACCAAACATAAACAAATAGTAAATAACATATACTTTACTCTCATCAATTTTTCCTCCCTAAAAAAAACAATATACTTCCCATTAGTAACATGCTTACACTTACAACCAAAATGTTAGACTGAAATCCCACACCCTCACCTTTTTGCAAAACAATTTTTGGCCTCATACTAGGCTCTTTGTCCACCAATAAGGATTGATCTGGAATGTTTATGAAACTTTGTAAAATACGCATACCTGGTGATTGAAAGAACAATTGATATTCTGGAATATCTTGTGTTAACAAAAGAAAATAGGCATCTGCTTTATATGGAATATTACTAGTACCTGAACCATCTGTATCTACTTTTAAAGAAGCGTCCCAATAATTTTTATAGATATTGTTTTCCCTGCTTTGTGTAGCTTGCGACTCATTAACATTCCCTATCATTACATTTTGAGTAAATTCATTCGCACTGGCATCTTTAAATTGTAAACCGATAAAATTATTAGAAATTGAGTTACTCATAATAGTATTTTGCTTTGCCTTTTCTACGTAAATCCCTACTCTATTATTAGCAATTTCATTTTGTAACACTTTTGTTTTTGTCGCATCATATAGTAATAAGCCTTGTGCATGAACATTACTTTTATTGTCAATAAAGTGATTTCCTACTACAGATGTTTCCTTTGTTCCCATAATCATAGCGCCTGTTGTATTTTCTTTTGATATATTTCTTTCAACAACAGTTCTATCAGAATACATAAGATGTATGCCATAACGAGATTGCCAGATTGTATTGTCTTTTATTGTATTATTATTGCTTTTTTCTAAATAAATACCATCACGGACATTTTGGATTTTGATGTTCTCAATAAGATTACGATTGGATTGCCATAAATCAATTCCATTAGCTCGTCTTTGTCCAACAATCATACTGTTCTCAATTGTTATATTCCTAGCATCTTCTAACTTAATCCCCATGTACGACGCGTAAACTTCCAATCCACTGATGTAGTGCTTATCTCCCGCTACAAATATCGCAGGCTGATCTGTATTATCATTACATTGTTCTATTTTCAAATCTTTAAGGATAACGTTTTCCTTTTTTATTGTAATAATAGGATCCTTACCACAAGAGATTATTTTAGTATTTTTATCCCCTTGTATTGTAATCGGTTTCGATATTTTTATCGTTTCATTATAAGCTCTATTTTCTAATTTAATTATTTCATATGGGGAAGCCGCATCAATTTTTGATTGCAATGTAGACTCAGCATGAATACTTACTCCTGGAAAACAAAAAACTAAAAATAAAAGAAGAGAAGAACAAATTTTTTTCATATACAGTTCCCTTCTCTCAAAGCTATTAGTTATCACTATAGAAGAGAATACCAATAATTTGTGTGAAATTCGTGAAAAATAAACGTGTTTTTTGTGATACATATAAAATTATTACTAACAGAAATAATTTTATGAGAGATAATCTTATCTGAATTTGTTACACCTCAAGTACTATACAAATTGAGTTAGGGTTTACTTTTTTAGAGTGGTTATATACATTTCGACATTTTTGTACAGCAAGAAATTCTCAAAACTTCATAGAGTGATTTCAATTGAGCAAAAATATTTTTATTTTCGTCAATCGCAAAGGATCGAATCAACAAGAAATGAGTATACCTGTAAAAATAAAATGGACCATATTATAGGGATAAAATCCAGTACATAATATGGCCCATTTTTGTATATATAAGCTAACTCTTCAAACGATTTTTTCACTCACTGAGTGGAACAGGCATTTTTATTCTTTAGGGTTGTATGCTTAAATCAGATAAAGGCATCCCTTTTAACGAGTCATACTTATAAAATAGACTTTATTTGTATCACTTATGGCCTTTGTGTCCATGGCTGTCAAAATTATAGGTTTTTCCATTAATTTCAACCGTGGTATCTGTATAAATAGAACCATCCTCTTTTACTTTGAGAAATCAGCGTTTTTTCATTTTAGGGGGATCTTGTTTTGTTAGCTTGATGGGCATGGGGTACCGCCAGCATTTCGGAAAAAAACCAGGCTAAGAGAATGCAAGATTTTATACAGTTTTTCGGCTAATCGGGTAACAAATGAGACCCCTAAAACCCACGTCAGGATAGGAATGTTAAAAAAAGTGAATAGAGTCATAGACAAAGAAAAAGGCGGATTCCTTGTAAGAGTAGAGGCTCGCCTTTTTCCTCGCTACCGATAATGATGCGCTATGTTAACCGAGCATGTATAGGATATACATCAAAAAATGTACGACTTATTTTAATTCTTTCGCGATAGAATGTAATGAATCCATATTTTCACAAAATATAAGAGGGGAGAAAACTTTTGTATAAAAAACTTAGAAAACATCTTATATTAGGTTTCCTAACTCTTATCATTAGTGGATGTTCAATTTCAAAAGGATACGACACACAGCAAGAAGCATTAAAATAAGGATTAAAACCAACAAGTAATACAGAAATAGATAAATATCATGCTTTAGGACGTATTATAAAGATAGCTTTTTTCGTTACACCTGATAATTATATTTCAATAGCAGATTTAGAAATGAAAAACGGAAAATGGACTGTTAGTGGGACAGCCGGAGGAGAAAATGTAAGTGAGTTAGAAGTACAAGATTCTGGTATATCACCTACGCTTGTAGTTTCAAATGGAAAAGTTATTTTTGGTTATTTTAAAAATCCATCCATTAACAAGATATCTTATGAATCTGCTTCGGGACATATAATAAATTTAGATAAATACTTACCTAACGAATCAAAGTACAAAGGATGGAGTTTATGGTACATAATCCTTCCTAATAAATTAGACGATGGCCCAGAATCATTAGATTTTATTAAGACTGCTTTAAAGTTTAAAGATATAAACGGAACTATTATAAAATATGGTTCAGTTAACGTTTAATGTTGATTTTCATGTTAAGATTGAAGTATGTAAT
The DNA here is from genome assembly GCF_016483685.1 of Bacillus cereus group sp. N8. Taxonomy (NCBI): domain Bacteria; kingdom Bacillati; phylum Bacillota; class Bacilli; order Caryophanales; family Bacillaceae; genus Bacillus; species Bacillus cereus group sp. N8. The sequence goes on along the minus strand of NZ_JAEHBK010000062.1, from coordinate 4,275 downwards.
AACATGTCGTTACAAAAAGAACGGAGGAGATACGGTGAAAATGCATCTTCAAGAAAGTTTACATGTTCAGTTGAAAAATGCAATTCGTTGTCATTATAATGAACTTACATCTAGGTGTGGTAATGACACAATATATGGATACTCCCTAATGACGGACGACTGTTTCAGTAGCGTTGGACCAGTGGCTAATAAAGAAAGACTGATTAAGGTGAATAAATCAGACCCTTTATACAACTATTATAGATATGGAGCTGTTGAGTGGAGTGAGTGGGACGATTTCGGAATGTTTGATGAAGTGAATAAAACTATTAAAAGATACCATGAAACCGTCGAAGAAGACTTTGATTTGCTAATAGATACATTGCTGAATGAATTATTAAAAGTGTTAATAGAACTTGAGTCAGAAGGATTGTTTGGTGACAGAAACGATAACCGATTTATTGACATTTGTGTAACTGATTCATCAAACGAAATCATGCTTAAATCAGCTAGACTGCTTAATACATTAAAGGTATATGAAGAATACGCTTCAGAATTTGAATAAGAATGAATATAAGTAAAACTGCTCTTTATAAGAAGCGGTTTTTTTTGAAAGTCAACAATTAATATTAACAGAGCCTAAAATATAAAAACTGATCATCTAAAAACAACTTCTGATAACGATAATTATGTAAATAAAAAACCCCTTCAGCAAGTAAATTGAAGGGGGTTTTTCTAGATACAGTGACTACTGATAAGTGGGGTTATGTAAACTTTATGTGTACAAATATAAACATTGTATTTGTGTTTCAGTTTTGGTTTTTCCTTTATATGGATTAATGACGTGTTAATATAAGTTTATTAAAGTTACAAAAAAGAGAGTACGGTGAATAAATGTCATTGGGAAAGTTAATTGGTAGAGGTAATACAGCTGAAGTATTTGAATTAAGTGATAAGGAAGTATTAAAGCTGTTTTATGAAAAAATACCTTTTGAATATATTGAAAAAGAGCATAAAACAAGTAAAGTGATAAATCATTTAGGTATTCCATCGCCTAATGTTGGAGAATTTATGGAAATAGATAATACTTTGGGAATAATTTATGAAAAAATAACTGGTAAAAGCTTTACACAAGTTTTATCCTCTCAGCCATTATTATTAAAAAAAAATGCTCATATTTTTGCGAAATTACAAGTTTCATTTCATGAAAAGAGAACGGATAAATTACCTTTACAAAAGGAATATCTTTCTAGAAATATCTCTGGAACTAATTTGTTAAGCAAAGAAGAAAAAGAACTGATTTTGAGCCATTTATCACAGTTACCAGAAGATAATAAAGTTTGTCATGGTGATTATCATAGTGACAATATTATGCTAATGGATGGTAAAGCCAAGATACTTGATTGGATGACTGGTACTTCAGGGAATCCATGTGCTGATGTCGCACGAACTTTAATTATTATGCGGTACTCTTATCTTCCATCAGATATGCCAAGGGTAACAAAGTTATTAATTCAAATCGTAAGAAAATTCTTTACAAGATATTATATAAATTCTTATATAAAGTTAACTAATATTTCTAGAGAAAGCATAGATAAGTGGTTATTGCCTGTGATGGCTGCAAGACTGATTGAAGGTATACCGGAACCTGAAAAACAGTTTCTTTTGAGGGCAATAAAACAAAATCTATAAACTTTCATTGGATAAGTATGTTGTTTCATTATGAATTGTACATTAAAGTTATGTTTTTTTGGGTTCATATGTACTTTAATTTCTTTATTTATCATGTTTTGAATGTATACTTTTCTTGGTGATTTTTAAATTAATGGATGAATTGAGATAAAGTCAATAAAATCAATGAAATGAATGTAAACTAATATTGAAAAGTTTACATTGAAATCAATCATGGAATTTTGCAATTAAACAACCTATTTATGTTAAAATTGGAAATATATGATTTTTTAGGAGGGAGATTTTATTGCATAAAATTTCAAATTTGATTTGTGGAGTATTATTGGTGATTTATATTTTGTATTCATTTTTTCTAAAAGATGAAAGTGATTTGAATGTAATTATTATATTAACCGTCTTGCTTATTATTTCTGTAATTTTAGACAAAAGAAACATAAAAAAACGGATCGATTAAAGGTCGGCTTTTTTATGTTTTTTAATGATAATGAAAGTAAACTTCTATCTAAAAGTTTACATTCATATTCAAAATAAGTTAAAAGCACTTTTTAATGTTTTAAAAGTGCTTTTAACTTGATGTTGATGTGACGGAGCCTCAAGTATGTTGTGGGTTTGAAATAAAGTTTGGTAATTATCTTTGTTTGGATAAGAACCATTTGCATATGTTTCAAATTTTTTATCACCTTTTAGGACTAACGTAGTTTTTACTCCGTTTCCGTAATCAATACCCAAATTACCTACAAGTTCTGTACCATCTTTATAGTTGTTCTGTACATTTTTAAACTTAGCGGAACTCTCGTCAGGTGTATCAATCTGCCCTTTGAATATACCAGTTTTAGCTTGGCTACTGTATGTCTTCACTTCATTACCACTAGCTAGACTTGGTGATTTAGAAGGACTAGAAGAATTTGAAGAACTGCTTGTAGAACTAGTTGAACCACCTTTTGCTTCTGCACTTAGCTTATCAAATACTGGTTTCCAAATACGTTTTGCTTCACTTAACTTCTTGTTTGCTTTCGCTAAAATTTCTTTATCATTATCCATAGAATAGTCTTTCGTTTTAAATGCTTTTGATATCTCTGCAAAAGTCTCTCTTAACTTTCCAACGGCTTTTACGATTTCTTTATGGTCTTCCTTATACTTAGCAGGTGCATCTATATGTTCAATCTTATCGAATACTTTATCTAAGTCTTTGATAGCATCTTGAACCTCTACTTTTGATTTACTTCCTTTATGATAATCTCTTACAGAAGAATCATAGTAATCAAAGCGTTTTAACATATCTTGTTCAATGTCTAGCATAAGTTGTGGATAATCTTCTGCTAAAACTCGAACCATTTGAATATCTTTACTTTCTTCTTTCGAGTTAGTTGATTTTTCCTTTGTTTCAGATGATTTACTTTCTGACTTAGCTGAACTTGTTCCTTCTGTCTTAGTTTCCTTACTTTCTTGTTTACTAGATTCAGCATTTGTTTTTTCTTTGTCTCCAAATAAACTAGTTACACTACAAGCTGACATAGAAACTACTAATCCAGATGCTAGTAAAATTTTACCTGTACTTTTTTTAAAATTCTTCATATGATTTTCCAATTCTCCCTCTCAAAACATAAAAAAGATGCGCTTTAGCCCCTTTAAAACTAAAAAACATACCACTTCTATATTTATCCTAAAATACCTTTCTATGTATAACATTTTACAAGTAATTACAGATGTGGTCAAAGTTTATTCTAAATTAACGATGTTCATAAAAAAGATGCGATGCCTTATTCCTTCAAGTAAAAGATTCTAAGTGAGTTTTGATTAAACTTTTTTATAAAAATCTCATACTTAGTTAAAAAGAGTAACTCCATTTTGATCAATCTTTTTTTCAAAATGGAGTTTTTGTTGTTGCTGTTAAATAAAGGTTTGTAATTTCATTTTTATCAAACTTTATTCCAAAGCAACAGTAAATTTAGCTGCAGAGGATATTCATCTAAATTTTACATAACATAACGTAACATTATTGATAGCAAGAAAAAAGCGGATCCCTCCTCTAAAAAGGCATCCACTTATTCGTTATGTGCTTCTATACTTGTTTTGTTTTCTTTGCTCTTGTAAACTTCCAAAAAGCTAAAAGTAGTAGGAGAAGCGGTATTCCCTGAATGAAGAGAAATCCTCCTAAAAAATAAAGTACATGACTAACTAGAGGAGGTGCTGTTGTCGAATCGCCCGCAACATAAGCTCCATAATTAGCCACCACACCTGCATAATCAGCTATCCCGCCTATAAAGAAAGCCACTGGACTTATGAGTAGATTTATCCCTAAACAGACCATTATCAATGATAGGTTTTTAGCCTTTATTTTTGATGAACTAGACAAGAAAAATAAGAATATTGCAGTGCTGAATATAAGAAACAGTGGTAGATAATAAATCCACATAATATCCCTCTATGACTTTAATTGTACCATCAGTAAGGGTGATTTTGTGAAATTTTGGATGAATAGGATATTCATGTCAGGTTAACATAACGACTCATTATCTGTAGCAAATATTTTGATAGAATCCTTGTTTTTATAAGGTTTCTTGCTTTCATGTCTATTTATCTCTTATACATGATTTTATACAT
>NZ_JAEHBK010000061.1:0-14389 GCF_016483685.1 Bacillus cereus group sp. N8 | reverse complement strand
AGCCTTGCTGCATATAGAATGTAGTAAGGCTCTTATCTTTTTTAATCAAAATTCAATAACTTTATTATCACTATACATTATTTACTAAAAATCATTTCAAATCTAGAACAAGAGCATACCAATGTTTAAGGGCATGCTCTTAAATTTATTCTATGAGTTAGTAACTTCATTTCCTTCCATAAACGTGGTGATATACTGTGGAATATCATTCCAAATGTCTATATTGTATTTATGTGTAATCAACCAATTTATTTGACCTAAAAAATGGCTATCCAAAATGTCATCATTATTATAGGATTCAATAGTAAGGTCTACAACTTTTCTGAGGAAATCATGTTTATGAGCAATGTCCATAAGCATTAACAAATGTTCGATATCTAAACGCTGTTCTTTCATGACATAAGAAAGTTGTTCATGATTTTGAGTAGTATATTCTAAAAAGTATTCAACTAGAAAACTAATTCCTTCAAATTTAGATTTCAATATTTTGTTTGCTGCATCTGATCCCCTTCCTGGTCCATGTGCTTGTTTCATAATTTGAATAACAACATCTGTATGATTTTTTGCCTTCACTCTTTTTATGAAAGTAGCATCTAGTCCCTCTAACATTTCAAGGGCTTCATTAACAATACTATAATCATTATCTCTAATAAGTTCTAACAACTTCTCAAAATATAATTCATCTAATATAGAAATATTTAATTGTTTAACTATATTTGACCACTTGTTCAAATTATCTACTGATGTTCGCAAAGTACCGAATGTTGTCTTTTGTACTGAACTTTGTATCTCCGCTGTATATTTATCAACTAATTCACTGAGTTCATTAGGTTGTAAAAATCCATCTTTCAATACTAATTGAACTACTTCATTCCCTTCATTCGAATTCTCTGCGTTTACGGACTTAATTAGATTTGCCATATAACGTTTCCTATCCATGGGATCTAATAAATCGACCGTTTTAGGAGCCATTTCTGTAATGAATAACATGCTATCAAAGAGATTTTCTCTTTCTATTAAATTGCTAAACTCTATACAAATATTTCTTAGTTGGTCTTCATCTTTTATTACAACTAGCATGCCTGCGATAACATATTTCGCATTTTTCCATTTAATACTATTAACTTCGCCCGTTTCAATTATAGATATTAATCTTTTAGCTAACGGCTTTCTCGTTTTATCATGTAACTTTTCTAGTTCCTTATTAACTGTATCAATAACAACGTCTTTATCATATTTCGGGAAAAAACTATTACTTTCCAATCTAGTAACAAAGGTATTGATATATGATGGGCCCAATAATGCAGGTTGGCTAATTATCGTATCTATATATCCTGTGAACACATTTCTAGCTTCTTCAGCAGTAGATATGTGTTCATTAGGATGAGCGCATTGATTTCTAATATCTAAATAAGAATGAATTTTAGTTTTTTCTGCGCTTGTTAATATGGTAATAGCTGCAGCCTGATCAACCATATGTCTTTCATAGACAACCTCGTCAGATTTCCTTCTATCTATTTCCGAAATTAGATTTTTTGCTGCAGGAATAGAACTAGCTAGCCCATCTATCTTTTCATATAAATCATGCATTGCTGCGATAGTGGACATAATTACACATCCTCTATACGATTTTGCATTATAGCAATTCAACGCTTCTTGCATATATTTTTTGATATGATACTTTTTAATTCCCGTTACAATTACTTCCATATCCCTTAACATTATTAGATCAACTCACTCACTGTTAAATATTTACTAATCCAAGTTTAACACATATTCTTTGTTCTTTTTCTAAAAATTAGAAGAATGTTTAAACTAGATTTAACATTCGCTATAATCTACAGAAAGGAGTGTAACTAGTTTTTTATGATACGTCCTCCTATTTTTAATTTTTTTGAAATAAGCTTTCTAGTAAAGTAAAAAAAGACGTCGTATAGGGCGTCTTTTTTAAGTTCTATTCAAAAAATAAAATATTAAATTTTCAAATCTCTTTGTAATTCATTTCTTTTCCGTTCCAGCTCATCGTATGTATGAATTTCTAATGCTACAACAACCTCTACATATCTAGTTATCAAACACGTTACTTTAAACAGTTCTTTTAGTACTTGCGATTTATCCGTATACAATTCATATATATTTTTCCCATTATGTACAATCTCTGTTCGCTTACTTTTGGATAAATACTTAATATACTCCGATAGTTCATAATAATGTGTTTTGTCTCTTGCTATAAATGGTAATATCTTAGCTTTTGCTTTATCAAACGTCAACATTTTATCTTTATCCGCAAGCATTTCTATGGTTGTCATTAAATATATGAAAGCTGCATTTAAATTAGTCATGTACATCGCTTCATTAATCCTCGTTAAAGCTGCTCTACAATTTAAAAAAACTTCGTCTGTCCTTTCACTAAATACACATTTCCAATCAATTTTATCTAAATCTCTTGCACTTGGTTCATTAGATGGCATAAGACCTATGCCTTTTTGAATCATAAGGGTTACTTCTCCTGGTACTACGTTAAATCTATTTGTATTGTTATCCCATATATATATAGTTTTAAATCCATCTGATACAAAACCCGGAAGACCTGGTAAAGTATCGAAATTTCCTGTTTGACAATAAGCTAATCTAAGATAATCCAATGTTCTATCAACTTTTTCACATACCCTATCAATTAATATAGATGCATCTTCAATATTTCGATAATTAAGATTTTCATAATTCATAATAGCCATAGTAGTATTAGTCATTACAATTTGATTAGATTTATTAAATAATTCTATATAGCCTTGTATTTTCTCAAATTCCGCTTGCGTTATTGAATCTGTAAAGGATAAATCACCATTTTCCGCTTGCGTATAAGGTGGACTAAAATAAACATCACCTAATTTAAAAACAGACTCTATAACTAAGTTCATAATAGGAACCATATACAGGTTCGAATCCATATAACCACTCCAAATGCAAATTTAATTTCCTGAATCCCATTTCTATTTTATATGAATTATTAAAAATAATAAATTATGTATATGAAATTTATTTCATCGAATCTTATTTTAAAGCTACATCAAAGAATCCCGATTTTTACCATTAATTAAATACGCTATATCCTAAAATGCTATTACGTCCCAACCAAAGTTATGACATGGGACAAAATATGCAGCATAATTGCTCAGATAATAGTGCGTCTACTTCTGTTTTATTAATGTCATAGTAACTCCATGTTCCTTTTGTTTCTTTTGTAATAAGATTCGCGTCCAGTAAAAGTTTTAAATGATATGAAAGTTTTGATTGTGGTAGTTCCAGAACACCCGTTAAATCACATATACAAGTTTCTCCACGCCGGCACAATTCGTACAAAATGTGTAACTTTTTTTGATCTGCCAATGCTTTGAACTTCTTTTCATATATTTGGAAGGATTGAGGAGTTGATTGATTGTATAATTTTATTTCTTTCATGTTGAGTTCCTTTCATCATTTTTTTGACATTTAAAATATATACACTTTTCCATTTTTCCTGAATTCTTTTATCACTTAACTCTGTTTTTCTCACATTAATTGTTTATTTTATTAATAATTTATGCGCATACACTTATTTTGCAGACTATAGTCCGTGGAGAAAAAGAAACCACTCTTCCAAAATTATTTTATAAGTATAGGGAGAGTGGTTTCTTGAATCTAGAACAAACTTTTGGCCATGTCTTACAACGACATCGTATAAGCTCACAAATGAGCCAGGAAGAATTAGCATTTAATTCTGGATTAGACAGAACATATATCAGTCTTTTAGAAAGAGGGAAAAGAAAGCCCACAATTAACACTGTATTTGCACTCGCTAATGCATTAAATATTAAACCCTCTCAACTAATTAAAGAATTAGAAATACAAGTATCGGATAAAACATAATATAGAGAAGAAGCCAAATAAAAATGGATTTTATTTGGCTTCTTCTCTATATTACGGACCTTCTAATTATAATAGTATCCCTAATTAAATCACACAATTAGTTTTAATTAGATTGAACCACATTACTTTCGACATTCCTTTTTCAATATATATAGGTTTATTTTATTATGTACAAATATACATCATAATGGCTTGTATATTTTGTACATATTATTAATTATGTACAGCCATCTATTCTACCTCCCCCTTAATGTTGCTAATGGATTGGATATAAAAAACAATTATGTGCATTAGAGATTACGGAGATATAATAACACAATTAATAAAATCTACTTGTTGTTCACCTAAACTATTTCGAAACCCCCTATTCACCGCAACACATATCCGTGCATAAGCGACACCTTGTTTTGTGTAGTATAATTCTGGCTCCTTTGTCAATCTACCGATTAATACAACTCGATTCATCATAAGTTATACCACCTCACATATTTTTCTTCATTGTAAGGAAAAATTTGCGCAGGGTAAAACGTGCAAAATGATATATTTTCAAGTGAAAAGTACTACTTTATATCTTTTAAAAGTAAAAAAGAAACCTTACATATTTCAAACATGTAAGGTTTCCAAAAATATTATACTTCACTGCAAGAGATGTAATATCCTCCGCGAGCCATCTTTATTTCAGCGCTAAACAATACATCTTCTAAGTAGAATGTAATCGGTTTAACTTTACTCTCAAAGTTTAGCTGTTCCTTACATTCAGTTGCATATCCCTCAATAGCTGCACAAATGAATTTTGCTGACGGATATGTTAAAGCATCATCTAGTTCTATGAAAAAACTTTTAGAAAATAGTTTTTTCATAATCCCTTTCTTCTCTTTCATCATATTCCATCCCCTTCCATTCAAGCTTTTAACATCCCATATTATACCATGTATTCAATTTATCTTTGAAAATAAAAAATCCTGCACATTTCATGCAGGATTTTTTTATTAGTCATTTTTCGTAAAGTAAGAAACAAAACGAAGAATTTCTAAGTATAACCATACTAGAGTCATCATTAGACCCATTGCACCGTACCACTCCATATATTTTGGAGCTTGGCTACGTGCGCCGCTTTCGATTAGATCGAAATCTAGTAATAGATTTAATGCAGCAACTACAATAACAACCGCACTAATGATAATACCAATAGTTCCGCCTTGGTGAATATATGGAACAGTTACACCGAACATGTTTAATAAGAATACGATTAAATACATAACCGCAATTCCCATTGTCGCTGCTATTACACCTGTACGGAATTTATCAGTTACTTTTACTACGCGTGTTGCATATAAAACTAACATCGCAAATAGAATTGAGATTGTTAGTAACACAGCGTTTAAAACAATAGTATCGCCAAATTTCATTGTATAAACCGCTGAAATACTTCCTAATACAACCCCTTCTACCGCTGCATAGATTGGTGCACCAATAGGTGATATGCGCGGGAAGAATATAGACGCAAATGCAACGATTGCCGCAATAACTAAAGCACCAATTAATACTGGCATCTTCATCGTTCCTTGCGTCATCTGTATGTATGAATAGACAGACGTTGCAAGCAGCAAGATAAGCATGATAAACGTTTTGCCTACTGTTCCGCCAATAGTCATCGCAGAAGCATTTGCTCCTTCTTTACGGAATGCCTCTTTTTTCAGCATTGGATTAGATGTTCTCATTTTTTCCCTCCTAAAATAGGTTCTACCAATAGTGTAAAGTTTTTCTCTTTACTTTTCAATATATGCAGCTTGTTTTTATTTTAATCCTTCAACGATGTCTGATAGTTCACTCCATCTTTCCATCGTTTTTTCTAGCTCTTCTTCTGTTTTCTGCTGTGCTTCAGATAATTCTTGTGCCTTTGTGAAGTCAGATCCAACTTTCGCAAGTTCTTCTCCAATTGACTCAATTTTCTCTTCTAGTTCGGCAATTGTATCTTCAATAGTTTCCCATTCACGCTGCTCATTGTATGAAAGTTTACGTTTACGTTGTTGTTTTGGAGCTTCTTCTACTACTTTTTTCTCTTTTTGAACTTCCGCTTTCTCAATAAGTTCTTTCGTTTTTTCCATTTCTAAATAATCTGTATAACTACCTAGGAACTCACGCACTTCGCCTCCGCCAGTAAAGATGAACAGTTCATCTACTACTTTATCTAAGAAGTAACGGTCATGCGATACAGTTAAAACGACACCTGGGAAATCTTCTAAATAATCTTCTAGTACTGTTAATGTTTGTGTATCTAGATCATTCGTAGGTTCATCGAGTAATAGTACGTTTGGTTCTCCCATTAAAATACGTAATAAATATAAACGTCTTCTTTCGCCACCAGATAGTTTACCAAGCGGTGTACCATGTGAATGCGTCGGGAATAAGAAACGTTCTAACATTTGAGATGCACCAATTACTTTTCCATCTGTTGTATGAATAACTTCTGCAATCTCTTTAATGTATTCAATCATACGCTGATTTAAATTCATCTCTTCATTTTCTTGCGTATAATAAGCAACTTTTACAGTTTGTCCTACTTCAACTTCACCACTATCAGGAGATAATTTGCCTGCAAGCATATTTAATAGAGAAGATTTCCCGCTTCCATTCGCCCCAATAATTCCGATACGATCGCCTGGTTTCACAATATGATTAAAATTATGTAGTACCGTCTTATCGCCAAATTTTTTCGTTACATCTTTTAACTCAAGTACTTTTTTTCCTAGACGACTTCCACTTAGTGCAATATCAACTGACTGTTTTGCAGCTGGTCCTTCTTGTCCCTTTAGCTCATCAAATCGCTGAATACGCGCCTTTTGTTTCGTAGAACGTGCTTTTGCACCACGGCGAATCCAAGCAAGTTCACGACGATATAAATTTTGGCGTTTGGATTCTTGTGCCGATTCTTGCTCTTCACGAAGTGCTTTCGCTTCTAAAAATGTACTATAGTTTCCTTCGTAGCTATATAGTTTACCGTTATCTAATTCAAAAATACGGTTTGTCACACGATCTAAGAAATAACGATCATGGGTTACAAGTAATACCGCACCTGTATATCTTGCTAAATATTCTTCTAACCATTCAACTGTCTCATGGTCAAGATGGTTCGTAGGCTCATCTAATATTAATAGATCAGGTGTTTCAATAAAACATTGTGCCATTGCGATACGTTTTTTCTGTCCACCAGATAAATTTCCAACAGTTGCAGTGAAATCTGTAATTCCTAATTTCGTTAAAAGAGATTTCGCATTTGCATTTGCTTCCCATGCACTCATTGCATCCATACGTTGCTGCACTGCAAATAATTGTTCCTGTATTTTTTCATTACTTGGATCTTTTTCGATATTTAATAACGATTGTTCATAATCACGAAGAAGACGAATTAAAGGTGTATCACCATGGAACACTTGCTCTAATACTGTTAGTTTTTCATTAAACTCTGGTTGCTGTGATAAATAACTAATTGTATAACCACGTGAATGCGTCATATCACCTGTATCAGGAGTTTCTAATCCTGCAATAATTTTTAATAATGTCGATTTACCAGTACCGTTTACACCAATAATTCCAACACGTTGTCCTTCTGTAATACTACATGATAATCCATCAAATAACGGTTTTTCTCCGTATGATTTCGATAAGTTCTCCACAGTTAACATTTTCATATTTGTGCATTCCACTCTTTCATAAATTGTTCAATAAACTGTTCCATATAACGATGACGAACTTCAGCCTCCTGTTTTGCCGCGTTCGTGTTCATTAAATCTTTTAATTTCAAAAGTTTTTCATAAAAATGATTTAAAGATGGATCGTTATTTTTTCTATACTCTTCTTTCGTCATTACTTCACGCGGCGGAATAGTTGGATCATACATTAATCTCCCTTTCGCTCCGCCATATGCAAATGTACGAGCTATTCCAATTGCTCCAAGGGCATCTAAACGATCTGCATCTTGAACAATTTTCCCTTCAATTGATTCCACTTTACCACCATGGCCACCCTTAAAGGACATATTCGCAATAATATGGAGAATATGGTCAATTTCTTCCTTTGAAACTTCCAATCCTTCTAGCCAGTCAGAAACTTTTTTCATTCCTGCTTCTTCACTTTCATTTAACTTCTCATCTGCCACATCGTGCAGTAATGCTGCCATTTCAATTATAAAACGATTTCCCCCTTCTTGCTCGGATAAAGAAATCGCCAATTTATGTACGCGTTCAATATGATACCAATCATGCCCACTCGCATCTTTTTCTAAAATATGCTTCACGAAAGTTATTGTCTTTTTTATTTTTTCTTGTTTTATCATTTTATCTTCACCCAGTTACTTATTGTAACACGCCTACATTTTTTCATCACATATTTTCTTGTCCGCCCATACACTGGGTGGTAGGCATCATTATGAAGGAGGAATCAACATGTTCTATAATAATCAACCGCCTTACCAAAGGCAACCATTTTACCCTCAACATCAGGAACAAAGATACACTGAGCAATATGAAGAACAAGAGCTTCAACAGCAAGAACAACAATACGAACAAAATCCATACGCAACACCGCAAAATCAAGAAGCTGAATATCAACAAAACCCATATGACACACGTCCAAATTATGAATATCCTCAAAATCCATATACAGCACCGCAAAATCAAGAGCAACAATATCAACAAAATCCATATGCAGCACCGCAAAATCAAGAACAACAATATCAGCAAAATCCATATCCAACACCGCAAAATCAAGAACAACAATATCAACAAAATCCATATCCAACACCGCAAAATCAAGAACAACAATATCAACAAAATCCATATCCAACTCAGCCACAACAACCGCAATACCAACAACAAATGTATCAACCACACTATGATCCACGTGTCTCACCTCCAGCACCACCAACTATTGATCCTACGCAACCTCAAATTTTACCGCCTGGACCTACACTCGATATTACGCAGCCTCAAATTTCACCACCTGGACCTATTACAGAACCTACGCAACAACAAATCCAGCAAGTTGTCGGTACACAGTTTTTACCTTTAAAGAAACCTGTCCTTGATTTCGTAAAACCTTGGGTAGATTACGGTTTAAATGAAGCGAAACATACATCACACAAACATGCTTTAACAGAAGTTGCTGCGATTATGTTCTTAGTTGGTAAAGGATTTAATCCGACGATTGCACATTATATTGTGGAATCTTGGGAGAAGAATGAGCAGTTTTAGAATTGTTTATTTATTAATATATTAAAACTAAGAAAGTGCCACAAACGCCTGTTTCACAAGCATTTTCGGCACTTTCATTTGTTATATTATATTCTATCTCAAAAGGAAATTTCATATTTTTTCACGTGTTTTTATATTATTTGTGAGCAAATAATATCCTTAAGTAAATTTTAAATACTATAATTTAAAAAGTCTGACTCAAAATGAACTAATCCCAAATTACTAAACTAGTCCTAACAATTAGAGAGTAGCTCAATAAAGAAACGGCATTTTCAATTACTCCATAATATACATAGATAGGCTTCCCTTTTATAGTGAAGTGAACCCCGAAAACGGGACACATATCAAAACACCTAAACCATCTGTTCCCTCTATTCTTTAAGGGATAGGTGGTTAATCCGCACACAATTGTAGCAATGAATGTATTCTAGCACAATCTTTCGCACAGTTGTGTTGGATACTTTTGTTATCTTTTGTGAGTATATGGTATTGTTTCATAATCCGTAACCCTTTTTTATGATTGACACACAGCCCCATTTTCCGAAGAGTGGCTGTCACTCTTCTATCTCGTCTTTAGAGCGTTCCGTTATCTGTAACCAACGATAAAATGTGGAACGTGGCAATTCTAATACTTTACACAGTTCTTGTACGGTTAATTTTGTCTTTAATTCATTCCATAGAGTAATAACGGTATGTGGTTTCAGTTCCCTTCGATTTCCAGATACTTTCCCCATACAAGTAATTTTGTTTTTAAATGTTTATTTTCTAATCGTAGCTGTTCCAATTCATTTAGCTATTTTGGCCCTTTTCCATAAGAATATTGTTTTCCTAAAGGTTGTTGAAAACGATAAGTTTGACCTGTACGATACCATTTCATCCATGTCTTAATTTGGGAAACATTTTTAATTCCGAGTATCTCCATAATGGTACGATTTGAATAACCATCCTTTTTCCTCTCAATCACTTTCCACTTTATTTCTTCTGGATAATGAACTCTTGTCTTCAAACGAAAAACACCTCCATTGAATTTGCATACTTAGTATGCGAATTCAGGAGGTGTTTTTCTCATGTACCACTATTCGGGTTCATTTCAAAAGTGAGAGTGGTCTTTTTATTACTTTATCTAGCGACCTTTTCAAATCCCCTTTTATTAGTGCTCGCTATTAAGACCTTTTTCTTCTAGGACCTACAATTAATTTGATTGCTGTTCTTTCTTGATTATCGATAGTAACCTCTTGAAACGCTGGAACAAGAACCAAGTCAATTCCACTTGGAGCGACAAAACCTCTTGCAATCGCAATCGCTTTAATCGCTTGATTTAAAGAACCAGCTCCAATTACTTGGATTTCTACATTACCACTTGCTCTTAGTACGCCCGCTATTGCACCTGCCACTGAATTCGGACTTGATTTTGAGGATACCTTTAATATATTTTCCATGTAAGTTGCTCCCTCTATTATTTAATCTCTCTTTTCTTACTGTTTGAAATATAACTAACGTATCTTTAACTACTACCCATACCAAATACAAACAATTCTGTATAATTACATTCATTCGATATTTTTTGCCTTCTTCCTGCCCAACCACATAAATAAAAAACGACGACTAAGTTAGAAACTTAATCATCGCTTTATCCATTTCTCTGTTTCACTAAAATGCTGTCCTTAAAATGCTTCTCTTCTTTACTTTGGCGATATACTATCTTAAAGTTTAAATAATTCAACATTTTAAAACCTTGGATAGAGTTATCTGCTAAATTTTTAGTTTTTTCGTCTTCAAAAGTCATTACATATATAATTCTAATTCTATTCTTTTGAAAACTATATCTCCTCATTAGAGCACTTTATATTATGCCAGCTTTTTATCCCAAATCTATTACCTTATATATGGACAAGTATACACGCCAATTGCTTTTCGATTGCATAAACTACTATGTGTTATACATTTAATAATAATAATAATATGAGGTAATATTTTGGGTTCATACTATCATTCTTCAAGTTCATATAAAAAATGTTCATGCGACCATTCACATAAATCATCTAAGCCTGCTTACGGCACTTTTTGGCAAACTGAGTTTATAACTGTTCCTTTTGGCGGTTCTTTTCCGTTTAATCACGTTGGCCCTTTGGCAGGAGGAGTTTCCTTACTAAATCCGACTACTATACAATTTAGTAAAGCTGGTGATTATAGAATTTCTTTCATTTCAAGTATTAACACTACGTTAAATCCTGTATTTTCCCATATTCCAGTCATAACTATATTTTTAAATAACAATCCACTTGCTAATAGTCAAGGGGATTTCGCTTTTCAAATGAATACTTCATCAAATAACGAATGCCTTCAACTAGTTGGCAAAACTATTGTTACGGTTCCAGCTAATTCAACTCTTCAACTTAGAAATAATAGTGGTTTCAATCATCAAAGTATTGTAACTTGTGATAATGGTATAAATTCAGTTGAATTTACAGTTACAAAACTAAATTAATACTATTCCCTCACATTCATATGCTAATTCAGCATCTTTTTTTATTACATAACGTTTTTTGATTCCTATCGTCCTCTTATACAACATAAACTCCCATTTCACTTTTTTTATTAAAACCTATTCATTCTTTCCTACTTCTCCACATAAACCGACTTAACTATCGTACGATTATAAGGTTGTCCTTCCTTATTCATCCCTTTTATATCAATTGTAACGTTATATACACCCGGCTGTTTTATATTTTTCAAAGCACCTGTAAATGTATTTGTATTAATATTTTGCGATTCATTTGATTCTGAAACTAACTTTCCATCTTTATTAATTACTCTTACTGTTACTGAAAGATCGCCTTTCATTTCTGGAGCTACAGGTGATTTTTTGAGTTTATACTCTGCTTTATTTACTTTAACTTTTGCCGGCATTTGAAGGACGAACGGAGCATCTTTTTTGTAATCGGTTACGATTACATATGCATCTTTCGGCTGCTTCGCCATCATTTTAACTTGCCATTCTCCTGCTTCCATTTTATCAAATTTAAATGTTCTTATAGTCGCTCCTTTAAAGAAAGATTCACCTTCACCAGTAGATACAGCACTATCTTTATTTGTATAAACTTTTCCTTTTGGAGATATTAGTTGTATTTCTACATCCGAAGAAGCTGTTAAAACAGAAACTACCCCTTCTGCCTTTTTATCAACTGCGACAGTTTGCCCTACCCACTGATTTTGTGACAACTCTCCTCCTAAAATAGCTTGATTAGAGGTTGTGTTTAATTGTTCTACCTTTTCCTCTGAACTATTACTTGGGGCTAATAAAACCGGTACTGGTACATTCGCCGTCCGTAAATATGGTTCAATTCGTGCGAAAACAGCTGAACCTTTTCGTATATTATCATGATCAAACCGTGAATCTGTAAATAAATGTGTTCCATATGGTAACTTAGCACTCCATTCGTTCACTAACCCATCATTAGAACCGTATGATGACAAATACAACCCGCCCATAGATAATGCTGAAAAAACAGGTCCCCAGCTTGTCCCAGTAGCCGTATAGTAACGGTTTAATTTAGCTGCAGGATTATTATCTATTGTAGAACGAAACTTTGCCATTTCACCTATTTGTAATGAATATGTCCCATCATCTTTTTGACCTAATATAGAGGCAAGCCACCCTGCCCACCAACTATATGATAAATCCGCTAAATTTGATCCGTAATGTGGAGTGGCAAGCGTAATAACATTTCCAACAAATCGATTCGCTCCATATCCAACTAACGCAGCTTGTGTATCGATACCACCTTTACTGTGAGCTACAATATTTACTTTTTTACCAAAATGATTATAAATCTCTTCAAGCTTTTGTGCTAACAACTTTCCATTGTCCCATTGGCTAGCAGATCCTTTCCCCGCGGCATCATATAATTGAATAAATACAGTTTGATAGCCTGCTTTCAAAGCATAATCGTACATATCATTCATATCATGATATACCGTCTTTCCATACCAACTATCCGCATTACCATTTCTTCCTTGTACAAAGAGAATTGGTGGTTTATTCTCATCATAATTAGCAGGTTTCTGACCTAAAAACCATTCTCCAGGAGTAAATACTTCTTGATTTGGAAAGCCAGTCTTAACCTCTGTTACAACCTCTGCGTGTACATTTGTACCGACAACCATCGGACTCATAAAACAAAGTAAAATAAGTAATACGATACACCTTTTCATAATCTCCATTAAAATCCCCCTTTTCCCCTTGAAAGAAAGCGCTACCATAATGTTGAACACCAATTATTTTCAATTCCATTTAATCAATTACTTTTACACTACATTTGATAAGAAATTAATAGCCACATTCCTTTCTTATCAAACGTTATTCTCTCAACATTCCTTCATTCCTTTTTGCAATAAGCGTTTTAAATATTTCTCAATAAAGCTTTTTCTTTACAAAAAAAGCTGCGTATAAAAGGTCTCTTTAATAACCTTTTATACGCAGCTTCTTTGTTTAAAACTCGATGATGTATTCATCATCATATTTATCGTATTGCAAACCAGCTCCTATTTTCAATTCTGTAACTTTATCCCTTAGAAATGGTGCATCTTCTATTTTACTAGTTGCAATTTCAATTCCATATTTCTTCGTTAAATACGCTAACTCTATTAAAAACCATTCTCTTCGCAACGCGACTGGAATATCATACGTCCGTCTTTTCATATATACTAGCACCTCATATATTTTCATTATTTAAAAAAGTACTACTTCTACTTTCGATACACTTTTTAAAACTATCGTTTATCATCAAAGGCCAATGAAACATTATAGTATATGCATGTCTGTTTTAAACGTGCTATTGCAAAAATAATATTAAAAAACTGAAAAAACTCATTTAGTTTACATAAAAAAATTATGTAATAGTAAAAGGGGAAGGCTTGTCCCTCATCCTTTTACTATAAAAATCTAAATTAAGAACATCTTGGTACACCTAAAGCTAAAAATAAACCTGCTACTCCCGCTGTAATTGGTACTTTCAACGTAATAACATCATCTACTTTTGTTACTAAAAAGTAAGCATTCCCTTCTTGTAACACGCAATTCACTAATAATTGAAATTCCATTCAAATCTCCTCCTTTCAATCGATATACTATAATTTATGAAATCTCATTCAAAAAGTAATAGTAAATATAACTATTTTTCCTTATATACAAAATAAATTTTTATGATTCTAGTAAAAATATTAAT
>NZ_JAEHBK010000060.1:0-14816 GCF_016483685.1 Bacillus cereus group sp. N8 | reverse complement strand
AGTTGGGACCTTGTCCCTGTGAGAGTAGGACGTCGCCAAGCAACTAAAAACACAAGTCTTTTGACTTGTGTTTTTTTATTTCCCATGAAATAGGCCCGGTTCTGCTAGTAAAAACGCTGAAATATAGTAAGGGATTTTTTGAGCAGAAATATTAAGAAATTGATAAATAAATGGGTAGTCTTCAGAGCCATAGCTTCCAAGTAAGTCATACCACCAATCCGTTTCATACCTAGAAATCATGCTTAAATTATAGAGCAATAAATAATGAACGAGAAGTTCGGGTAATACGGGTTTAGGATTTCTAGGGTCAGTCGTAAGTGGTAAATAATAAGTATTAGAAAGCTGTTCATAGTATAAAGGAGTACTATACATAGGATTCCATGATTGAATAGGCGCTGAAAAAAATACATTCGATGCATCATTTTTTTCAGGTACGTGTTGTATTGATAAGTGTTTACAAGTTGTTTCAATATAACGAGAAAATCTCTCTTTAGTCATATGTAATCGATCTAGTATGTTGACTGGAAAGGAGAGCTCATTTTTATTTGTTGAATTGATTTTATATAATGTTGTTCCTTTTTGACTATAACGAAATAAATGTTGTAACTCAGGAATTTTCCCCAGTAACTCTAACATGTTAAACTTTTCTGTTTCCAAGTGTTTCATGTGAAACAGTTGTTCTGCGGCATGAGTAAATAGTCCATTTTTCTGTATTTTCACTTCATCTTCTAAAAATTGATATCCCTGTTTTTTTCGCTTACGGGTCGTCACCCCGTGTGCTAAAACAGTTGTTGATTCGGGATAGTTTGGATTAACGGTTAATAAACAGGCTTTAAAAAGTTGACCCATTCCATAAAATAACAACATTGGCTGAATGGAAAATGGAGCTGTCTTATATAATTCATAATAATTTTTACCGTGTTCTAAGTAATAAATAAACGGATAACAATTTTCAAAACTTTTTTTTTCGGCATCTTGAATCGAGGATTTTTCATAACAACGGGCAAGATAATGTTGTACATTTTGAGATGAAAAGAAGAAACTTAATTGTTGCCAAGCACAAGATGTATGATGCATATATTACGCTCCTTTTATTGTCTAAAAATTCTAACATATATATACGTCCTTGACAGTATTTTAACCAATTGATAAGCTACTAATAATAATTTCTGGTATCATGGGGGGAACAATTATGTGGGAATCTAAATTTGTTAAAGAAGGTTTGACTTTTGATGATGTATTACTTGTACCAGCAAGGTCAGATATATTACCAAGAGAAGTAAGTGTTAAAACAGTTTTATCTGAAAGCTTACAGCTAAACATCCCGTTAATTAGTGCAGGCATGGATACAGTAACAGAAGCTGATATGGCCATTGCAATGGCTCGCCAAGGTGGTTTAGGAATCATTCATAAGAATATGTCTATTGAACAACAGGCAGAGCAGGTTGATAAGGTAAAACGCTCTGAAAGCGGCGTTATTTCAGATCCTTTCTTTTTAACTCCAGAACATCAAGTATACGATGCAGAACACCTTATGGGAAAATATCGTATCTCAGGTGTGCCAGTTGTAAATAATTTAGATGAGCGAAAATTAGTCGGTATTATTACAAACCGTGATATGCGTTTCATCCAAGACTACTCAATCAAAATTTCTGACGTAATGACAAAAGAACAGTTAATTACAGCTCCAGTTGGTACTACACTGGAAGAAGCTGAAAAGATCCTACAAAAGTATAAAATTGAAAAGCTCCCTCTTGTTGATAATAACGGTGTATTACAAGGGCTTATTACAATAAAAGATATTGAAAAAGTAATTGAATTTCCAAACTCTGCAAAAGATAAGCAAGGACGCTTATTAGTTGGAGCGGCAGTTGGTGTAACGGCGGATGCCATGCTTCGTATTGACGCATTAGTAAAAGCAAGCGTAGATGCAATTGTACTTGATACAGCTCATGGACACTCTCACGGCGTTATTGAAAAAGTAAAAGAAGTTCGTGCAAAATATCCATCATTAAACATTATCGCTGGAAATGTTGCTACAGCTGAAGCAACAAAAGCATTAATTGAAGCTGGTGCAAACGTTGTTAAAGTTGGTATTGGACCAGGTTCTATTTGTACAACACGCGTTGTAGCTGGCGTTGGTGTACCACAATTAACAGCAGTTTATGATTGTGCGACTGAAGCTCGTAAACACGGCATTCCAGTTATTGCAGATGGCGGTGTTAAGTACTCTGGTGATATGGTTAAAGCTTTAGCGGCAGGAGCACACGTTGTTATGTTAGGTAGTATGTTTGCCGGTGTAGCTGAAAGCCCTGGAGAAACTGAAATTTACCAAGGTCGTCAATTTAAAGTATACCGTGGAATGGGTTCTGTTGGAGCAATGGAAAAAGGAAGTAAAGATCGTTACTTCCAAGAAGGAAACAAAAAACTTGTTCCAGAAGGTATTGAAGGACGAGTACCATATAAAGGACCTTTAGCAGATACAGTTCATCAATTAGTTGGTGGATTACGTGCAGGTATGGGATACTGCGGAGCACAAGATTTAGAATTCTTACGTGAGAATGCGCAATTTATTCGTATGTCGGGTGCTGGTTTACGTGAAAGCCATCCTCACCATGTGCAGATTACAAAAGAGGCTCCAAACTACTCATTATAATGTCTTATATGTAAATAGACGGAGATTTGATATCTCTGTCTATTTTTTTTTGATTATGTTAGAATAACGGTTATGTGAGTACATAGATATTGGGGGTAGCAAAAGTGAAAGGTATGTTTTGCAAAAGATTCATTGCGTTGGTAACAGTGCTTACAATAGCTTGTAGCATGCTTGTGCCATATAGCAATGCATCAGCAGAAACAGGAGCCGCTTTAAACATTGAAGCAGGTGCGGCAATTTTAGTAGAAGCGAATTCTGGGAAAATTTTATATCAAAAAAATGCAGATGAGTTATTATCAATTGCTAGTATGACAAAAATGATGAGTGAATACCTAGTGAACGAGGCAGTTGCGAAAGGGAAACTAAAATGGGATCAGAAAGTTAAGGTTTCTGAATATGCGTATAACATTTCGCAAGATCGTTCATTATCGAATGTGCCTCTACGAAACGGTGAGTCTTATACAGTAAAAGAGTTATACGAAGCAATGGCCATTTATTCTGCTAATGGTGCAACAATAGCGCTAGCTGAAGCGGTTGCTGGAAAAGAAGTAGAATTTGTAAAAATGATGAATGATAAATCAAAAGAGTTTGGATTAAAAAATTATAAGTTTGTAAATTCTACAGGCTTAACGAACAAAGATTTAAAGGGACACCATCCTGAAGGGACAACTCCAGATGAAGAAAATAAAATGTCTGCGAGAGATGTAGCAATTTTAGCACAACGTCTTATTCAAGATTTCCCTAAAACATTAGACATAGCAAAAATTTCAAAAAAAGTATTCCGTGAAGGTACTCCGGATCGAATCGAAATGTCTAACTGGAACTGGATGTTAAAAGGGCTAATTAAGGAATATGAAGGCGTAGATGGCCTGAAAACAGGATCAACTCCAGAAGCAGGAGATTGTTTCACTGGTACAATTGAAAAAAATGGTATGCGTTTCATTTCTGTAGTTATTAAAACAAACTCTCATACAGCAAGATTTGATGAGACAAAGAAATTATATGATTATGGATTTGCTAATTTTGAAATAAAGAAAATGTATGAAAAAGGTTCTTCGGTCAAAGGAAAAGAAACAGTAAGAGTAGAAAATGCGAAAGATAAAGATGTAGCAGTTCAAACGAGACAAGCTGTTTCACTTCCAGTGCCAAAAGGAAGTAAAGATGTTTATAAAACAGAATTTAAAGAAGGAAATAAGGGACAAGAAGCACCTATTAAAAAGGGAAGTTCACTTGGCCAAATGGTAATAACGCCGAAAGATGGTAATGATCCTGGATTTTTATCAGGAAAATCATTGCAAGTTGACCTTGTAACAAAATCTGAAGTAGAAGAAGCAGGTTGGTTTACACGTTCTATGCGCGGAATTGGTTCTTTCTTTGGTGGTATGTGGAATAGTGCTGTTGATACAGTAAAAGGTTGGTTTTAAAAGCTCCTCATTGTAGGAGCTTTTTCTTATTCCTATTTTTCATACCGACTTTATGAAAAAGTAGTGGACAAGCATCAGATAGTTAGTGGTAGAATGTAAGAGTATTCTTAATTTTCTTCTTTAACGGGGAAAGCAATTCACCTAGGGGGGTTTTTGTACATGACAAATGTAACAGGGACAGAACGTGTAAAACGTGGAATGGCAGAAATGCAAAAAGGCGGCGTTATTATGGACGTAATTAACGCTGAGCAAGCAAGGATTGCAGAAGAGGCAGGCGCAGTTGCTGTTATGGCATTAGAGCGTGTACCTGCAGATATTCGTGCAGCAGGTGGCGTTTCTCGTATGGCAGATCCAACAATTGTTGAAGAAGTTATGGGTGCTGTGTCAATTCCGGTTATGGCAAAATGCCGTATCGGTCACCTTGTAGAAGCACGTGTATTAGAATCATTAGGGGTAGACTATATCGATGAGAGTGAAGTATTAACTCCTGCTGATGAAGTATACCATTTAAATAAACGTGATTACACAGTTCCGTTTGTATGTGGTTGCCGTGATATCGGAGAAGCTGCACGTCGTATTGCAGAAGGTGCATCTATGCTTCGTACAAAAGGCGAACCAGGAACAGGAAACATTGTAGAGGCAGTGCGTCATATGCGCCAAGTCAATGCAGAAATCCGTCAAGTTGCAAGTCTACGTGAAGATGAGTTAATGACATATGCAAAAAATACTGGTGCTCCTTATGAAGTACTACTTGAAATTAAACGCCTTGGTCGCTTACCAGTTGTAAACTTTGCAGCAGGTGGTGTAGCAACACCAGCAGATGCAGCGTTAATGATGCAACTTGGTGCTGATGGTGTATTCGTTGGATCTGGTATCTTCAAATCAGAGAACCCAGAGAAATTTGCACGTGCAATCGTTGAAGCAACGACTCATTATGAAGATTATGAACTAATTGCAAGCCTTTCTAAAGGATTAGGTAATGCAATGAAGGGTATCGAAATTTCAACGTTATTACCAGAACAACGCATGCAAGAGCGTGGATGGTAATTAAAGGAGATTCTTTAAAATGGTGAAAATCGGTGTACTAGGTCTTCAAGGTGCAGTTCGTGAGCATGTAAAATCAGTTGAAGCAAGTGGTGCAGAAGCTGTGGTTGTAAAGCGTATAGAACAACTTGAAGAGATTGATGGTCTTATTTTACCAGGCGGTGAAAGTACAACAATGCGCCGTCTTATTGATAAGTATGCTTTCATGGAGCCTCTTCGTACATTTGCGAAGTCTGGTAAACCAATGTTTGGTACATGTGCAGGAATGATTCTTCTTGCGAAAACACTGATTGGCTATGAAGAAGCACATATTGGTGCTATGGATATTACAGTCGAGCGCAATGCGTTCGGACGTCAAAAAGATAGCTTTGAAGCCGCGCTTTCAATGAAAGGTGTGGGGGAAGACTTTGTTGGTGTATTTATCCGTGCTCCGTATGTTGTAAATGTAGCTGATGATGTGGAGGTACTTTCTACGCATGGCGATCGAATGGTAGCGGTAAGACAAAATCAGTTTTTAGCTGCTTCTTTCCATCCAGAATTAACGGACGATCATCGTGTAACAGCATACTTTGTCGAAATGATAAAAGAGGCGAAAATGAAAAAGTTGTATAAGTAACTTGCAACTTGTATAAGATTATAGTAAATTGATGGTAACAATTTTATAAAATAAGCGTGTTGATAGGAAGTAGTAACAGATGTTGTTTCTTATAGAGAGTCGATGGTTGGTGGAAATCGATAGAAACAGTTTGTGAATCCATCCTGGAATGGAATGTGGAATATCTTTGGATTAGTAAGCATTCCCGGTGAAGAGCCGTTATTTCTACTTGAGAGGAAAGCGGTAGTGCTTTCAACTAGGGTGGCAACGCGGGTTAACTCCCGTCCCTTTGTATAGGGACGGGAGTTTTTTGTGTTTTATAAAATAAAAGGAGGAGTATATAATGCTTGATATTAAATTTTTACGTACGAATTTTGAAGAAGTAAAAGCAAAATTACAGCATAGAGGCGAAGATTTAACAGATTTTGGTCGCTTTGAGGAACTTGATACGAGAAGAAGAGAGCTACTTGTTCAAACAGAAGAACTAAAAAGTAAACGTAACGAAGTATCTCAACAAATTTCAGTATTAAAGCGTGAAAAGAAAGATGCGGAAGCTCTAATTCTAGAAATGCGTGAAGTTGGGGAAAAAGTAAAAGATCTTGATAATGAGCTTCGTACAGTTGAAGAAGATTTAGAGCGATTAATGCTATCTATCCCAAATATCCCTCATGAATCTGCTCCAGTAGGTGAAACAGAAGATGATAACGTAGTAGCGCGTGATTGGGGAGAAGTGAAAGAATTTACTTTTGAACCAAAACCACATTGGGATCTTGCTACAGATTTAGGGATTTTAGATTTTGAACGTGCTGGGAAAGTAACAGGAAGTCGCTTTGTATTTTACAAAGGTGCGGGTGCAAGACTAGAACGTGCTTTAATTAGTTTCATGCTTGATCTTCATACTGACGAGCATGGATATGAGGAAGTATTACCTCCTTATATGGTAAACCGTGCAAGTATGACAGGAACAGGGCAACTTCCAAAGTTTGAAGAAGATGCATTCCGTATTGAAAGCGAAGATTATTTCTTAATCCCTACAGCTGAAGTACCTGTAACGAATATGCATCGTGATGAGATTTTAAGTAAAGAGCAATTACCGATACGATATGCTGCATTTAGCTCTTGCTTCCGTTCTGAAGCAGGTTCTGCGGGTCGCGATACACGTGGTTTAATTCGCCAACATCAATTTAATAAAGTTGAGCTTGTAAAGTTCGTGAAACCAGAAGATTCTTACGAAGAGTTAGAAAAATTAACAAATGATGCAGAGCGCGTGTTACAATTATTAGAGTTGCCATATCGCGTTATGAGCATGTGTACAGGAGATTTAGGCTTTACAGCAGCGAAGAAATACGATATTGAAGTATGGATTCCAAGCTATGGCACATATCGTGAAATTTCTTCTTGTAGTAATTTCGAGGCTTTCCAAGCGAGACGTGCAAATATCCGTTTCCGTCGCGAGCCAAACGGAAAACCAGAACATGTTCATACATTAAACGGATCTGGTCTTGCAATTGGACGTACGGTTGCAGCTATTTTAGAGAACTACCAGCAAGAAGATGGTACAATTATAATTCCAGAAGTTCTTCGCCCTTATATGGGAGGAAAAACAGTTATTAAGTAAATTTAAACATTCATCGGTATGAGTGATTGGTAATTATGAGCGTTGTCATTACTATAATGTAGGAGAGGGAAAGTAAAATTTTCCTTTCCTCATAATTTATTTTAGTAGGGTTGACTAACTGTTTTTCTTTTGATATTATATTTGATGTCAATATGGAGGTATACCCAAGTCTGGCTGAAGGGATCGGTCTTGAAAACCGACAGGCGGCGAGAGTCGCGCGGGGGTTCGAATCCCTCTACCTCCTCCAGATATAATTGACAACAGCGCATATAAGTGGAGATTGGAGAACTCGTTACCAACACGTAACGAGTTTTTATTTTAAAACCAATCATAAAGTATGGTGTAAGGCGATTTTGTCCTTATTACACACTCATATTCCGATGATTATCTTCATAGATATGAAAGGAGTCAACATGGATCTTATTATACAAACGTTTCCTTTAGATGGAAAAACTTTATATTATGTACAATGTCCTGTCTGTAAGAACAATAGAATTTTAAACAGTGGTGCAAACGTGTCACGCATTATAAGCGATGATACATTCCGTAAACTTTGTGGTTGTACTTGTGATGTAAAACAAGTTGCGAGTAAAGTAGAGGTACCAAAAAAGGTTGAAAAACCAGCTGTAAAGAAAGAAGCAGCTCCAAAACGTACAGGTAAAGTATTAACAGCAGTAATTAACGGGAAAGAAATGACTGTTAAAGAGATTGCTGAAACATATGATATTAGTACCAGTACTGTTCGTCAGCGTATTAACGCTGGAAAACCTGAGAGTGAAATTATTGCTCCAACAAAGAAGAAGTAATTTAATAGGAAAACCCGTGCATATGCACGGGTTTTTTATTTTACAAGTTTACGTGTTTGTTTTAAAAAATGGCCAATTTTTTTAATGATTGGTTCGATTGAATCGCCATCTTTTAAAATATCGTATTCATTAATATTTAGTCGTAAAACAGGGCATGAATTAAAGTCATTAATCCAATTTTCGTAACGTCCATGCATCTCTTTCCAATACTCAATTGGTGTTTGTTGTTCCATTGGACGTCCTCGTTCTTGGATACGGTCGACAATATCATCGAAAGAACCTTCTAAATAAATTAATAAGTCTGGATGTGGGAAGTAAGGAGTCATGACCATAGCATCAAATAAACCTTTGTATGTTTCATAATCAGTTTCTGTCATTGTACCCTTTTCGTGATGCATTTTTGCAAAAATACCAGTGTCCTCATAAATAGAACGGTCTTGGACAAAACCGCCACCATATTCAAAAATTCTTTTTTGTTCTTTAAATCGTTCTGCTAAAAAATATACTTGTAAGTGAAAGCTCCAGCGTGTGAAATCAGCATAGAACTTGTCCAAATATGGATTGGAATCTACTTTTTCGAAAGATGTACGATAACCTAAAGCGTTAGCTAATGCAGTTGTCATAGTTGATTTACCGACACCTACTGTTCCAGCAATAGTGATAACTGCATCATTTGGTATATCATATTTTTGCCTTAAATTCATTATTATTTCGACTCCTTCAAGAGAGTATTTTGAAGAGTGGATAAGATGACATTTAAATCATCAGGATTTCTTATAAAATCCATATCGTCTCCGTTAAACTTCAATACTGGAATATCTGGATGGTCCTTTTTGAAAGCATCCATTGCTGTCTCGTAATCTTTTGTAAGCTGTAGCAAATAATTTGGATCCATATTTTTTTCGAATTCTCTTCCGCGCAGCGCAATTCGTTTTTGTAATGTTTCTAGGCTCGCTGTTAAATAAACGATGACATTTGGTACAGGCATATCTTGAGTAAGGATACGATAAATTTGCATGTACTTGTCATATTGAGAATCTTTTAATGTACGGGATGCAAAAATTAAATTTTTGAATATATGATAATCTGCTACTACAGGCTTCCTTTGATCCAAATACTTTATGTTAATATCCTCTAGTTGTTTGTATCTATTACAAAGAAAGAACATCTCTGTTTGAAAACTCCATTCGTCGATGTCTTCGTAGAATTTTCCTAAAAAAGGATTTTCATCAACAATCTCTTTTAGTAAGTGGAGTTGCATGTGAGTTGAAATTTCCTTCGCAAGTGAAGTTTTTCCAACACCAATTGGTCCTTCAACCGTGATAAATGGTACTCCGGTCACGCTGTTTCCTCCTTTCAATCAGTGATTTACCGTGACTACTAAAAACACAAAACAGAATTATTGTAGCACAAGAGGGAAGCGAGCGGGTTAATTTGATATAAAAAGTTAGAAAATAGATATATGTATTAATTAATTTTTATTTGAGATGACGGTACTATATTTGCTTTTAATGTGGCTTCCATTATTTTTAAAGCATGCAGGTTATCCTGATCGTGATTAGAGGCAATACAGTCCTGTGGTACATACAGTGTATAATTTCTCATATGAGCATCGTTAGCTGTAAAGAGGATACATATATTCCCAGCGACTCCTGTTAATATTAGATTTTCTATTTTTAAATAGCCTAATAAAGAATTTAAAGGTGTTTCATAAAAAGCAGAGTAATGTGGTTTAATAAAAATGTAATCATCAGAATCTGGAGCAATCTTATGAATGATATTTTCACTATACTCATTTGTACAATGAGTAATCAGTTGGTCAATATCAGATCTCCAAAGTTGATAATGGTCATTAATATAAATTATGGGGTAGCCAAAGGATTTCATTGTTTTCTTTAATTGTAAAATAGGATTTGTTATAATTTCGCATTTTTTGGCTAGGGTGGGACCGTGTGAAAATTGAAAGTCATTAATCATATCGATAATGAGTAAGGCGGTATTCTTCATATGTAATCCCCTCTCTTTTTTTCTTAGGGTGGATTGAATTTGTGAAAGTTATCCCATGTGTAGTAAATGGAAATAAGTGTACTTTATTTGTAATGAAAGGACTATGGTATGGAACGCGATCAAGATATTTATTTTATGCAGTTAGCAATAGAAGAGGCTAAAAAAGCAGAGGCAATACAAGAAGTACCAATTGGTGCAGTTATAGTGTTAGATGGTGAAGTAATTAGTGTTGCTCATAATTTAAGGGAAACTGAGCAAAGATCAATAGCTCACGCTGAGTTGTTAGCTATTGATGAGGCATGCAAAAAATTAGGGACATGGCGCTTAGAAGATGCAACGTTATATGTAACATTAGAACCTTGTCCAATGTGTGCAGGTGGAATTGTATTATCACGCGTAAAAAGGGTTGTATATGGTGCGAGCGATCCGAAAGGTGGATGTGCAGGTACATTAATGAATCTTTTAACCGATGAGCGTTTTAATCATCAATGCGAAGTGGTGGCTGGTGTACTAGAAGAAGAATGTGGTACGTTGTTAACGAATTTTTTTAGAGAGCTTCGTAAGAAAAGAAAAGAAGCGAAAAAATTAGAGAAAAGTAATACGAACTAACGTATTTGCATTTTGTAAAAAAACAAGTTATACTGATAATGCCTTTAATGAAGGCAACCGAATATTGGTTTTAACTTTGCCGTGCTAAGCGGGGAGGTAGCGGTGCCCTATACTCGCAATCCGCTCTAGCGAGGCCGAATCCCTTCTCGAGGTTATGTTGCTGTAAGGTCTGCCTTAAGTAAGTGGTGTTGACGTTTGGGTCCTGCGCAACGGGACCCCGTGAACCTTGTCAGGTCCGGAAGGAAGCAGCAATAAGCGGGTCTTCTCGTGTGCCGCAGGAGTGCCTGAACCGAGCTAACTGCTTGAGTAACGCTTATGGTACGTAATCGACAGAAGGTGCACGGCAGTTATATATGTATACAAAACTCACCTTAATACTAAGGTGGGTTTTTTGTATAGAAAATAACTTTTGGAATCTATAAACAGAATGGGTTATAATAAATGAGATAATAACCTTTGAGGGAGGCCGTATTTTCGTGTCATACCAAGCGTTATACCGAACATGGAGACCGCAAAAGTTTGGAGATGTAGTCGGTCAAAAGCACGTGACAAAAACGTTGCAAAATGCCCTTCTTCAAGAGAAAGTTTCACATGCTTATGTATTTTCTGGTCCAAGGGGAACAGGGAAAACGACAATTGCAAAAGTATTTGCAAAAGCAATTAACTGTGAACATGCTCCGGTAGCTGAACCTTGTAATGAATGTCCTTCTTGTTTAGGAATTACACAAGGATCTATTTCAGATGTATTAGAAATTGATGCGGCTTCAAATAACGGTGTAGATGAAATTCGAGATATAAGAGATAAAGTAAAATATGCTCCAAGTGCTGTGAAATATAAAGTATACATTATTGATGAAGTCCACATGCTTTCTATGGGTGCCTTTAACGCGCTTTTAAAAACGTTAGAGGAGCCGCCAGGACATGTTATCTTTATTTTGGCGACAACAGAGCCGCATAAGATTCCACCGACAATCATTTCACGTTGTCAACGCTTTGAATTTCGAAAAATATCAGTAAATGATATCGTTGAGAGATTATCTACGGTTGTGACAAATGAAGGTACACAAGTAGAAGATGAAGCGTTACAAATCGTCGCACGTGCCGCTGAAGGTGGTATGCGTGATGCATTAAGTTTGATTGACCAAGCGATTTCTTATAGTGATGAGACTGTGACGAGTGAAGATGTTTTAGCTGTAACGGGTTCTGTTTCTCAACAATACTTAGGTAACTTAGTAGAATGTATACGTGAAAATGATGTATCAAGAGCATTACGTATTATAGATGAAATGATGAGTAAGGGGAAAGATCCAGTTCGCTTTATGGAGGATTTCATTTACTACTATCGTGATATGCTTTTATATCAAACTTCACCACAATTAGAACATATGTTGGAAAGGGTAATTGTAGATGATCAATTCCGTACATTAAGTGAAGAAATGCAACCGGAAGTAATCTATGAAATTATTCATACCCTTAGTAAGGGACAACAGGAGATGAAGTGGACAAACCATCCACGGATTTTCTTAGAAGTTGTTATGGTGCAATTGTGTCAACAGTTTATGATGCAGGCAAATGGTACAGATCGTTTGCAAGCAATTATGAACAGGATGCAGCAATTGGAGAAAGAGTTAGAGCAAGTTAAAAAGAATGGTGTGCCAGCTGGTGTACAGCAGGAAGTAAGAGAGACGCGTGCGACACCAAAACCAGTACGAACAGGAAGTATGAAAATTCCTGTCGGACGCGTGAATGAAGTATTAAAGCAAGCAAAGCGTCAAGACTTAGAACAGTTAAAAGCTGTATGGGGTGAGTTGTTAGGACGACTCAAGTCATATAACAAAGTAGCGTTTGCTGTTTTATTAGAAAATAGTGAGCCGGTAGCAGCTTCAGATGATACTTATGTGTTAGCATTTCAATATGAAATCCATTGTAAAATGGCAAGTGAAAATCGAGAAGCGATGGATACATTGGAACAGACTCTTTTTGAATTGCTAAGTAAAAGGTTAAACATGATTGCTATCCCAAAAAGTGAATGGGGTAAAATTCGCGAAGACTTTTTACAACGCGAAGGCGGGGATTCTGAAGAAAGCCCAGAACAAAAAGAAGACCCTCTTATAGAAGAAGCTGTAAAATTAGTAGGGCAAGAACTTATCGAAATAAAAGAGTAATAATAATTAGGAGGAATTAATTATGATGCGTGGCGGAATGGGAAATATGAATAACATGATGAAACAAATGCAAAAGATGCAAAAGGACATGGCAAAGGCGCAAGAAGAGCTTGGTGAAAAAACAGTTGAAGGTACAGCTGGTGGCGGAATGATTACTGTTATTGCAAATGGTCATAAGCAAGTTCTTGAAGTGAAAATTAAAGAAGAAGTTGTAGATCCAGAAGATATCGAAATGTTACAAGACTTAGTATTAGCTGCAACGAACGATGCGCTTAAAAAAGCTGACGAACTTTCAAATTCTACAATGGGTAAATTTACAAAAGGCTTAAACTTACCAGGTGGAATGTTCTAGGGGGATATTGATATATGCATTATCCAGAACCGATATCGAAATTAATTGATAGTTTTATGAAATTGCCAGGAATCGGACCGAAAACAGCGGTTCGACTGGCGTTCTTCGTATTAGATATGAAAGAAGATGATGTGTTAGGTTTTGCGAAAGCACTTGTGAATGCGAAGCGAGATTTAGCGTATTGTTCTGTATGTGGGCATATCACTGACCGCGATCCTTGTTATATTTGTGACGATTCGCATAGAGATCAATCGGTTGTTTGTGTAGTACAAGAGCCGAAAGATGTAATTGCCATGGAAAAAATGAAAGAGTATCAAGGCGTATATCATGTGTTACGTGGTGCGATTTCTCCAATGGAGGGAATTGGACCGGAAGACATTAATATCCCACAACTCTTAAAGCGACTGCAAGATGAAACGGTACAAGAAGTGATATTAGCAACAAACCCTAATATTGAAGGGGAAGCTACAGCGATGTATATATCCCGCCTCTTAAAGCCTACAGGTATTAAAGTAACTCGTATTGCACACGGTCTACCGGTTGGTGGAGATCTAGAATATGCAGATGAAGTGACACTGTCGAAAGCGCTAGAAGGCCGCAGAGAAGTATAAGGGGAGAAACAAAAATGTTCTTTCAAAAAAAGGGTAAATTGCGTAAAGAGTACGATGATAAGTTAATTGTACTATTGGAAAAAGTAAAGAATGAATGGTTACGACAGAAGAGAATGGTTGAACAAAGTGTAGAACCATCTCCAGATGTACTTTGTTCTTTGAAAATAGCAGAGGCGAAATATTTCTTCTTGTTAAAAGAAGCGAAGCGTCGTCCTGTGAAGATGGAACAATGGTAAAAAGGTCCTGCTTATTGAAGCAGGACCTTTTTACTTTTTATCTTCAAGTTTGTTGACGGTAGTACAGCGTTAATTGAAAGGAGGGGTGGAATTAGTTGATAGTCGGTATGCGTAGGATCTATTTTAGGGAGATGAAGTGATAGGAGTTATGCTTATATGTTCTTTTTTATTGTCTTGTCCCATACAAATAAATATGTATAGGTCATTCATAAGGAGGAAAAAATGAATTCTACAATTATTATTGTTGGTATTCTTTCTTTAGTTTTTATTTTTCTTGTTTTTGGTGTTTCATCCAAACCAATACGTTTTATAGGAAAAGCCCTCTTTCATGTTACTTTAGGTATAGCGTTATTATTCGGAGTGAATGTAGCAGGTTCATATTTTGATTTTCATATTCCGATTAATATAGGAACAGCTACTGTATCGAGTTTATTAGGGGTTCCGGGTGTTGCTGCATTGGTGATTATTAAGCTATATATAATGCCAAGATAAAATTATTTTGGCATTTTTTAAAAAAGCGTTGACTTATTAATCATTAATATGATAAATTAATAAGCGTCGTCAGGAACGAAAGAAAAAAGTTGTTGACAGATTTAACTCGAAATGTTAAATTATAAAAGTCGCTGAAACGCGATGTTGAACTTTGAAAACTAAACGAAACAAACAACGTGAAACGTCAATTTTTATTTTTAG